>NZ_JACBZI010000001.1:1347500-1702500 GCF_013408145.1 Nocardioides marinus
AAAAACACAGGTCCGTGCGAAGTTGTAAGACGATGTATACGGACTGACTCCTGCCCGGTGCTGGAAGGTTAAGAGGACCTGTTAGAGAGCAATCTCGAAGCGGAGAATTTAAGCCCCAGTAAACGGCGGTGGTAACTATAACCATCCTAAGGTAGCGAAATTCCTTGTCGGGTAAGTTCCGACCTGCACGAATGGAGTAACGACTTTCCCACTGTCTCAACCGTGGACTCGGCGAAATTGCACTACGAGTAAAGATGCTCGTTACGCGCGGCAGGACGGAAAGACCCCGGGACCTTTACTATAGTTTGGTATTGGTGTTTGGTTCGGCTTGTGTAGGATAGGTGGGAGACTGTGAAGCAGCCACGCCAGTGGTTGTGGAGTCAACGTTGAAATACCACTCTGGTCGTACTAGATGTCTAACCTAGGTCCGTTATCCGGATCAGGGACAGTGCCTGATGGGTAGTTTAACTGGGGCGGTTGCCTCCTAAAATGTAACGGAGGCGCTCAAAGGTTCCCTCAGCCTGGTTGGCAATCAGGTGGCGAGTGTAAGTGCACAAGGGAGCTTGACTGTGAGACAGACATGTCGAGCAGGGACGAAAGTCGGAACTAGTGATCCGGCCACGGCATGTGGAAGCGTGGTCGCTCAACGGATAAAAGGTACCCCGGGGATAACAGGCTGATCTTCCCCAAGAGTCCATATCGACGGGATGGTTTGGCACCTCGATGTCGGCTCGTCGCATCCTGGGGCTGGAGTAGGTCCCAAGGGTTGGGCTGTTCGCCCATTAAAGCGGCACGCGAGCTGGGTTTAGAACGTCGTGAGACAGTTCGGTCCCTATCCGCCGCGCGCGCAGGAAACTTGAGAAAGGCTGTCCCTAGTACGAGAGGACCGGGATGGACGAACCTCTGGTGTGCCAGTTGTCCCGCCAGGGGCACGGCTGGTTAGCTACGTTCGGAAGTGATAACCGCTGAATGCATCTAAGCGGGAAGCACGTTTCAAGATGAGGTTTCCCACCGGGTTAACCGGGTAAGGCCCCCAGCAGAACACTGGGTTGATAGGCCGGAGGTGTACAGCAGCAATGCCCAGCCGACCGGTACTAATAGGCCGAGGGCTTGTCCCACACTCACTCAACAAGACACACAAACACAGTGTCGACTGACTGAGACAACACGCCAGCGCACATGTTCGCGTCCACACACAAACACACAAGTTTGACCACCACCCCCCAACCCCGCACGGGTAGTTAGGGGTGTGGTGAGTCGCCAGAGTTACGGCGGCCATAGCGAAAGGGAAACACCCGGTCCCATCCCGAACCCGGAAGTTAAGCCTTTCAGCGCCGATGGTACTGCGACCGCGAGGTCGTGGGAGAGTAGGACGCCGCCGGACATACACTCCGTAGGGGCCACCGCAAGGTGGCCCCTACGCGCATTTGTGAGAGGAACCAACGACGTGGCTCAGGAACGCTCCGGGAACAACCCGTCCGGTCGCGGCGGTCGTCCGACTCGTGGGAACGACCAGCGCCGCGGCGGCAGCGACCAGCGACGAGGCGGCAGTGGCGAGCAGCGCCGCGGGTCCGGTGACCAGCGCCGCGGCGGCAGCGACCAGCGACGTGGCGACAGCGCCGGCTCCGGTGGTCGCTCGTTCTCGCGTGCCGGCCGCCCGCCCCGTGAGGAGCGTGGCCCCCGGACCGCCGACCAGGCCGTGTACGACGGTCCGGAGCTGCCCGAGGACATCACCGGCAAGGAGCTGGACCGCGGGGTCGCGGCGCAGCTGAAGGGTCTCCCGGAGAAGCTCGCGTCCCGCGTTGCCCGCCACCTGGCGGCCGCCGGCCTGCTGGTGGACGAGGACCCCGAGACCGCCTACCAGCACGCGCTGGCCGCGCGCGCCCGCGCTCCTCGGCTCGCCGTCGTGCGGGAGGCCGCCGGCGAGGCGGCGTACGCGGCGGGTCACTACTCCGAGGCACTGGCCGAGCTGCGGGCCGCCAAGCGCATGAACGGCGCCACCGACTACCTGCCGATCATGGCCGACTGCCACCGCGCACTGGGCCAGCCCCAGCAGGCCGTGAAGCTGGCGCAGAGCCCGTCGGTGGCCAACTTCGCCGCCCCGGCGAAGGCCGAGATGACCATCGTCGAGGCCGGTGCCCGACGCGACATGGGTCAGCTCGACGCTGCTCTGCGGGTGCTGGAGCAGGCCCCGCTGATGAACAAGAGCCGCGAGCCCTGGGTGGTGCGGTTGCGCTACGCCTACGCCGACACGCTCGAGGCCGCCGGACGCCCGACCGAGGCGCTCACCTGGTTCCACCGCACCGACGCGATCGATGCCGAGGAGATCACCGACGCCGCCGAGCGGGCCAGCGCGCTGGAGTCGGCCGCCGAGTAGGTCTCAGGACGTCGGCGGCACGATCGCAATGACGGCGCTGGTCCCCGCCGGGCTGGTGCCGACGCGCAGGCCGCTGCGAAAGGTCACCGAGACCCGGGCGACGAAGGCCGCACCGGCCTCGTCACCGGTCACCTTCACCAGCAGTGAGTCCCCGGGGCCGAGCTGCTGGCCGTCGGGCGGCATCAGCTCGGTGCAGAAGGCCGCCGCGTCCGAGGTGACGCTGACCGAGCCTCCCCGGCACAGCAGTGGCTCCACGACCACCGGGACGGTCGCATCGGTGTGGACGTGCACGCCACCCACCCGCAGCACCCGGTCGTCGGCCGCGCCGGAGTAGACGCCGACGTACACCGGGCGTCCGGGCGTCGTCACGGCTGTGACGTGCCCGTCGCGGACGGGTAGGTCGGCGGGGTGGGTGGCCCACCAGCTGCCGAGCACCAGCACGAGCGCGGCGCCGACGAGGGCCACAGTGAGGGACCGCCACCGGTTGCCGGTCAGGCGCAGGGTCCCCGCGTCGCCCGGTGCGGGCGTGGGCGCGGACGCGTGGCTCATGGCCGCAGCGTAGGGGTACCGGGGCCGCGGTGGCTGAGAGGGCTGTCACACTACGGGGCGTGAAGGACGTGAAGAGACCAGCCCTGGAGGGCAGCGTCGCGGTGCGCGACGGTCGCCGCCTCAGCTTCGCCGAGTACGGCAGCCCGCGGGGGTCGGCGATCGTGTGGATGCACGGGACCCCCGGTGCGCGCCGTCAGATCCCGTTCGAGGCCCGCGCGTACGCCGAGCAGCACGGGCTGCGGATCATCGGCATCGACCGACCGGGGATCGGGTCGTCCACCCCGCACCTGTACCCCCAGCTCCTGGACTGGGCCGGCGACCTCGAGCTGCTGCTCGATGCCCTGGCCGTGGACACCGTGCGGCTGGTCGGGCTGTCCGGTGGTGGGCCCTACGTGCTGGCGGCCGGCGCCGCTCTGGGTGAGCGGGTGCAGGGGATCGCCGTGCTCGGCGGGGTCGCGCCCGTCCTGGGACCGGATGCCGCCGCCGGAGGGGTGATCCAGCTGGCCAAGTGGCTCTCGCCGTTGCTGAGGGCGGGGCGGGTGCCCCTCGGTGTGGCTCTGACCCAGCTGATCCGGCTGGCCAGGCCGGTGGCGGGCCCCGGGCTGGACCTCTACGCCGCCGTGCAGCCGCCCGGGGACAAGAACCTCCTGGGACGCCCCGAGTTCAAGGCGATGTTCCTCGACGACCTCCTCAACGGCAGCCGCTTCCAGACCTCGGCGCCGATCCACGACCTCATCCTGTTCACCCGTGAGTGGGGCTTCGCGCTGGCCGACGTCCGGGTCCCCGTGCGCTGGTGGCACGGCGACGACGACCACATCGTGCCCTTCCACCACGGCGCACACGTGGTGGACCGGCTCCCGGACGCCGCGATGAGCGTCATCGACGGGGAGAGCCACCTGGGGGGCCTGGGCATCGCCGAGGAGGTGCTCTCGACGGTCATGTCCCTGGGCAGCTGACCGGGACACGCCGACGTGACGCGGGCGCCGCTACTGGTGCTCAGGGGCCCCATCGGTCACAATGGACCCCACAACCACATACGCACGTGACTGACCTGACGTCCAGGTCATCTCGATGGCGAGCCCGCTGGGGAAGGCGTAGCTCGCGCCGGAGATGAAGGAGGTCCAGGTGACCACGAACACTGCCACCCGCACCGCGACGAGGGGCGTCTTCTACGTGCACTCAGCGCCGTCTGCGCTGTGCCCGCACGTGGAGTGGGCCGTCGGCGGTGTCCTCGGTGCGCCCGTGAACCTCGACTGGACCCCGCAGCCGGCCCAGTCCGGCAGCTACCGTGCGGAGCTCTCGTGGACCGGCACGGCCGGGACGGCGGCGGCGGTGGCCTCCGCGCTGCGCGGCTGGAACCACCTGCGCTTCGAGATCACCGAGGAGCCGACACCCTCCACGGAGGGCTCGCGCTACTCCTTCACCCCCGAGCTCGGCGTCTTCCACGCCGTCACCGGCCTGCACGGCGACATCCTCATCCCCGAGGACCGCCTCAAGGCCGCGGTCGTGAAGTCGGCGCTCGGTGAGGTCACGCTGCTCGAGGAGATCGACAAGCTGCTCGGCAAGCCGTGGGACGACGAGCTCGAGACCTTCCGGCACGCCGGCGACGGCGCCCCGGTCCGGTGGTTGCACCAGGTGGTGTGACCCTCACTGTGCCCTGAGGCGGAAGAAGGTCGGCTCGATCCAGCCGTCGAAGGTGTCGAACCCGACCTTGTAGGTGAACTTCCCACGCAGCTTGAACCTGCCGGGGACGGTGTTCTCCCGGCAGAAGCGGAAGCGCGAGGTGCCCTTCGCCTTCGCCGCGCCCTTCAAGATGCCGTCCGAGGCGATGGTGGTGCCGCGACGGTCGGTCAGGAAGGTCTCCAGCGCCCAGGTGTCGGCGTCCTCGGGCGGGGTGATCTTGTACTTGTAGCGGTAGTTGCGGCAGCCCTCGTGCAGGGTGCCGTTGCCCCGGAAGGTCTGGGCGTACTCCGCCATCGCCTTGCCCTTGCCCGCGTCGGCCGGAGCGAGCGGCGCGAGGGTGAGCACGAGCGCGCCGATGAGCACGACCGCGAGGGCGAGCAACGGCCGCAGGACCGGCTGGTGCGTCGTCATGTGGACCTCCCTGTGATGGACGTCATGACAACGTCACAGACCGGGCGGGAGTTACGCAAACCCCCGCCCGCGGTGCGGATCCGGGTCCGCGGTCACAGCGGGATGTTGCCGTGGTGGCCCCGTCGTACGCCGCTGGCCTGGACGGCCGCGTCGATCGCGTGCGCGATCGCGCTGCGCGTGCGGGCCGGGTCGACGACCTCGTCCACGACCCCGATCTCCACGGCCTTCTCGACGCCGCCGGCGATCCGTTCGTGCTCGGCGGCCAGCTCGGCCTCGACCTGGGGCCGGATGTCGGGGGAGACCTCGGCCAGGCGCCGGCGGTGCAGGATCCGCACCGCGGCCACGGCGCCCATGACGGCCACCTCGGCGCCGGGCCAGGCCAGGACCCGGGTGGCGCCCAGGGAGCGGGCGTTCATCGCGATGTAGGCGCCGCCGTAGGTCTTGCGGGTCACCAGGGTCACGCGCGGCACGACACACTCGCCGAAGGCGTGCAGGAGCTTCGCGCCTCGGCGCACGACCCCGTCCCACTCCTGACCGACCCCGGGCAGGTAGCCGGGGACGTCGACGACCACGACCAGGGGGATGGCGAAGGCGTCGCACATCCGCACGAAGCGGCTGGCCTTCTCCGCGGACAGCGAGTCCAGGCAGCCCCCCAGGCGCAGCGGGTTGTTGGCCACCACGCCGACGGTGCGACCGCCCAGGCGGCCGAGGGCCGTGACGATGTTGGGGGCCCAGCGGGCGTGCAGCTCCTGCACCGAGCCCTCGTCGAGCAGCGACTCGACCAGGGGGTGCACGTCGTAGGCGCGCTTGCGCGACTCCGGCAGCAGGGCGCCGAGGTCCCGGTCGTCGACGTCGGCCAGGCGCAGGCTGCCCTGGGACCCGAGCAGGGAGGCCAGGCCACGGGCGCGGTCGAGGGCCTCCTGCTCGCTCTCGGTGAGCACGTGGACCACGCCGGAGCGGCGCCCGTGCGGCTCGGGGCCACCGAGGCGGAGCATGTCGACGTCCTCGCCGGTGACCGACCGGACGACGTCGGGACCGGTGACGAAGATCCGGCCCTCGGGCCCGAGGATGACGACGTCGGTGAGGGCCGGCCCGTAGGCGGCGCCGCCCGCGGCGGGGCCCAGGACGACGGAGATCTGGGGGATGCGGCCGGAGGCCTGGGTCATCACCTGGAAGATCCTGCCCACGGCGTGCAGGCTCAGCACGCCCTCGGCCAGCCGTGCGCCGCCGGAGTGCCACAGGCCGATGATCGGGACCCTGTCGGTCATGGCGCGGTGGTAGGCGTCGACCACGACCCGGCAGCCCAGGTCACCCATCGCCCCGCCCATCACGGTCGCGTCGGAGCAGAAGGCGACGACCGGGGCGCCCCGGACGGTGCCGACCACGGCCAGCATGCCGGAGTCGTCGTCGGGGGAGATGAGCTCCAGGCTGCCGTCGTCGAGCAGGGCCCCCAGGCGCTTCAGCGGGTGCCGGGGGTCCTCCTCCCTCGGCGGCTTGGCCGGTCGCACCGGGGCGGGCTGGGTCTGGACGGTCATCACACGCTCCCGAAGGCCACGGCCACGTTGGCGCCGCCGAAGCCGAAGCTGTTGTTGAGGGCGACGATGTCGCCCAGCGGAAGGTCGCGGGCCTTGGTCGCGATGTCGAGGTCGACCCGGGGGTCCTGCTCGTCGAGGTTGATCGTGGGCGGGCTGACCCGGTGGTGCAGGGCCATCACCGTGGCCACCGCCTCGAGCGCGCCCGCGCCGCCGAGCAGGTGCCCGGTCATGGACTTCGTCGAGGTCACGACCACGTCGGTGGCGTGCGAGCCCAAGGTGGCGTGCAGCATCAGGCCCTCGGCCACGTCGCCCTGGGGCGTGGAGGTGGCGTGGGCGTTGACGTGCGCGACGTCCGCCGGGTCCACGTCGCCCTCGGCCAGCGCCCGGGCGATGGCCCGGGTGCCGCCGCGGCCCTGGGGGTCGGGCTGGGCGATGTCGTGGGAGTCGGCGGTGACGCCCGCGCCGAGCACGGTCGCGTAGACGCGTGCTCCGCGAGCACGAGCGTGCTCCTCGGTCTCGAGGACCAGGCAGCCGGCGCCCTCGCCCAGGACGAAGCCGTCACGGGCGGTGTCCCAGGGGCGCGAGACCGTGGTGGGGTCGCCGCCCTCGGGACCGCTGGCGGTCTTCGACAGCGCCATCATGTTGGCGAAGGCCGCGATGTTGAGCGGATGGATCGCCGCCTCGGTGCCGCCGACCACGACGACGTCGGCGCGTCCGAGCCGGAGCTGGTCCAGGCCCAGGGCGATGGCCTCGTTGCCGGAGGCGCACGCCGAGACCGGTGTGCTGGCGAAGGCCCGCGCGCCCACCATCAGGCTGATGGTGGCCGCAGGGGCGTTGGGCATCAGCATCGGCACGGCCAGGGGGGAGACCCGGCGGGGGCCCTTCTCCAGCATCGTGTCGTAGTTCGACAGCAGCGTGGTCACGCCGCCGATCCCGGAGGCGAAGGCCACCCCCACGCGGTCGCCGTCCAGCCCACCCTCGTCGGCCGTCCCCTCGAGCCCCGCGTCGGCCCAGGCCTGGGTGGCCGCGACCATCGCGAGCTGGGAGGAGCGGTCCAGGCGGCGGGCCTTGACCCGCTCGAGGACCTCGGTGGGCTCGACGGCCACCCGGCCCGCGATGCGGACGGGGAGGTCTGCGGCCCAGTCCTCGGTGAGTGCCCGCACCCCGGAGCGCCCTGCGAGCAGGGACTCCCAGGTGGAGGGCACGTCACCTCCGACGGGTGAGGTGACCCCGAGGCCGGTGACGACGACGCGTGTGGGAGCCATCAGGCGGCGGAGGCGCGCTCGATGTAGGCGACGGCGTCACCGACGGTCTTGAGGTTCTTGACCTCGTCGTCGGGGATCGAGACGCCGAACTTCTCCTCGGCGGCGACGACGACCTCGACCATCGACAGCGAGTCGACGTCGAGGTCGTCGACGAAGGACTTGTCGAGCTGGACGTCGTCGGCGTCGACACCGGCGACCTCGTTGACGATCTCGGCGAGGTCGCTGCGGATCTCCTCGGTGGTGGCCATCAGGCGGTTCTCCTTCTCGTGGTGGTGCTGGTGGGTGGTGCAGGCTGGTGGTGCTGGGTGGTGCTGGGTGGTGCTGGGTGGTGCTGGGTGGTGCTGGGTGGTGCTGCCCGGACCGGGGTCAGGGCACGACGACGACCTGGGCGGCGTACGCCAGGCCGGCGCCGAAGGCGATGAGCAGGGCGGTGTCGCCCGACCGGGCCTCGCCCTCGGAGACCATGCGGTCCAGCGCGAGGGGGATCGAGGCGGCCGAGGTGTTGCCCTGGTCGACGATGTCACGGGCGATCCGCACGCCGTCGGGGAGCTTCATGGCGCGGGCCATGGCGTCGGTGATGCGCATGTTGGCCTGGTGGGGGACGAAGCAGTCGAGGTCCTCGACGGCCAGGCCGGCCCGGTCGAGGGCCTGCAGGCCGACCTTGGCCATCGCGAACGAGGCCCAGCGGAAGACCGCGTTGCCCTGCATCACCAGGTGCGGCATCCGCGGGTGGTCCGAGGCCAGCACGTCGCGCCAGTCCTCCCGGTTGCGGATCAGGTCGAACTGCTCACCGTCGGAGCCCCACACGACCGGGCCGATGCCCGGGGTCGGGCTGGGTCCCACGACCGCGGCGCCGGCGCCGTCGGCGAAGATGAAGGCAGTGCCCCGGTCGGTCGGGTCGGTCATCTCCGAGAGCTTCTCGACCCCGATCACCAGCACGTGCCCGGCACTGCCGGCACGCACCATGTCCGAGGCCAGCGCGATGCCGTGGCAGAAGCCCGCGCAGGCGGCCGAGACGTCGTACGCCGCAGCCTGGTCGGTGCCGAGCTCGTGGGCGACCGCTGTGGCCAGCGCCGGCGTCTGCAGCAGGTGGCTGACCGTGGCGACGACGACGCAGTCGACCTGTCGTGCGTCCACCCCGGAGCGCTCCAGCGCCTGCCGGGCGGCCGCGACGGCCATCACCTGGACACTCTCCTCGGCGGTGGCCCAGCGACGGCTCTCGATGCCCGAGCGCTGCCGGATCCACTCGTCGCTGGAGTCGATGCCCCCGACGACCTCGCTGTTGGGGACGACCCGGCTGGGCCGGTAGGCGCCGATGCCGAGCAGGGCGGCGTGGGGCACGCCCTGCTGCGAGCGCAGCCCGGAGGCGGGGAGCGGCATCAGGCGGCACCCTCGGGGTGCAGGCGCAGCAGCGGCTGGCCGGGGGAGACGAGGTCGCCGTCCTCCACCAGCCACTCCACGACCTGCCCCCCGTGCGCCGCGGTGACCGACACGGTGTCGCGCAGGCTGGCCACGCCCCCGATGGCGGCACCGGCACGCAGCACGTCGAGGTCGGCGGCCTCGGCGTCGCGGTGGAAGGTGCCCTTGGCCGGCGAGACGACCATCCGCCAGGTCGGGGTGGTCTCGAGCCCGGCCGACTCGCCGTGGCGGTCGCAGAAGGCGCGCGCGGCATCCAGCTGGTCGGGGGACTTCAGGGCGAAGGTCTCCACGCCCGGGAGCTGGCGCTTGAGGATGCCGGTGAGGGTGCCGGCGGGCGGCATCTCCAGGACGCCGGTGACCCCGAGGTCGGTCATCGTCTCCATGCACAGGTCCCAGCGGACGGGCGAGGCGATCTGCCCGACGATCCGGGCCAGGACGTCGCGGCCGTCGTGGACGACGCGACCGTCGCGGTTGGAGATCACGCGGGTGCGCGGGTCGTGCACCGAGACCGAGCGGGCGAGCGAGGCCAGCCGCTCCACGGCCGGCGCCATGTGGTGGGTGTGGAAGGCGCCGGCGACCGACAACGGCATCAGTCGTGCCTTGGCCGGCGGGTCGGCCTTCAGCGCGGCGAGCTGCTCGAGGGTGCCGGCGGCGACGACCTGCCCGGGACCGTTGTCGTTGGCCGCCGTGAGGCCGTGGCGGGCCAGGGCGGCGGCCACCTCCTCGGGGTCGCCGCCGAGCAGGGCGGTCATGCCGGTCGGGGTGCGGCCCGAGGCCGCCGCCATCGCCAGGCCGCGCTCGCGGACGAGGACCATCGCCTGCTCGGCGGTGATGACGCGCGCGCCGGCGGCGGCGGCGATCTCGCCGACGCTGTGGCCGGCCACCGCACCGATCTGCTCGAAGGCGTCCCCGGGGTGGGGGAAGAGCTGCAGGGCGGCGACCAGGCCGGTGGCCACCAGCAGCGGCTGGGCGACCTCGGTGGCACGGATGGTCTCGGCGTCGGAGGTGGTGCCGTGCTCGACCAGGTCGAGCCCGGCCACGGTGGAGAGCCACTCGAAGCGCGCGGCGAAGGCGGGATCCTCGAGCCAGGGGGTGAGGAAACCGGGGGACTGGGCACCCTGTCCGGGGGCGACGATGACGAGCACGTGTTCACTGTGCCTGGTAGGAGGTCCACGATTCACGCGGGACATCGACGAAGTTGAGCCACCGTTTGTTGTGGGGATCCCACAAACGGAGCCTATCGGCCGGCCTGCCGCCCCAGGATCAGCGCGAGCTGCAGCGCCAGCCCGCCGCGGTGGGTGGTCGGGTCGTGACCGGTCAGCTCGGTGATGCGACGCAGTCGGTAGCGCACGGTGTTGGCGTGGACGAACAGCGCACGGGCCGCGGCCTCGATGGAGCGCGGACCCTCGAGGTAGGCGTGCAGCGTCTCCACCGCCTCGCCGGAGCCGACGAGCGGGAGGTAGACCTCCTCGACGAGGTGTCGGCGCGCGTGCCCGTCCCCGCCGAGGACGCGCTCGGGCAGCAGCTCGTCGGCCAGCACCGGCCGCGGGGCGTCCGGCCAGCCGGGCGCCACCCGGTAGGCCGCCTGGGCGATGCGTGCGGAGTGCTGGGCCTCGGCCAGGTCCGCCACCGGGGGGCCGACGACGACGGGGGAGCCGGGGTCGAAGACGTCGAGCAGCGCGGTGCCGGCCGCGCGGGGGTCGTGCGCGCCGCCGAGCAGCAGCACCAGCCGGTCGCCCTGCACGGCGCAGAGGGCGTCGAGGTCCAGGGCGCGCGCGAGGTGGCGGGCGTGCTCGAACAGATCGGCCTCGGAGCGCTGGGCGGGCACCCGGCCGATGACCACGCACGCCTCGCCCCGGGCGCGCCAGCCCAGCGCGCTGGCGCGCGAGAGCAGCGTCTCGTCGGTCTCGGCGCGCAGGACGGCGTCGACGACCAGGGCCTCCAGGCGGGCGTCCCACGCCCCCCGGGCCTCAGCGGCCCGGGCGTAGACCTCCGCGGTCGCGAAGGCGACCTCGCGGGCGTAGCGCAGGATGGCCGCGTGCACCGCCTCGGCGTCCTCGCCCTCGAGGACGTCGTCCACGGAGGCCTCCACCACGTCGATCGAGAGCCGGACGAGGTCGACGGTCTGCTGCAGGGTGATCACGCCGGCCAGGGCGCGGGGCGCGGCACCGAAGACCGTGGCGGCCAGCTCCGTGCCCCCCTGCGGGGTCCCGAGCGTGGGTCCGCCCGCGGCGTACCACTCCACGAAGTTCTGGACGCCGGCCTGGACGATGACCCCGACCCAGGAACGGTCCTGGGCGCTCAGCTCGGAGAACCACGGGAGCTGCTCCTCCATGCCCGCGGTGGCCGCGGTGCTGAGGGCGCCCGCGGACCGACGCAGCCGACTGGCCGCGGAGGCTCGGGGCGGGAGAGGGGCACGCGGCACGACGCCACGGTAGGACATCGCCGTGTCCGCTTTCCGGACCTGTTCGGTCCGGCGTGGTCACCGTCGGGTCAAGAAACGACGAATGCCCTTACGTGCAAGGGAAATCTACGTGACAGTGATCAAACGCAACCGTGCACCGCGGCCCCCCGTCCGGTGAACACGGCCCACGCGATGCGAGGAGGCCCGGTGCCGAGCACCCCCCACGAGGTCCAGTACCTCACGATCCACAGCCACCGACGGGCCTACGTGAAGGTCGGTGAGGGGCCCGCACTGCTGCTCCTGCACGGGCTCGGCTGCGACCACACCACGTGGGGACCGGTCATCGACGACCTCGCCAAGCGCTTCACCGTCATCGCCCCCGACCTGCTCGGGCACGGGCTCTCGGCCAAGCCGCGCGCGGACTACAGCGTCGGCGGCTACGCCAACGGGGTCCGCGACCTGCTGACGGTCCTGGGCATCGACAAGGTCACGGTGATCGGGCACAGCTTCGGTGGCGGGGTGGCCATGCAGTTCGCCTACCAGTTCCCCGAGCGCACCGAGCGGGTCGTGCTCGTGGCGTCGGGGGGCCTGGGCCCCGAGGTGTCCCCGGCCATCCGTGCCATCACCACCCCGGGTTTCCACCAGGCCATGGGGCTGGCCACGCTGCCCGGGGTGCGCCACCTCGGCGTCGCCGGCATGAAGGCGCTGTCGTCGCTCCCGCTGAAGGGCACCCACGACCTCGCCGAGGTCGCCGACATCTACGACTCCTTCAAGGACCCGGCCGCCAGGGCCGCGATCCGCCACGTCGTGCGGGCCGTCGTGGACTGGAAGGGCCAGATCGTCACCATGGCCGACCGCGCCTACCTGACCCAGGCCATGCCCATGTGCGTGGTGTGGGGTCGCGACGACCGGGTCATCCCCGTGCGGCACGCGAGCCTGGCGGCAGCACTCGCGCCGAAGTCACGGGTCGAGGTGATCCCCAACAGCGGGCACTTCCCGCACAAGGACCACCCACAGCGCTTCGCGCGGATCGTCACCGACTTCGTGCGCACCACCCAGCCCGCGACGTACTCGCGGGCCAGGTGGCGTCAGCTGCTGCGCAACGGCTACGTGCCGCCGGTCGGACCGGTGGAGCTGCTCGCCGAGGCGTGAGAGGCGGGCGGAGGACTACGCGTCCCCGCCCTCCTGCTCGACCCCGCGGGTGGCGGTCGGGTCGTCGACCTTGTACTGGTCGAAGGCCTTCTGCACCAGACCGGGGTCGATCTCGCCGGCGTCGGCCAGCGCCTGCAGGCTGCGCACCACGACGGACTCGGCGTCGATGTGGAAGAACCGTCGCGCCGCGGGCCGGGTGTCGGCGAAGCCGAAGCCGTCCGCGCCCAGCACGCAGTAGTCGCCGGGGACCCAGCGCGCGATCTGCATCGGGACCGCGGTCATGTAGTCCGAGACGGCGATGAACGGCCCGTCGGCGGTGGCCAGCGTGTCGGCGACGTACGCCGTGCGCGGGGCCTCGCCGGGGTGCAGGAGGTTCCACTCCTCGGCGGCCACGGCGTCACGGGCCAGCTCGTTCCACGACGTCACCGACCACGTGTCGGCCTGCACGCCCCAGTCCTCGGCCAGCAACCGCGCGGCCCGGTCGACCCAGGGGAAGCCGACGCCCGAGGCCATCAGCTGCACGCGCGGGCCGTCCCCGGAGGCGGTGGAGACGCGGTGGATGCCCTTGAGGATGCCCTCGACGTCGACGTCGTCGGGCTCCGCGGGCTGGGGGACCGGCTCGTTGTAGACGGTGAGGTAGTAGATGACGTCCTCGCCGTGCGGGTGCTCCTCGGTCGAGCCGTACATCCGCTCCAGGCCGGTCTTCATGATGTGGCTGAGCTCGTAGGCGAAGGCCGGGTCGTAGTGCACGACCGCGGGGTTGGTCGCCGCCAGCAGCGGGCTGTGCCCGTCGGCGTGCTGCAGCCCCTCGCCGGTGAGCGTGGTGCGACCGGCCGTGGCGCCGATGAGGAAGCCGCGCGCCAGCTGGTCGGCCATCGCCCACACCGAGTCACCGGTGCGCTGGAACCCGAACATCGAGTAGAAGATGTAGAAGGGGATCATCGGCTCGCCGTGGGTGGAGTACGCCGACCCGGCGGCGGTCGCCGAGGCCATCGCACCGGCCTCGGAGATGCCCTCGTGCAGCAGCTGGCCCTGCTCGGACTCGGTGTACTTCAGCAGCAGCTTGCGGTCGACCGACTCGTAGCGCTGGCCCTGCGGGTTGTAGACCTTCGCGCTCGGGAACATCGAGTCCATGCCGAAGGTGCGGTACTCGTCGGGGGCGATCGGCACGAGCCGCTTGCCGATGCCCGGGTCGCGCATCCAGTCCTTGAGCAGGCGCACGAGGGCCATGGTGGTGGCGACGGAGTTCTTGCCCGAGCCCTTCTTCAGCTCGGCGTAGACCTTGTCCTCGGGGAGCGTGAGGGGCTTGGCGCGCACGACCCGCTTGGGCAGGGAGCCGCCGAGCTCCTCGCGGCGGTGCCGCATGTACTCCATCTCCGGGCTGTCCTCGCCGGGGTGGAAGAACGGCGCGGCGCCGGTCTCCTCGTAGGAGCGCTCGAGGTCGCGGTCGGAGATCGGCAGGTAGAGCCGGTCCCGGAACTTCTTGAGGTCCTCGGGGGTGAGCTTCTTCATCTGGTGGGTGGCGTTCTTGCCCTCGAGGGCGTCGATCGTCCAGCCCTTGACGGTCTTGGCCAGGATCACCGTCGGCTGACCGGTGTGCTTCGCCGCGGCGTCGAAGGCGGCGTACACCTTGCGGTAGTCGTGGCCACCGCGCGGCAGCTTCTGGATCTGGGCGTCGCTCATGTGCTCGACCATCTTGCGCAGGCGCGGGTCGGACCCGAAGAAGTTCTCCCGGACGTAGGCGCCGTCCTCGACCGAGTAGGTCTGGAAGGCGCCGTCGGGCGTGGAGTTCATCTTGTTGACCAGCACGCCGTCGACGTCACGGGCCAGCAGGTCGTCCCAGCCCTGGCCCCAGATGACCTTGATGACGTTCCAGCCGGCACCGCGGAAGTTCGACTCCAGCTCCTGGATGATCTTGCCGTTGCCGGTCACCGGGCCGTCGAGCTGCTGGAGGTTGCAGTTGACCACCCAGGTGAGGTTGTCCAGCTCCTCGCGGGCGGCCACGCGGATCGCGCCGAGCGACTCGGGCTCGGCCATCTCGCCGTCGCCGAGGAAGGCGTAGACGTTCTGCTGGGAGGTGTCCTTGATGCCGCGGTTGTGCATGTAGCGGTTGAAGCGGGCCTGGTAGATCGAGTTGATGGCCGTGAGGCCCATCGAGACCGTCGGGAACTCCCAGAACTCCGGCATCAGGCGCGGGTGGGGGTACGACGACAGGCCGGCGCCCCGGCCGTGCTGGACCTCCTGGCGGAAGCGGTAGAGCTGCTCCTCGGTGAGCCGGCCCTCGAGGAACGCCCGGGCGTAGATGCCGGGGGAGGCGTGACCCTGGATGAAGACTTGGTCGCCTCCGCCCTCGTGGTCCTTGCCGCGGAAGAAGTGGTTGAAGCCGACCTCGTAGAGGCTGGCGGAGGACTGGTAGGTGGCGATGTGCCCACCGACCTCGAGGCCCTTGCGGTTGGCGCTGGAGACCATCACCGCGGCGTTCCAGCGCAGGAAGGCGCGGATGCGCTGCTCGACCTCGTAGTCGCCGGGGAACCACGGCTCGCGCTCGGGCGGGATGGTGTTGATGTAGTCGGTGCTGCGCAGCGCGGGCACGCCGACCTGGGTCTCGCGGGCCCGCTCGAGCAGGCGCAGCATCACGTAGCGCGCCCGGTCGCGACCGCGCTCGTCGAGCATCGCGTCGAAGGAGGCGATCCAGTCGGCGGTCTCGTCGGGGTCGATGTCCGGCAGCTGCGTGGGCAGGCCCTCGTGGATGACCGACGGGGTGGTGCCGGTGCGGGTGCCAGGAACGGTGGATGAGTCGTCTGTCACCCGGCCATCGTGGCACGCGAGAGGAGGCGACGGTATTTACCCGTGAGTAGTCCCGCAGGCGGTGCGTGGCCGTCCGCTCAGCGGTGCGCAGATGTGGGGAACGGGTTGCGGAACACCCGGGAGTCCGCTGGACTACCACCACCGGTCCGACTCCCGGACCGGCAACCGACTGACGCGACCGCAGGACGGTCGCGAGGACGAGGAGGCGCTGGTGAGCTCGACCGCGGGTGGCGGGTCCACCCAGACAGGCCCTGCGAACGACGTGGCAGAACGGCTCGGGTTGAGCACCGGCATGGTCGTGCAGGAGCTGGGCTGGGACTCCGACTCCGACGACGAGCTCCGCGTGGCCGTCGAGAACGCCATCGACGCCGACATGGTCGACGGCGACTACGGCAACGTCGTCGACGCCGTCCTGCTCTGGTGGCGCGACGAGGACGGCGACCTGGTCGACGGCCTCGTGGACGCGCTGACCGACCTCGTCGGCGGCGGTTCGATCTGGCTGCTCACCCCGAAGGTGGGTCGCCCCAACGCGGTCGACGCCTCCGAGGTCGCCGAGGCCGCCCCGATCGCCGGGCTCTCCCAGACGACCACCGCCACGGTCTCCAAGGAGTGGGCCGCCACCCGCCTGGTGGCTCCCAAGACCCCTGCCTGACGCTAGTCTCCCGGGCGTGCTCTCCAAGGTCGTCCAGGGTGTCGGTGCTGCCGCCACCAGCGTGAAGGTGCTCGGCAGGGCGGGCGTGATCCGGCCCTACTCGCCGGTGGTGCTCGCCCGCCTCGGGCTGATGCTCCGGGAGTGGGGGACCGGACCGGCCGGCGGCTTCGCCTCACTGGCCATCCGCACCCCCGACGCCGTCGGGATCATCGACGAGCGCGGTGAGCTGACGTGGGGCGAGCTGCACCGTCGCTCCAACGCCGTGGCACGGGGTCTCGCGGCCCGGGGCGTCGGCGAGGGCGACGCGGTGGCGGTGATGTGCCGCAACCACCGCGGCTTCATCGAGACCTCGATCGCGGCGGCCAAGCTCGGCGCCGACGTGCTCTACCTCAACACCGCCTTCTCCGGTCCGCAGCTGCGCGAGCTGCTCGAGCGCGACCGGCCCCGGGCCCTGGTCCTCGACGAGGAGTTCACCGCTCTCCTCGAGGGCGTCGACGTGCCCGTCACGGTCCTCGGGTGGTGCGACGCGGGCTCGCCCGACCTGCCGACGCTCGACGGCATCATCGACGAGCACGAGGACGGAGACCTCAGCGCGCCCGGGCGGCACGGCCGCATCATCATCCTGACCTCGGGCACGACCGGCACGCCCAAGGGCGCCCCGCGCTCCGAGGCCGGCGTCGATGCCGCGGTCTCGCTGCTCTCCCTCATGCCGCTGCACGCCGGGTGGCGCACGCACGTGGCGGCGCCGCTGTTCCACACCTGGGGCTTCGGCCACATGGCGCTGGGCATGCTGCTGGGCTCCACCCTCGTGCTGCGACGCCGCTTCGACCCCGAGGAGTGCCTGCGGGTCGTCCAGGACCAGCGCTGCGAGTCGATCGTGGTCATCCCGGTCATGCTGCAGCGCATCCTCGCCCTGCCCGCTGAGGTGCTCGACCGCTACGACCTGTCCCGGGTGGAGGTCGTCGCCTCGTCGGGCTCGGCCCTGCCAGGCGAGCTCGCGCTCACCTGGATGGACCGCTTCGGCGACAACCTGTACTCCACCTACGGCTCGACCGAGGTGGCCTACGCCGCCGTGGCCGGCCCGCACGACCTGCGCGAGTCGCCGTCCACGGCCGGCCGCCCGCCGTACGCCACCGTCGTGAAGATCCTCGACGACCACGGCCGGCCGGTCCCGGACGGTGAGCCGGGCCGGATCTTCGTCGGCAACGGCCTGCTCTTCGAGGGCTACACCGGTGGCGGCAGCAAGGAGGTCGTCGACGGCCTGATGTCCACCGGCGACGTCGGCCGGTTCCGCGAGGACGGCCGGCTCTACGTCGAGGGTCGCGACGACGAGATGATCGTCTCCGGCGGCGAGAACGTCTTCCCCAAGGAGGTCGAGGACTGCATCGCCCGTCACGACGACGTGGCCGAGGTCGCGGCCGTGGGCGTCGAGGACGACGAGTTCGGCCAGCGGCTGCGCGCCTTCGTGGTGCGACGCGAGGGCTCCTCCCTCGACGAGGAGGGCATCCGGGCCTGGGTGAAGGAGAACCTCGCGCGCTACAAGGTCCCCCGCGACGTCGTCTTCCTCGACGAGCTGCCGCGCAACGCCACCGGCAAGGTCCTCAAGCGCGAGCTGACCCAGCGGGACGACGCGTGACCGGCCTGCGCATCGGGGACCCGGCCCCGGACTTCACCCTGCGCGACCAGTTCGGCCAGGAGGTCTCGCTGTCGTCGTACCGCGGCACCAAGGCCGTGGCCATCCTCTTCTACCCCTACGCCTTCTCCGGGGTGTGCACCGGCGAGATGGCCGGCATCCGCGACCGGCTGGCGGAGTTCATGACCTTCGACACCGAGGTCATGGCGATCTCCTGCGACCCGATGTTCGCGCTGCGTGCCTTCGCCGACGCCGACGGGCTGAACTTCCCGCTCCTCTCGGACTTCTGGCCGCACGGCGAGGTCTCCCGGGCCTACGACGTCTTCGACGAGCGCAACGGCTGCCCGCGGCGCTCCTCCTACGTCGTGGACCGCGAGGGAGCCATCCGCTGGGCCGTGCACCACTCCATGCCCGAGGGCCGCGACCTCGACGAGCACCTGCGCCAGCTCGCCGACGCCGTCTGAGCACCCTCAGGGATCCACCCCTCCCGGGGATGGTCTGGACCGGAGGAGGGTTTTTCCCTTGCAGCACGGGGTTTTCCCGACCGGACCACGTACCGTAGGAGACGTCGAACCGCTGGTGACCCGAGACGCCAGCGGTTCGACTCATTTCCGGAGCATGCCGTTTCCGCAGCCGGGCCCCGCCCTCGGTAGGGTCCTGCCTCGCACGGGCGTATAGCTCAGCGGTAGAGCACCTCGCTTACAACGAGGTGGTCGGGGGTTCGATCCCCTCTGCGCCCACCGATGCCCACCGGTGCGTCCGGCCGGCCCCGTGTCTTGTAAGGTCGAGGGCACGAGAGGGAGTAGTCCCCAACAGTCGTGTCGACACACTGGCTGCCCGGTCCGCCGGGCGCCCGGCACGGCAGGCCACCTCGGTGGCGGACGAGACTTTCGGCCGGTTCACGCACCCACGATGCGCCCGGCCGAAGGCGCGTCCCCAGGTCGCCCCGAGGTCGGGCACGAGAGGACACTTCGATGTACGCCTTCCTGCTCAGCACCGCCGTCATCTTCGTCGCCGAGCTCGGCGACAAGTCCCAGCTGATGGCGATGACCTTCGCGGCGCGCTACCGCGCCCGCGACGTGCTCATCGGCATCACCGTCGCCACCGCGGTCGTACACCTGGCCTCGGTCGGGATCGGCTACTGGGTGGGCGACGCCTTCGCCGACCACCAGGGCGCCATCTCGGTGGTCGCCGGCGTGGCGTTCCTGGGCTTCGCCCTCTGGACGCTGCGCGGTGACGAGCTCACCGAGGAGGAGGCCGACAAGGCCCGGCGCAGCACCGGCATGGCGATCGTCGCGGTCGGTGTCGCCTTCTTCCTCGCCGAGCTCGGCGACAAGACGATGCTCGCGACCATCACCCTGGCCACCCAGGAGGGCTGGCTGGGCACGTGGATCGGCAGCACGGTCGGCATGGTCGCCGCCGACGCCCTGGCCATCGGTGTCGGTGCCGTGCTCGGCCGCAAGCTCCCCGAGCGCACCATCCGGTACGGCGCTGCCGCGCTGTTCGCGCTCTTCGGGCTGCTCCTCGTGCTGGACGGTGCGGGCGCGCTGTAGCCAGCCCCGCCCCGGGCCCCGGACCCCGCGGCTCAGGTGAGCAGCGACTCCCCGAGCCAGGAGCCGGCCTCGAACCCGGGCAGCACCACGAACACCGCCGACCCGATGGCGGTGGTCCACTCGTTGAGCTGGTCGAGCTCGTCCAGGGACCGCTGCAGCGGGACGAACTGGTCGGCGAGGTCGGCCTGGTAGCTGGCGAAGAGCAGCCCGCTCTCCACCCGGGCACCCCGGGGCGTCTCCACCTCGCGGGTGTAGTTGGCGCCCTTGCGGAAGATCCGCCGGCCGCCGTGCAGGCTCGGGTGCGACCGGCGGGCATGGGCGTCCAGGGGGACCACCAGGCGCCCCTGGGCCTGCGCGGTGAGGTCGAGGTCGTCCAGCTCCGCACCACCGGTCAGCGGGGCGCCATCGGCGAGGGTGCGACCCACCGACCGCTCCTGCTCGTCACGGGTGAGGTCGTCCCAGGTGTCGAGGTCCATCCGGATCCGCCGCAGCACCATCGTGGTGGCGCCGGCCCACCGGCCCCCGCCGACCCAGACGGTGTCGTCGAACAGCTCGGTGCCCGGACGCGGGTTGCCGGAGCCGTCGACCTGGCCGAAGAGGTTGCGCCCGGTCTGCGGGCGACCGTCGGGGTCCGTGCCGTTCCAGGAGCCGACCTGGCGCCACCGGAGACGGGCGAACGGCTCGGCGTCGGCCACCATCCGGCGTACGGCGTGGGCGACGGTGGTGCCGTCGCGACCGGCCACGGTCACGCACAGGTCGCCACCGGACCAGCGCTCCTCGAGACGGTCGTGGGTCATCGGCGGGACCTCGGCGAAGCCGCTGGGACCCTCGCCGAAGCGGTCGGCGCCGAGGGCGCCGGGGCCGACGCCCACGGTGATGGTGAGGTCGGCGGCGGCGGCCGACAACCAGGGCGCCGGGTCGCCCGGTGCTCCGCGGCCGGCGGTCAGGGCCTCGACGTCGCCGGTCCACACCCGCATCAGCCGACCGAGTGCCTCACGTTCGACACCCTCGAGGAGGTCGAGCGCGACGATCTCGGTCACCGCCGGTGGGTGCTGGGCCACGCCCGGCTGGTGCGCGCCCCAGGGGGACACCGTGGCTCCCGGCACCGGGGCGGCGGGGCCCGCAGGGTTGGCCGGGGCGGGGGAGCCCCCACCCGCGGCCACGACCAGGCCGGCGCCCGCGGCGGCGCCGAGCCCGGTCGTCCCTGCGTAGCCCAGGAGTCCCCGGCGGCTGATCCGGCGGGGGCTGCTGGGGTCCGGCATCAGTGCGAGTGGTCCGAGGAGTGCTCGTCCTCGTCCGTGTCGGAGTCCTCGTCACCGTGCGAGTGGTCCTCGTCGGTGCCGGGCTCGTGGTAGTGCCCCTCCTCCTCGGTGAACTCCTTCACCGGGACGGTGAGCTCCTGCGTGGAGCCGTCGGAGAGCTCCAGGGTGAGGTCGACCTCGTCGCCGGGGGCGAGCTCGGTCGTCATGCCCATGAGCATCACGTGGTAGCCACCGGGCTCGAGGACCTTGCCCCGGCCGGCCTCGATGACCAGGCCGGACTCCATGGCCCGCATCGCCATGGCGCCGTCGACCATGAGCATCTCGTGGATCTCGACCGAACCGGCGATGTCGCTGGAGGCGCCCACGAGGGTGACGTCCTCGTCGCCGGTGTTGTCGATGGTCATGAAGGCGGCGGTCATCGAGGTGTCCTCGGTGCCCGCGGTGGCGCGGACCCAGGGGTCGCCGACCACCAGGGAGGAGCCGGCGTCGGTCGTGGCCGCGGTGGTGTCGCCCGCGGTGGTGTCGGCCTCCTCCCCGCAGGCGACGAGGCCGGCGGTGAGCAGCAGCGCGGAGGCGGACAGGGCGAGGACCCGGGCGGGTCGCGTGATCAGGGTGTGCATGGGTGGTTCTTCCTCGTCTCTGGGCGCGCCGGGACGGCGCGTGGGGAGGCTCCGGGCGGTCGGTCGCCGGGGAGCCGGGGTCAGGAGGCGAGGAGGACCGGGGGCCCGCGGTGGGGTACGACGCGGTGGTGGCGCAACCCGGCCGGCCGGGTGACCCGGGGCCGGACGGGCAGGCGTGCGGGGCGGGGGGCGGCGAGCGCGGCGAGGAGGGCCTGCAGGCACCGGGCCCGGGTCATGGCCCGGAAGGCGCCCTGGGCGGTGAGCAGCAGCACCCGCCACAGGGCCTTCTCGCCCAGGGCCAGCCAGAGGCCGAGCGCGACGGCGGCGGCGGTGTGCGCGGTCAGCATGCCCAGGCCCTGTCCCTGCAGGTGGGCCAGCACGGAGGCGTCGATGCCCGGCGCGGTCGTGGCGGCGGCGTGGCTCTGCTCCATCAGGGAGCCGACACGGCGGCCGTCGACCGCGGCAGGGGTCAGCGGGCTGCCCGAGCGCATCGGCACGGCTGCCGCCGCGTCGCCGACGTGGCCCGCGGCGAGGGTCAGGGCGACGTGCACGCCGGTCTGGCCGCCCACGAGGAGCGCGACGACCCGCAGCGGACCGGCCGGGCCGGTCAGGAAGGCGGCCGCCACCGCGACGCAGGCGAGCGTCATCAGCGCCACGACGACAGGGGACGGCAGCAGGCCGCCGGCCGAGGTGTGCGAGACGGTGCCGACCAGGGCCATGGCCCCACCGAGCACGGCGGCCCGGGCCCACACCAGCGCCGAGCCGGGGACCGGGTGGGCGCCCGGTGCCGTGCTGGTGGGGGTGGTGGTGATGGTGGCCTCGCAGGCTCGGGGGTCGACGTACCCAGGGTAGGGGGCGGTGCCGCGGCAGTCCCGCCGTTCACGGTGACGCCCGCCACTCGCCGCACGCTCGCGCCGCTCGGCGACGACGAACGGTCGGACAGCCGATCGCCAACCCGGGGCGACCTAGGGTGGCGGGCGTCACACCCGATCACGTCAGGTCGCACCAGGAGAGCTCCCCATGATCGTCCCGTTCAGCGTGTCCGACTTCATCGAGCGTGCCCTCACCGTCTACGGCGAGCGCACCGGGGTGGTCGACGAGCCCGACCAGCCGGCGGCGCCGTTGGGCACCAAGGGGGAGCTGACCTACGCGGAGATGGCCTCGCTCGCCGCCCGGCAGGCAGCCCGGCTCGACGAGCTCGGCATCGGGGTCGGGGACCGCGTGGCGGTCGTCTCGCACAACTCCGCCCGGCTGCTGACGTCGTTCTTCGGGGTCTCGGGCTACGGCCGGGTGCTGGTGCCGGTCAACTTCCGGCTGCGTCCCGACGAGGTGCGCTACATCGTGGAGCACTCCGGGGCCCGGGTGCTGATCGTCGACCCCGAGCTCGACGAGGCGCTGGCCGACGTCACCGCCGAGCACCGCTTCGTCATCGGTGACGACGACCTGCTCTACGCCCCCGAGGGCACGGTGCCGCAGCCGTGGGAGCCCGACGAGAACGCCACGGCGTGCATCAACTACACCTCCGGCACCACCGCGCGACCCAAGGGCGTGCAGATCACCCACCGCAACATCTGGGTCAACGCCGTCACCTTCGCGATGCACGCGCAAGTCAGCGATCGCGACGTCTACCTCCACACGCTGCCGATGTTCCACGCCAACGGCTGGGGCATGCCGTACGCGATGACAGGCCTGGGCGCCAAGCACGTGGTGCTGCGCAAGATCGACGGCGCGGAGATCCTGCGCCGCGTCGCCGAGCACGGGGTGACGGTCATGTGCGCCGCCCCCGCCGTGGCGGCTGCCGTGCTGGAGGCCGCCCAGGACTGGGAGGGCGAGATCCCCGGCCGCGACCGGGTGCGGATCATCATGGCCGGCGCCCCGCCGCCGACGAAGACGGTCGTGCGGGTGCAGGAGGAGCTCGGCTGGGAGTTCATCCAGATCTACGGCCTCACCGAGACCAGCCCGCTGCTCACCTTCAACCGCACCCGCGCGGAGTGGGACCACCTGCCGGCCGAGGAGCGCGCGGGGCTGCTGACCCGCGCGGGTGCTCCGGCGCTCGGCGTACGGCTCTCGACCTCCGCGCCGGACGAGGACGGGGAGGGCGGGGGCGAGGTGCTGGCCCGCTCCAACGTCGTGCTCGAGGGCTACTGGGACCAGCCCGAGGAGTCCGCCCGTGCGTTGGCAGGGGGCTGGTTCCACACCGGGGACGGCGGCGTGATCGGCGAGGACGGCTACCTCACGATCAGCGACCGGAAGAAGGACGTGATCATCACCGGCGGGGAGAACGTCTCCTCCATCGAGGTCGAGGACGTGCTGTTCTCCCACCCCGCGGTCTCCGAGGTCGCGGTCATCGGGGTGCCGAGCGAGAAGTGGGGCGAGACCATCAAGGCCCTGGTCGTCCTGGCACCCGGCGAGCAGGTCACCGAGGCCGAGCTCATCGCCTGGTGCAAGGACAAGGCGGCCGGCTACAAGGCCCCCACCTCGATCGAGTTCCGCGACGAGCTGGCCCGCACCGCCACCGGCAAGCTGCAGAAGTTCAAGCTGCGGGCGCCGTACTGGGAGGGCCGTGACCGGCAGGTGAACTGACCGCCGTCAGCGTCCAGGATCGGGTGGACTGGGGTCCGCGGTCCCCGGGCGGGGACAGGACAGGAGGACCCACGTGACCACGTCCCTGCACGGCGTCGTGCCGGCGATCATCGACACCCACATCCACCAGTGGGATCCCTTCGCGACGCCCCGGGAGGCGTCGCGCCTGGCGCCCCTCTACCGCCGCGCTCCTCGGCTCTTCGAGCGGTTGCTGCCCGTGCTGCTGCCCCGGCCCAAGAGGGAGCTCGTCCTCACCGCACAGCACGTCGCCAGGCCCTACCTGCCCGAGGACTACGCCCGCGACACCGCGGAGACCCTCGAGGCGGTGGGGGTCCCGGTGGAGGCCGCCGTGCACGTGCAGGCCGGCTGGCACGGACCCGACCAGTCCGCCGAGACGGCGTGGCTCGAGACCCTGCCTTTCGGGGCCTCCGGCCGGCCGGTGCTCGCGGCCGTCGTGGGCAACGCGGATCCGCGTGACCCCGGCTGTGGCGACCTGCTCGACGCACACCTGAGGGCCAGCGAGCGTTTCCGCGGGGTCCGGTTCATGACGACCTGGCACCCCGATCGCGGGGTGTTGGACTGGATCGACGAGCCGGGCGTGATGACGTCGCCGGCCTTCCTGCGCGGGTTCGCCGCGATCGCCGAGCGCGGGCTGACCTTCGACGCCTACGTCTACTCCCACCAGGTCCCCGAGGTCGTGACGCTGGCGCAGGAGTACCCCGACACGACGATCGTGCTGGACCACTACGCCCCGCCGGTCGGCGTGTGCGGACCGATGGGCAGGTCCACCGCGCGGAGCGACGGCGAGCGGCGCGACCTGCTCGCCCGCTGGCGCGACGACATCGCCCAGCTGGCCGGCTCGTGCCCGAACGTGGTGGCCAAGCACTCCGGCCTGGCGTTCCCCACGCTGGGGCACCGCGAGCGGGGACTCACCCGTCAGCAGCTCGCGGAGCGGGTCGCCCCGCTCGTGGAGCACACCACCGAGGTGTTCGGGCCCGACCGGCTGCTCTTCGGGTCGAACTTCCCCATGGACAAGTCCGTGACGGCGTACGGCGTCGTGGTGGGCGCGCTCGCCGACCTGCTGGCCGGTGGCGGGCCGGACCTGCTGCGCAAGGTGTTCCGGGACAACGCGAGGGCGGTCTACCGCCTCTGAGTCAGAGCGCGCGGAGCCCGGCGGTGACCAGGACGGCGACGACGACGCTCAGCACGAGCGAGCACCTGCGCCACAGCATCAGGGCTGCCACGGCGACCCCCATGGTGTGGGCCCCCACCGACCACGACCGGCCCGCCGCCAGCACGGAGGTGACGACCAAGGCGCTGAGCAGCGTCGGTGCCATGAGGACGATCACCCGCGTCACCGCTGCCGGCAGCACCCGACCCCCGAAGAGCACGGGACCCGCCGCCTTGATGAGCGCGGTCAGGGCTGCGAGGCCGAGGATGAGCCACCAGACCTGCGCGTAGCTGAGTGTCACCTGGCCCACCGCACGACACCGACGAGTGCCACGGCGCTGGCCGCGAGGATCGGAATGCCCGGCGGCGCGATCGGGACGAGCGCCAGTGCCACGAGGGCCCCGGCGATGGCCACCGAGCGCGAGGTGCGGCCCCGCAGCTCCGCGATCAGCAGCGACAGGAAGAAGACCGGGTAGATCGCGTCGAGACCCAGCCGGTCGGGGTCGCCGAGCAGGTCGCCGGAGACCGCGCCGACGAAGGAGCCCAGCGTCCACGCGAGGTACTGCGGCACTGTCGTGCCGAACAGCAGCCACCGGTCGAAGGTGCCGTCGCCCCGATGGGCGAGTGCCCACGAGGAGTCCACGACGGTCTGCCCCTGTGCGGCCCGTCGGAGGGGGCCACCGGGCAGCGAGGGCGCCAGTGCGATACCCATGGCCAGGAAGCGGGCGTTCATGAGGCTGCCTGCCGTCAGGGCCGCAGGGATGCCACCGCCGGCGGTGACCACGGACAACGCCGCGAACTGTGCGGAGCCGGCGAACACGATGACGGCGGTGACGCTCGCCTGGGCGACGCTGAACCCCGCCTGTCGTGCCAGCACCCCGAAGGAGACGCTGAGGAAGAACCCGACCGCCGCGAAGGGGACCCCCAGGCGGAGGCCCCGGCGGAAGGAGGTGCGGTGCTCCACTTCGTCAGGACGGCTTGACGTCCAGCACGACCTCGAACTCCAGCAGGTCCGCGCCGCTGGCGACCGGCTTGCGCTGCTCGCCCTCGGCGCCTTCCGGGCCGGCGTGCGCGGCGCGGGCGTCCCCGTCGCGCCAGGCGGCGAAGGCCTCCTCGTCGCGCCAGTGGGTGACCACGAAGTAGCGGTCGTCGCCGGCGACGGGCCGCAGCAGCTGGAAGCCGAGGAAGCCGTCGGCGCCGTCGACGGTGTGGGCGCGGGCGGCGAAGCGCTTCTCGAGCTCGGGGCCGGCCTGCGGCGGGACGGAGATGGCGTTGATCTTCACGACGGAGCTCTGGGCGGACATGCGGCGAGGATAGGCCGAGAGCCTGGGCCGCTACCCTCGCGGCCATGGCCGAGCCCACGTTGCGATCCCTGGTCGACCTCGTGCACGGCTGGTACCCGCCCGGCACCGCCGAGGGCTGGGACCGGGTCGGGCTGGTGCACGGTGACCTCGCCCAGCCCGTACGCCGGATCCTGCTGGCCGTCGACCCGGCACCCGCCGTGGCGCAGGAAGCCGCCGAGTGGGGCGCCGACCTGCTGCTCACCCACCACCCGCTCTACCTCAAGGGCGTGCACGGCTTCACCAGCCAGACGCCCAAGGGCCGCACCTCCCTGACGCTGGCGCGCGCCGACTGCGCCCTGCTGGCGGCGCACACCAACGCCGACCAGGCGCAGGGCGGGGTCTCGGAGGCGATGGCCGACGCGCTCGGCCTGCGTGAGGCCCGGCCGATCCTGCCGGCGCCGCTGCCGGCGGTCGACAAGCTGGGCGTGATGGTGCCCGAGCCGGACGCCGACGCGATGCGCGACGCCCTCGCGGCGGCCGGGGCCGGTCGGATCGGGGACTACGACCACGCGTCGTTCACCCTCGCCGGGCAGGGCCGCTTCCGCCCGCTGCCAGGCGCCGACCCCACGATCGGCTCGGTGGGAGAGATCGAGCACGTCGCGGAGGTCCGCATCGAGGTCGTGTTCCCCCGCGGCCGGCGCGACCACGTCGTCCGCGCGATGCTCGCCGCCCACCCCTACGAGGAGCCGGCCTACGACGTGCTCGAGCTGGCAGACCCCGGGATCGGCGTGACGGGCACCGGCCGGATCGGGGACGTCGGCCCGACGACCCTGGGCGCCTTCGCCGAGCAGGTGGCGGCGACGCTGCCGGGCACGGCGCACGGCGTGCGGGTCGCCGGCGACCTCGACCGGCCGGTACGCCGGGTGGCGCTGTGCGGGGGAGCGGGCGACTTCCTGCTCGACACCGTGCGCTCCACCAACGCCGACGTCTACGTCACCAGCGACCTGCGACACCACCCTGCGACCGAGTTCCTCGAGCACGAGGGCCCCGCCCTGGTCGACGTCGCGCACTGGGCAGCCGAGTGGACCTGGCTGCCGGTGCTGGCGAGGCGGCTCGAGGGCGCCCTGGGCGATACGGTGGAGGTCCGGGTGAGCACACGCTCCACCGACGCGTGGACCCACCGGCTCTGACCCGCCCCTGATCCGTCCGTACCCACCTCCCACCCACAGGAGTCCCGCTGAAAGCCGACCCCGCCGCCCAGCTCCGGCTGCTCGACGTCCAGGAGCTCGACTCCCGGACCCAGCAGCTGCAGCACCAGCGCCGCAGCCTGCCCGAGCTGGCCGAGATCGCCGAGCTCGAGCGCACCCGCGCCGCCCTGGTCGACGACGCCCGCGACGCGAAGATCGTCGTGGACGACCTCACCGTCGAGCAGGAGAAGGTCGACGCCGACGTGGAGACCGTCAAGGCGCGCCGCACCCGCGACCGCGAGCGGATGGACGCCGGGCTGATCAGCAACCCCAAGGACCTCGAGCGGATGACCGGCGAGCTGGAGTCGCTCGAGCGGCGCATCCGCACGCTGGAGGACGAGGAGCTCGAGGTCATGGAGCGGCTCGAGGCCGCCCAGGGCATGCTCTCGTCGATCAACGACCGGATCGGCGCCGCGGAGAGCCGCATCGCCGAGCTGGCCGCCGTCCGTGACGCCCGCTTCGCCGAGATCGACGCCGAGCTCGCCGACCTGGCCACCCGCCGCGGCCCGGCGGCCGAGGGGCTGCCCGCCGACCTGGTCGCGCTCTACGACAAGCTGCGCGAGACCAAGGGCGGCCTGGCCGCCTCGCACCTGACCCAGCGTCGCTGCGGCGGCTGCCAGCTCGGCATCGACGCCGCCGAGCTCGCCGCGATCAAGGCCGCCCCGGCCGACGAGGTCGTGCGCTGCGAGGAGTGCTCGCGGATCCTCGTCCGCACCGCCGAGTCCGGCCTGTGACCGCAGCCCCCGGGGCGGGCCCCGACGCGGTCGTCGTCGAGGCCGACGGCGGCTCGCGCGGCAACCCCGGCCCGGCCGGCTACGGCGCCCTGGTGCGCGACGCCGCCACCGGGGAGCTGCTCGCGGAGGCGGCGGTGGCCATCGGCGAGGCGACCAACAACGTCGCCGAGTACGCCGGGCTGATCGCGGGCCTGCGCCTCGCGCTCGACCACGCGCCGGGCGCACGGATCGAGGTCCGGATGGACTCCAAGCTGGTGGTGGAGCAGATGAAGGGGGCCTGGAAGGTCAAGCACCCCGGTCTGCAGCCGCTGCACGCCGAGGCACGCGACCTCGCGCCCGCCGGCACCACCTACACCTGGATCCCGCGCGCGGACAACGCCGACGCCGACGCCCTGGCCAACCGTGCGATGGACGGCGACGAGGTGGCGCCGGGCCCGGTGCGGGGGAGCGCCACCGACGAGGAGTCGGTGATCGAGGAGATCGAGTCACCGGGTGCGGCGCGCACCGAGCGCGAGCAGGACCAGGCCGGGCACCGTGGCTGGTCCCCGCCCACCGGTGCCCCGACGACACTGGTCCTCGTCCGCCACGGCGTCACGGCGCACACCTCCGCGAAGAAGTTCTCCGGCGGTCTCGGCGGGGACAACCCGCCGCTGAGCGACGAGGGGCTGGAGCAGGCGCGGGCGGCCGCGGCGTGGCTGGCGGGCCTGGGGGACCGGGTCGACGCCGTGCTGGCCTCGCCGGTACGCCGTACCCGCGAGACCGCCGCGGTCGTGGCCGACGCGCTGGGGCTGGAGGTCGAGCTGGAGCCGGGCTTCGCCGAGATGGAGTTCGGCGACTGGGACGGCCTCACCTTCGCCGAGGTCGCCGAGCGCGACCAGGAGGGGCTCGACGCCTGGCTGGGCTCGCTCGACGTCCCGCCGCCGGGCGGGGAGTCCTTCCGCGAGGTCGAGCGGCGGGTGCTGGGTGGGCTGCGCCGGGTGCTGGAGCAGCACGCCGGTCGCACGGTCGTCGTGGTCTCCCACGTCACCCCGATCAAGACCCTGGTCGCCCACACGATGGGGGCGCCGCTGGACGCGGTGTTCCGGATGGAGCTGTCGCCGGCCTCGGTCAGCGTCGTGTCGTTCTACCCCGACCCGCAGGCGCCGGACGGGGTGCGCGGGTCGATGCGGCTCTACAACACCCTGCCGCCGGGAAATGGCGCGACGTTGGACCCGGGTCGCTGGTAGAACCCGCGGGTGTCCACCGCTCGGCCGTCCCGATTGCACCGTGTCGTCCTGCTCGACCCCTCGCGTGACCGGTGGCGGGTGGTCGACGTCGACCAGCGCTGGGTCGACCACGGCGACCTGACCGCCGCTCTGGGTGTCGAGCGCGCCTGGAAGTGCGGGACGCCCCGGTGGGAGACCGACGACCGCGTGGTCCACCTGCTCGTGCCGGGAGAGGGGGAGTCGCTGGCGGAGGACGGGTGGTCGCGGGACCCGGCCGAGGCAGGGTTCGACGAAGCCACCGTGGACTGGTTGGTGGCGACGTACGACGCGTGGCGCACGGGACGGGTCGTGGTGACGGGTCAGCCCTGGTGGAGCGCAGCGTGGGCAGGCGAGGTGACCGCCTGGCTGGACGAGGTGCTCCCCGCAGTCGGGCTCGCTCGGGTGGCCGCGCCCGTGCCGGCCAAGCTGTGGTCGCTCTCGGCCGTGCTCCGCGTGCCGGTGGCCGCGGCGGAGGGCCAGGCCGGGGGAGTACGCCACCTGTGGTTCAAGGCGACCTGCGAGGGGTTCCGCGCCGAGCCGTCGCTGACCGCGCTCGTGGCCGGGCTGGCGCCGGACCTGACCCCCGACGTCGTCGCGGTGGACCCGGGCCGGGCGTGGATGCTGCTCGAGGAGCTGACGGGCGCCGACGCCGCACCGGCGCACCTGGCCGTGGGCGCTGCGGCGGGGATGGCCGGGCTCCAGCTCGGGGCCGACCGGGCCGACCTGCTGGCCGCCGGTGTCGAGGAGCGCACCCTCGCCGGGCTGGTGGGTGAGCTGCACCGGGCGCTGCACGACAGCGTCCTGAGCAACCGCTTCCCCGCCCACCGGTGGGCGGAGTGGGCCGAGGTCGAGCCGTGGGTGGTCGAGCAGATCGAGGCGCTCGACGCGATCGGCCTCCCGACCGCCCTCAGCCACGGCGACCTGCACCTCGGCAACATCGCCGGGGACAGCACGCCGGTCGTCTTCGACTGGACCGACGCCTGCCTCACCCACCCGTACCTCGACGCGCGGCACCTGGCCAACGAGTGCTCGGACGAGGAGCACGCCGCGCAGGTGTGGACCGCGTGGTCGCAGCCGTGGCGGGCGGCCTACCCGGACGTGGACCACGATCGGGCGTGGTCGCTGACGCCCGCCGTCGAGACGGCGTTCCAGGTGGCCACCTACGAACGGATCCTCCGCGCCCAGGACCCCGACAGTCGCTCCGACCTGGCCGCGGTGGTGCCGTGGCTGCACGAGCAGCTCCGCGCTGCGCGGGACGCGGCGGGCGCCGGCTGACCCGTCGATCGGATCGGCCACGGATGATCGGGCGGCACGACCTCCGATGCAGACAGGCTGGTGGCGAAGAGAGGAGGACCACGTGATCGTCGAGCTCAACCGAGCCGTGGCGCTGGTCGAGGAGCACCTCGCCGAGGACCCGGCGCCACGCGTCGACGTCGCGGCGCTGGCCGCCAGCATCGGGACCACCGAGCACCACCTGAGGCGCATGTTCGCGTCGTTGGCGGGGATGCCGCTGTCGGACTACGTCCGTCGTCGCCGGATGTCCTTGGCCGCCCGCGACCTGACGACGGGCCGAGCGGACCTGCTCACGGTGGCCGTGCGTCACGGCTACGGCTCGGCTGAGGCGTTCGGCCGGGCCTTCCGTGCCGTGCACGGCGCCAGCCCGGCCGAGGTGAGACGTGATGGCGGTCCTCTGCGCACCCAGCCCGCGATCAGCTTCGCGCTGACCGTCCACGGAGGAGAACCCATGCACACCCGCATCGTCGACCTGCCCGACCTGCGCCTGATCGGGCACGCCCGACGCGTCCGCCTGGTGCACGAGGGGGTCAACCCCGAGATCGCCGCGCTCGTCGCGTCCGTGTCCGTCGAGGAGACGCGACGGCTCAAGAAGCTCAACGACGTCGAGCCGCGAGGCGTCGTGGCGGTGAGCGACGACCTCGACCCGGACCGTGAGGAAGGCACCGAGCTCACCTACCTCCACGGTGTCGCCAGCACCGCGGAGGCCGACGACCTCGACGTGGTGACGGCTCCGGCCGGGACGTGGGCGGTCTTCACGGTCGACGGGCCCTACCCGGCGGCCCTGCAGGACATCTGGGCGAGGACGGCCACCGAGTGGTTCCCGTCCCAGCCCTGGAGGCTGCGTCCGGGACCCGAGGTCGTCGCGGTCCAGGCCATGGACCCGGCTGACGGCTCGGCCAGGTGTGAGCTGTGGCTGCCGGTCGAGCCGAGCTGAGCTACAGCTCCTCGACCACCACGTCGAGCTGGGTGCCCTTGGCGGTCGGCTCGCCGACCTCGACCATCCAGCCCAGGTCGCGCAGCGCCTCGGCGAGGCGTGCGGGGGTGCCCGGGTTGGCGCCGTCCTCGAGGAGGGCACGGGTGATCCGGCCCTTGGTCGCCTTGTTGAAGTGGGAGACGACCTTCCGCTTCCCGCCGACCTCGTGGAGCACGCGGACGGTGGCCACCCGCGGCGCCAGGTCCGGCGCCGGGCGCCAGAAGGCGGCGTAGGCGGCCGAGCGCAGGTCGACCAGCAGCCCGCCGCCGAGCAGGTCGCTCATGGCGGGGTCGAGGTGGGTGCGCCAGTGGGTCGCCACCGGGCCGAGGCCGGGCAGCGTCGTACCCCCCGACAGGCGGTAGGCGGGGATCCGGTCGCCGGGCCGGACCACGCCGAAGAGGCTCGAGGTCACCGCGAGCCGGGTCGAGGCGCGGCGGCGGGCCGCCGTCGACAGGGTCGGGGCGTCGAGCGCGTCGTAGACCACGCCGCTGTAGACCGCGTCGGCCCGCGCCGTCGGCGCGTCGACGAGACCGGCGTTCAGCGCGACCAGGTCGTGCTGGGTGGCGCCGACCTCCAGCACCCGGGCGGCGGTCGCCACGTCGCCGGAGCACAGGTCGACCAGCGCGTCGATCACCGCGCGGCGGGCGTCGGTGAGCTCGGGGGAGGTGAGGGCGGCCAGGTCGAGCGGCTTGCCCCGGCGGGGTGCGGTCTTGCCCTCGCTGGGCGGCAGGAGGATCAACATGGTGCTGGCTATGGTGCCTGCATGACCTCCCACCCCGTCCTGCGGGTCCCGGCCAGCCTCCTGCGCGAGGAGGTACGCCGGTTGCAGGCCGAGCTCGAGGTGACCCCGGCCTTCCCGGCCGAGGTCGAGGAGGCCGCGGCGCGCGCGGCGCAGGCTCCTCGGTTGCCCGAGCTGGACCGCACCGACCTGCCCCTCGTGACCATCGACCCCGAGGGGGCGCGCGACCTCGACCAGGCGCTGCACGTCGCCCGTGACGGCGACGGCTGGGTGGTGCACTACGCCATCGCCGACGTGGCGGCCTTCGTCAGCCCGGGCGACCCGGTCGACGTGGAGGCCAACCACCGTGGCGAGACGCTCTACGGCGCGGAGGGGAAGGTGCCGCTGCACCCGCCGGCGATCAGCGAGGACGCGGCGTCCCTGCTGCCGGACCGGGTGCGCCCGGCGCTGCTGTGGACCATCCGGCTCGGCCCCGACGGCGAGCGCGTGGACGCCGACGTGCGGCGGGCGCTCGTGCGCAGCCGCGAGCAGCTGACCTACGAGGAGGCGCAGCGCAGGGTCGACGCCGGTGAGGGTCCCGAGACGCTGGCGCGGCTCGCAGAGGTCGGGCCGTTGCGGCTGGCCCGCGAGGCCGCCCGCGGCGGTGTCTCGCTGCCCCTGCCCGAGCAGGAGGTCGTCGTCGACGGCCACCGCTGGCACCTCGAGCACCGTGCTCGACTGCCCGTGGAGGACTGGAACGCCCAGGTCTCGCTGCTCACCGGGTACGCCGCGGCCGCGATGATGGTCTACGGCCGGGTCGGCATCCTGCGCACGCTCCCGCCGGCCGACCCGCGCGACGTGCAGCGGCTGCACCGCACGGCCCGCGCTCTGGGCATCGAGTGGCCCGCCGAGCTGCTCTACCCCGACTTCGTCCGCAGCCTGGACCCCACCCGCCCCGAGCACGCCGCGATGGTGGTGGCCTGCACCCGGCTGCTGCGCGGCAGCGGCTACACCGCCTTCGACGGCGAGCTGCCCGAGCAGCCGCTGCACGCGGCGCTGGCCGCGGAGTACGCCCACGTCACGGCGCCGCTGCGCCGGCTCGTGGACCGCTATGCCTCGGAGGTGTGCGTGGCCCTGTGCGCCGGTGTCGAGGTCCCCGCCTGGGTGCACGCCGCACTGCCGGAGCTGCCGGGCACGATGCGCCGCTCCGGGCGGGTCGCGTCGGCGTACGAGCGGGGGGTGCTGGACCTCGTCGAGGCCGGCGTGCTGCGCGACCGGGTCGGCGAGGAGATGACCGGGGTGGTCGTCGAGGTCGACGACAACAAGCCGCACCGCGGCCAGGTCGTGGTGGCCGGTCCCGCGGTCGAGGCCCGCATCGAGGGCGAGTCGCCGCTGCCGTTGGGCGAGGAGATGCAGGTCAGGCTCGTCGAGGCCGACGTGTCCGCCAGGCGCGTTCGTTTCGCACCGGCGTGACCGACCGGGCATGATTCACCCTGTCCGGGTCGGGCGCCCTCTCACCCCCCCTGGTGGGCGCCGGGCCCGGACACCTCGCCGGGCGAGGCGTCCGGGGGACGAGTGCGGATGGGCCGACCTGTAGGCCGGGTTCTGTCCCTCGCCCTCTCGGGTCCGGGGGCGACCATCCATCTACGGTCGCCGTTGCCGACGACCTCCAGCGATCTACCCGTGTGCTCGGGCGGGCAGCCCTCGAACGCACACGCGCCACCGAAGTGACTTCTTGACCTTGCTCCAGGTGGGGTTTGCCGAGCCGACCGGGTCGCCCCGGTCGCTGGTGGTCTCTTACACCACCGTTTCACCATCACCGGCCCTCCCGATCGCTCGAGGGGGTCGGCTGTCTGTTCTCTGTGGCACTGTCCCGCAGGTTGCCCCGGGTGGGTGTTACCCACCACCTCGCCCTGTGGAGCCCGGACCTTCCTCGGCGCACCCACGAGGGGTGCGACGCGGTCGCCCGGTCGGCCCATCCGCACCGCGATGCTACCGCGACCCGTCAGGCCAGACGCGTGACCTCGACCTCGACGCTCATGTCAGCGGTCGAGGCGCCGGAGTAGATGCCGCGCAGCGGCGGCACGTCGTCGTGGTCGCGACCCGCGCCGATCGAGACGTAGCGGTCGTCGGGAGCCGCGTCGCAGGTCGGGTCGTACGCCGTCCAGCCGTCGTCCCACCACTCGACCCAGGCGTGCGCCTCGGACGGGACCGTGGCGCCGACGGCCGGGTCGGCGTCGGGGTGGCGGTAGCCGGCGACGTACCGCGCGGGGATGCCGAGGGTGCGCAGGCCCCCGATCACCAGGTGCGCGAGGTCCTGGCAGACCCCGGCCCGCTGCTGCCAGGCCTCGGCCGCGTGGGACTGCACGTGCCGGGAGCGGGGGAGGTGCTCGACCTGGTCGTGGACCAGCGAGCACACCGCACGGGCAGCGTGGCCGGGCAGGTCGGCGTCGGCGGCCAGCTGCTTGACCCGGGTGGCGAAGTCGTGCGGCGGGGTGACCAGGTCGGGGAGCACGAGGTCCTCGGTCCAGCGGTCGGCGACCTCGCGGGTGGCCATGTCGGCCCAGGTCAGCGTCGGCTCCGAGGGAGCCTGGCGGTGGGCCTGGACGGTCGAGGTCGCCGCCACGACGAGCACCTCGTGCGGGTCGACGACCTCGAAGGCGGTGACGACGGCTCCGAAGTAGTCGCGGTACTCGTAGAACCACGGCTTGGGGGAGACCTCGACGCGGCTGTGCACCACGATCTGCTCGGGCGTCGTGACGGGGGTGAGTCGCGCCTGGTTGAACGACGCGGTGGCCTTGCCGTCGTAGGTGAAGGTCGTGGTGTGGTTGATCCGCAGCTGCATCAGTGGGTCACCCCGGTCCAGCTCATGGCCTCGGCCCCGGCGAAGTAGCGACGGGTCACGGCCTCGGTCGCCAGTGCGCAGGTGCGCTGCAGGCGCTCCATCTCGGTGGGTAGGTCGGTCATCAGCTCCGACAGCGAGCGGTACTCCAGCTCCGCGCGCATCCGGCCCAGCAGTCGCTGGGCCTCGTTCTGGAACCCGGCGCGGGGGTCGGAGGCCTCCAGGTTGACCAGGCACTGCTCGGCCCGGTTCAGCGAGAAGACCACCGATCGCGGGAAGAGCCGGTCGAGCATGAGGAACTCCGCCGCCCCGCGCTCGGTCTCGAGCCCGCGGTAGGTGCGCAGGAAGGCCTCGTGGGCGCCGCAGGCCCGCAGGGTGGTGGTCCACGGGGCGTCGCTGCCCGCGCTGAGCGAGGCCGTGGCCAGTAGGCGCGAGGTCATGTCGGCCCGCTCCACGCAGCGACCCAGCATCAGGAAGTGCCAGCCCTCGTCGCGGGTCATGGTGGCGTCGGCGGTGCCGTTGACGAAGGCGGCCCGCTCCCGGACCCACTGGAAGACCCCGGGGGTGCGCATCGCGTGGAAGTGACCCGAGGGGATCGCGCGGTAGGTGGTGTTGATCGCCTCCCACATCGGCACCGACAGGGTCTCGCGGGCCCGTCTGGCCGACTCGCGGGCCCCGGCGAGGGCGGCGGCGATCGAGGTCGGGTGCCCGGTGCCGTAGCAGAGCCGGTCGAGGACGAAGGAGACGTCGACGTGGTCGGGCAGCGGCTCGTCGTCGGGCTCGATGCCCATGATCGAGAGCAGCCCGCGGCAGGTGGTGTCCTCGTCGATCGTGGCGTCCTCGAGCAGCAGCTGGGTCTGCACGTCGAGGATGCGTGCGGTGTCCTCGGCACGCTCGACGTAGCGGCCGATCCAGAACATCGACTCCGCGATCCGGCTCAGCACGGGCGCGCTCCTCTCTGGTCGCGGGCCTGTTGCTGTTGTTGCTGTTGCTGCTGCTGGGCCGGCTCGGGGCCGTCGACCAGGTCGGGCAGCTGGCTGGGGGCCGGGCCCGGGTCGCGGACCTCGGGCTCGGTGGGCTCGGGCTCGGTGGGCTCGGGTTCCGGCTCCGGCTCGGGCTCGGGCTCGGGTGGGAGCCCCTCGAGGCTGGGCGGCCCGGCGAGCACCCAGGTGTCCTTGGAGCCGCCGCCGCGCGAGGAGTTCACGATCAGCTCGCCCTTGGCCAGCGCGACCCGGGTCAGGCCGCCGGGGAGCACCCAGACCCGGTTGCCGTCGTTGACCGCGAAGGGGCGCAGGTCGACGTGGCGGGGGCCGAGCTCGCCGTCGACGAAGGTCGGGACCGTGGACAGCTGCACGACCGGCTGGGCGATCCACGCCCGCGGGTCGGCCAGCACCTTCCCGCGCAGCTCGTCGAGCTCGGCCCGCGACGCGCGCGGGCCGATCACGATGCCCTTGCCGCCCGAGCCGTCGACCGGCTTGAGCACCAGCTCGTCGAGCCGGTCCAGGACCTCCTCACGGGCCTCGGCGTCACCGCAGCGCCAGGTGTCGACGTTGCGCAGCACCGGCTCCTCGTCGAGGTAGTAGCGGATCAGGTCGGGCAGGTAGGTGTAGACGAGCTTGTCGTCGGCCACCCCGTTGCCGACCGCGTTGGCCAGGGTCACGTTGCCCGCCCGGGCCGCGTCGATCATGCCGGGGCAGCCGAGCATCGAGTCGGCGCGGAAGTGCACCGGGTCGAGGAACTCGTCGTCGACGCGGCGGTAGATCACGTGCACCGGCTCCAGGCCCTTGGTGGTGCGCATCATCACGCGGCCGCGCCGGCACTCCAGGTCGCGCCCCTCGACCAGCTCCACGCCCATCGTGCGGGCCAGCAGGGCGTGCTCGAAGTAGGCGCCGTTGTAGACGCCCGGCGTCAGCACCACCACGGTCGGGTCGGTGACACCGGCCGGGGCGGCGGCGCGCAGCGCGGCGAGCAGCCGCTGCGGGTAGCCGGCGACGGGCCGGATGCGGTGCTGGGCGATGGTCTCGGGCAGGGCGGCGGAGATCGCGCGCCGGTTGGTCATCACGTAGGAGACCCCCGACGGCACCCGCACGTTGTCCTCGAGGACGCGGAACTCGCCGGCGTTGTCGCGGATCAGGTCGATGCCGGAGACGTGGACCCGGACGCCGTTCGGCGGCCGCACCCCGGCGGCCTCGCGGTGGTAGTGCGACGACGTCGTGATCACCCGGCGGGGGATGACGCCGTCGTCGAAGACCTGGCCCGCGTCGTACACGTCGGCGAGGAAGGCCTCCAGCGTGCGCACCCGCTGCTGGACGCCGCGCTCGATGGTGGTCCAGGTGTCCATCTCGATCACCCGCGGCAGGATGTCGAGCGGGAAGGCCCGCTCCTCGCCGCCGATGTCGAAGGTGACGCCCTGGTCGAGGTAGGAGGCCTGCAGCGCCTCCACCCGACTGACCAGCTCCGGAGTGCTCATCTCGCGCAGCGAGTGACGCAGTCGGCGGTACGGCGGTCGGAGCGCCTGCCCGTCGAACATCTCGTCGTACGCCGCGCCGCTCGACCCGTATCCCTCGAACATGGCCGTCATGCCCGGACCATACCCAGGTCCGAGTTACGCGAACGTTGCGTCAGGGGTGAGTCAGGACCTCGGCGCCGTCCGCGGTGACCAGCAGCGTGTGCTCGAACTGCGCCGAGGGACGACGGTCCCTGGTGACGGCCGTCCACCCGTCGTCCCACATCTCCCACTCGTGGGTGCCGAGGTTGAGCATCGGCTCGATCGTGAAGGTCATGCCGACCTCGATCAGGTCGTCGTAGTCGGGGTCGTCGTAGTGCGGCACGACCAGGCCGGAGTGGAAGTGGGTGCCGATGCCGTGCCCGGTGAACTCGCGGACGACGCCGTACCCGTGACGCTTGGCGAACGCCTCGATGACCCGGCCGACGACGTTGATGCGGCGACCCGGCTTGACCGCCCGGATGCCGCGGTCCAGCGCCTCGCGGGTGTGCTCGACCAGGGCGCGCGTCTGCGGGGCGACGTCGCCGGCCAGGAAGGTGGCGTTGGTGTCGCCGTGCACGCCGTCGAGGTAGGCGGTGATGTCGATGTTGACGATGTCGCCGTCCTGCACGACCCGGCTGTCGGGGATGCCGTGGCACACGACCTCGTTGACGCTGCTGCACAGCGACTTCGGGAAGCCGCGGTAGCCCAGCGTGGAGGGGTAGGCGCCGTGGTCGCAGAGGAACTCGTGGCCGATGCGGTCCAGCTCGTCGGTCGTCACGCCCGGTACGACGTGGCGGCCGACCTCCTCGCGGGCCCGCGCGGCGAGGCGGCACGCGGCGCGCATCCGCTCGATGGTCTCGGCGTCCTTGACCTCCGAGCCCTCGAAGCGCGCGGGCGCCGGCTTGTCGACGTACTCCGGGCGCACGATGTGCGCGGGGACGGGGCGCCGGGGGGAGACGGCGGCGGGCTGCACGGTCGCGGTGGTCACGTCCGACGAGTCTAGGCCGCGGGCGGTACGGTCGCCCCATGGCCGACGGAGGCAAGCCCGACCAGTTCTGGTACTGCGTGAAGCACCAGCGCGTGGAGACCGTGGACGACCTGTGCCCGGCCAAGCACCGGCTGGGTCCCTACGACTCCCGCGAGGAGGCCGCGCGCGCCCTCGAGATCGCCGAGGAGCGCAACGAGCAGTGGGACTCCGCCGAGGACGACTGGGACGCCGTCGAGGAGGACTGAGGCGTCCGTGGCGTTCTTCACCCGCACACGCCGCTACCGCCGCTCGGACGTCTCGCCGTGGCCGTTCGTCGGCCTGGTGGGCCTCGCGGCCTGCTTCTTCCTGTACGCCGCCTCGGGCCCGTTCACGCCGTGGTGGGCGCAGACGCTGCTGCTGCTCCTCTGGCTGGTCGCCACGGTGCGCGCGGTCGGCTGGTGGTCCGAGCGCCCGACGTGGGTGGCCTGGGCGCCCGTCGTGTGCCTGGTGGTGTGGTTCGTGGTGATCTGGGCCGGCGCCGCGTGGTGGGGCTGGTGACCGGCTAGCTGCCCTCGCCCGGCTCCGGCTGCCCGGCCTCGAGCCGGACGCGGGTGATGCGGTGCCCGTCGACCTCGGTGACCAGCAGGGCGTGCTCGTCGTCGACCTCGACCCGGTCACCCACCGCGGCGACGCGGCCGAGCCGGTGCAGGACGAAGCCGGCCGCCGTCTCGTAGGGGCCGTCCTCGAGCGCCACGCCGGTGGCCTCGGCGAACTCCTCGATCGTGAGGCCCGCGGCGATGCCGGCGGACTCCGCGGCTTCGGGCGGGTCGTACTCGTCCTCGATCTCGCCGACGAGCTCCTCCACGAGGTCCTCGAGGGTCACGATCCCGTCGGTGCCGCCGTACTCGTCGACGACGACGGCGATGTGGGTGCGGGCGCGCCGCATCGCGGTGAGCGTCGGCAGCACCCGGTTGGTCCGCGGCAGGAAGACGATCGGGCGGGCCAGGTCGGCCACCGGGGTCGCCGGGTCGACCTCCAGCAGGTCGCGGACGTGGAGGAACCCGAGCACGTCGTCGGCACCTTCGCCGACCACCGGGTAGCGGGAGTAGGGGCTGGTGCGGACCTGCTCGACGACGTCGGCCACCCGCGCCCGCCCGGGCAGGGTCAGGACGTCGGCGCGCGGGCGCATGACCTCGCGCAGGCTGCGGTCGCCGGCGTCGAAGACGTCGGTGAGGATGGCGCGCTCGGAGTCCCCGAGGCCCTCGTGCTGGTCGACGAGGTAGCGCAGCTCCTCGTCGGTCATGTCCTCCGACGTCGCGTGGGGGTCACCGCCGAGCAGGCGGACCACGGCGTTGGTGGAGACCGAGAGGAACCACACGACCGGCCGCATCAGCGTCGCGAAGCGGTCCAGCGGTGGACCCACCAGGAGCGCCATGCCCGCGGAGCGCTGCAGGGCGATCCGCTTGGGCACCAGCTCCCCGAGCACCAGCGAGAGGTAGGCGATCAGCAGCGTCAGCAGCACCAGCGCCAGGGTGTCGGCCAGGTCGTCGGCGAGGCCGAGCCGCGCCAGGAGCGGGGCGACGTCCGGGGCGAGCGTGGAGGCGCCGTACGCCGCGGAGAAGAAGCCGGCCACGGTGACGCCGATCTGCACGGCGGCCAGGAACCGGTTGGGGTCGCGGGCGACGGCGGCGACCCGCGCGCCGCGGCCCCCGCGCTTCTGGAGCTGGTCGAGCTGGCCCTCGCGCAGGGAGACCAGCGCGAGCTCGGTGCCGGCGAAGACGCCGCCGACGAGAACGAAGAGCAGGACCAGGCCGAGGTTGACCAGGGTCTGGATGTCCATCCGGGCGCTCGGGCCCCTTCCGTGCGAGGGGTGGGCCCTCAGGATGCCGGAACGGGCCAACCGTCGCCGCGCGGGGCGGGCGACGGCGACGGGTGCCGGGTCAGCGCGGGCTGACCCGGAGGATCTCGTCCTGCCCGTCGCCGTTGTCGGTGAGCACCAGCAGGTCGTGCTCCGGCCCGTCGACCACCTGTCGGATGCGGCCGTGCTGACGCAGCTCGTCGGGGGTGCGCACGCGCTTGAGCCGGCCCCGGTCGTCGAACTTCATGAACAGCACGCGCTGGTCCTTCAGGACCGCCACGGCCAGGGTGCCGCGCAGGGCGCCCCACTTCTTGCCGACGACGAAGGTCGCGCCACCGGGCGCCACCGTCGGGTCGCCGGAGGACCAGCGGGCCTCGCGCTGCCTGCCGGGCAGCGACTGGTCGGTCATCGGCACGGACTCGTCGTAGCCGGGCACCGGGTGCCAGCCGTAGTCACCGCCCTTGACCAGCTTGTTGACCTCGTCGTCGCGGTAGCTGCCGTGCTCGACCGACCACAGGGAGCCGTCGGCGCGCTGGGCGAGGCCCTGCACGTTGCGATGGCCGTAGGTGAGGACGTATCGCTGCTTCTTGGTGCTCGCCTCGACGAAGGGGTTCTTCGGCCACGGGTCGCCGGTGCGGCGGTCCAGGCGCAGCACCTTGCCGCCCAGCGAGGTGAGGTCGCGGGGGTTGCTGCCGACCGCGGCGTCGCCGGTGCCGACGAGCAGCGAGCCGTCGCGGGCGACCAGCAGGCGACAGCCGCCGTGGCGGCCGGAGGTCGCGGGCAGGCCCTTGAGCAGCACGCCGCGGCGCTTCGCCTTGGTGCCGCTCTCGTCGAGCCTCCACGAGACCACGCGCACGTCGTGCCCGCCGTCCTTGGTGGTGGCGCCCTGGCAGGTCCAGAAGCGGCCGTTGCGGCGTACCTTCGGGTCCACCGCGAGGCCCATCAGCCCGGTCTCCCCGGAGACCCAGACGGACTCCGAGGGGAAGTCCACGCGGCGTACGTCGCCGTCCTCCCAGATCGACACCGTGGCCCGGTCGCGCTCGGTGAGCAGCAGGCGTCCACCGCCGATGGGCTGGACGTCCCAGGGGTGGTCGAGACCGTCGGCGATCACCTCGACGTCGAGCCCTGGCACGGCCCGACCACCCTCCGGGCGACTGCCTGCGGTCGCGTCGGCGGTCCCCGGCTCGGAGGCCGTCGAGCACGCCGCGCCGGTCAGGGCCAGCGGCGCGAGCAGCGAGGCGAGGGGGAGCAGGATCGGTCGACGCAGGGCCCTCATGGCCCCACGGTAGGTCTGTTACCGAAACGTGGTGCTCACCTGCCCGAGGTGTGCACGCAACGTGGTCGGCGCGTGAACGGGGCCCGCGTAGCGTTCAGGTCACTGGACAGCGACACCGCAGCGGCACCGCCGCTGCACACCGACGGCGGGCCGGATGTGGGGACACCGGCTCGACGAACGGGGGGCAACGACGAGGCCGTCCGCCGCGCATGGGGGCGCAGGCGGACGGCCTCTCGTCGTGTCCCGGGGACTGCTCGGGACGGTGCGTCCTAGAAGGTGTGCTCGGGGCCGGGGAACGTCCCCGCCTTCACGTCCTCGGCGTAGGCGCGGGCGCCGTCGAGGAGCACCTGGTGGACGTCGGCGTACTGCTTGACGAAGCGAGCCATCCGTCCGGTCCTCAGGCCGAAGGCGTCCTGCCAGACCAGCACCTGACCGTCGCAGCCGTTGCCGGCGCCGATGCCGATGGTGGGGATGGTCAGCTCCCGGCTGATCTCGGCGGCGACGTCGCCGGGCACCATCTCCATGACGACGGCGAACGCGCCGGCCGCCTCGATCGCCTTGGCGTCGCGCTTGACCCGCTCGGCGGTGTCGCCGCGGCCCTGGACGCGGTAGCCGCCCAGCGCGTGCTCGGACTGCGGGGTGAAGCCGATGTGCGCCATCACCGGGATGCCGCCCTGGGTGAGCTTCTCGATGACCGGGACCATCTCGGCGCCGCCCTCGAGCTTCACGCAGTGGGCGCCGGCCTCCTTCATGAAGCGCACGGCGGTGAGGTAGGCCTGCTCCGGTGAGGCCTGGTAGGAGCCGAAGGGCAGGTCGCCGACCACCATCGCCCTGGTTGCCGCGCGGGCGACGGCGCGGGTCAGCGGCAGCAGCTCGTCGACGGTGATGGGCAGCGAGGTCTCGTTGCCGAGCACGTTGTTGGAGGCGGAGTCGCCGACGAGCAGCAGGTCGATGCCGGCCTCGTCGAAGGTCGCGGCGGTGAACATGTCGTACGCCGTGAGCATGGTGATCTTCTCGCCGCGCTCCTTCATCTCCCGGAGGTGATGGGTGCGGATCCGCTTGCGGGGCGCTGCCTGGGCCGCAGCCCCCGAGCCGTAGGGCGCGGTCTCTTCGTTGCTCATCCTCGAGCTCCTCGGTGTGACATCTCGAGGCTCCCTTGCTGGAGTCCCCGGACTGCCATCCAGGCTAGGCCCGCTGGTCGCTCACGGCACCTGTGGTGGTGGTCACGTGACAGACTTGTCGCGACTGGCGCCGCTGGGTGGGGCGGGCGCCGACGACGTGCGGTGAGGACGAGGGCTGATGGGGGAGCGCGCACGGCGGCGCCGCGCCGCCCGCGAGATGGCGCGCCGGATGGCCGAGCTCGACCGGCTGGACCGCGAGTACGGCCTCGGTGCCATGCCGACGTCCTCGAGCCGTCCCCGCCGCGAGCGCAAGCCCCACGGTCCGGTGCTCCCGGGGCTGCTGATCACCGCGCTGCTGCTGGCCGGCATCGTCGCCTGGTCGCCTGCGGAGAACATGGAGTCGTTGCGCCGTCTGGTCGGGATCGGTGACGAGCGGCTCGGTGTCCTGCCGGAGACCGAGTTCGGCCAGGGCAGCTTCTCGTTCCTCCAGCTGCAGCGCGGCGGGGACGAGCCGGTCGGCTACGACCCGTGCCGCGTCATCGAGGTCGTGGTCAACCCCGCGGGCGCGCCCGACGACTACGACGAGCTCGTCGACACCGGCCTGGCCCGTACCGGCGCCGCCACCGGCCTGGTCTTCGAGCGCGTCGGCCTCACCGACGACCGCGACGTCCTCGTCGGCCCCTTCGCCCGTCGCCGCCCGGTCCTCATCGCCTGGGCGCTGCCCGACGAGGTCCCCGAGCTCGCCGGCGACGTCGCCGGCATCGGCGGCAGCGTCGCCACCGGCGCTCCCGGCCGCCTGCGCTACGTCACCGGCCGCGTCGTGCTCGACCAGGAGCTGTTCGCCGGCTTCGGTCCCCGCGAGACCCCCTTCGCCCAGGCGATCGTCGACCACGAGCTCGCCCACGTCGTCGGGCTCGGCCACGTCGACGACCCCGGCGAGCTGATGTACGACGACAACCTCGGCCGCACCACTTACGGCCCGGGTGACCGCGAGGGGCTCGCGCGGTTGGGGGCCATCAGCTGCTGAGACTCGTCGCGAAAGGCGGACCGAAGCCGCCGGGACGCACGTTTCCGTGGCGTCGCCAGGCGGGCGGGCGCAGTGCGTCGCGTTGTTCGGTCCGTCCTCTGACGCCGACGTACGGATCAGGCATCGCGCGCCCTTGTCGGCCAGGCAGCGCACCCGACCTCAGCTGGTGCTGTCGAGGATCAGTCGGGTCGCCTCGTCCGGTGCGTCCCACTGTGGGAAGTGGCCGCACCGCTCGAACCAGTGCAGCACCGCGTCCGGAAACAGCTCCGTCGCACGTGCGGCCTGCCTCGGCACGGTCACCAGGTCACGGCGACCCCAGCCGATCGTGACCCGGCCGGGCACGGTGCCGGCCGGCGCACCCTGCTGCTTGGGCCCCTTGGTCAGGGCGTCCAAGGCCGCGCCGGTCGACGGGGACTCAGCCAGCCCGCGCACATCCGGCATCACTGTCTCGCGCGAGAGTGCCCAGGGCCGCGCCGACAGCTGCGCCAACAACAGCGTCCTTCCCACGGGGTTGCCCAGCAGTGCCGGCAGCGCGCCTCGCAGCGTCCGGACCAGAGCGATCGATGGCCGAAGTGTGGCCCCGAAGACGGCGAGCTCGCGGTCGCTCCAGAAACCACCCGGGTCCAACGCCACGGTGTCGCCGCCGACGCCTCGCCGTGCGAGCTCGAGCACCATGCGGGCACCCATCGACTGACCGACCGTCGACACCCCGTCCAGACCCTGCTCGCGGATGAACTCTGCGACAGAGTCGGTCAGGGTGGCGATCGAGACCTCGCCCGTCAAAGGAGGCGACTCGCCGAAACCCGGCAGGTCGACAGCGATGACCTCACGGCACTCGGCCAGCGCGTCGATGATCGGGGACCAGGATCGCCAACCAGCGCCCAGACCGTGCACGAGCAACAACGGCCTGCCGCTTCCGCGGCGCACATGCTCCAACGTCATTCCTTCGACGCTAGCCCGCGCGGAAAGCCGTGCATCGTCACCGCAGGCCGATCCACCAGGACACACACGAGTCCACACCTCCACCGCTGCTGGATCGGACGTTGGAAGACGACTGGTGCTGAGCGCCCTGACTTGCCGGTCCATGCAGACCGGGCTGCATCGGCGGTTTGGCCCGCGCCGACAGCGGCGCTAGGACGGGCCTCGGAGACTCGCGACGTGCAGCCGATCAGCCCGCAGGAGTCGTGGCGGGAAGCCCTCTGATCGCCCATGATCGCGGAGGGTTAGGTGCACCAGGTGCACCGAACCCTCCGCGTTGATGACCTGCGTCTACCTGGGCGGAGTGACCCACCTCCACAGGGAGCGGCCGAGTGAATCAGGACTGTCGGTGGTCGCGGCTTCAATGGAGTCATGACCCCCAGCCCCTTGGTTGCGATGACCGACCTGAGCGAGGAGCAGATCCTGGCGCGGGCGTCGGTGTGTGCGCGGGGGATGCGGCGGGCGGGGGCTGAGCTGTTGGTGCTGGCCTATGAGTGGGCGGTGGCCCATCCTGTCGACAAGTTGGACCCGGCGGAGGCGGGGAAGCCGGGGCGGGAGCGGGCCACGGTCCTGGGTGGGCCGGGGACGCCGGAGGTCACCGAGTTCGCAGCCGCCGAGTTCGGGGCGCGGATCGAGCGGACCTCCCACCACGGCCGCAAGCTGATGGCCGCCGCCCTCGACCTCAAGCTCCGCCTCCCGGTGCTGTGGGGGAGGGTGCAGGCCCTGGAGGTGCGTGACTCCTACGCGATCCACGTCGCCGAGCGCACCCGCGACCTCAGCGCTGATGAGGCGGCCTGGGTCGACCAGGAGGTCGCCGAAGCCGCCGACGGCCGGATCCCGTGGACCCACTTCGAGACCCTCGTGACCGGCAAGGTCGCCGCCGCCGCACCAGCCCGGGCGAAGGAGAAGGAGGAGCGGGCCGCGGCCGCCACCTACGCCCGCGTGCTCCGCCCTCGCGCGGGGGACGAGACCCACGGGATGGGGACCTTCGTGGTCCGTGGCCCGTTGCCGGTCATCGAGGCCCTCGACGCCGCGGTCACGACGCTGGCGCACCGGCTGCAGGAGCACCTGCCCGAGCCGACCGGCCCCGACGACGACAGCCCGTCCATCGACCAGCTGAGGGTGCAGGCGATCGCGTTGCTCGCGTCCCCGACGGTCATCGACCAGGCACCGGCCGACGGCGAGGTCGACCTGCGGGACCTGCTGCCCGCCGTGGAGCTGACCGTGCACCTCTACGGCGGAGCCCGTGAGGTCTCACCCGAGCACGGCGAGCTCGACCGGGTCGCCCGCGTCGACGGCTGGGGCCCGGTCACGGAGTCCTGGCTGCGCGACGTGCTGGGTCGCTACGCCCGCTTCGTGGTGCGCCCCGTGCTCGATCTGGAGGGCCTGGCGCCCGTGGAGGCCTACGAGATCCCCCAGCGACACCGCCGCGCGGTCCAGCAGATCTCCCCGACCGAGGCGTTCCCCTGGGGCACCACCCGCAGCACCGGGCCGACCATCCAGCTCGACCACGTCGTGCCCTGGGACCCGCACGGGCCACCCGACCAGACCGGCACCCACAACCTCAGCCCACTCTCCACGCTCCACCACCGACTCAAGACCCACGGCGCGTGGCAGAGCGCGATGCCCTGGCCCGGCGTCCACCTGTGGCGCGACCCCCACGGCCAGGTCTACCTCCACGACACCAGCGGCACGAGGGGTCTCGACAAGCTCGACCAACATGGAGCGCTCGACAACCGCGACAACCGCCGGGCCGACAGCCCCTACACCGCTGTCGTCCAGTGGTACGAGACCGGCCCGATCCCGGTGCCCGACCTCCCCACGACCTGGAGCGCCGCGTAGGTCTCTCGGAGTCGGCGGTGGCCGAGCCTGTGACGCGGTACGTTGCCGGCGGGCACGGCCCCATCCCCCGACAGGAGCGCTCATGAGCAAGACCTACACCCGCCAGTCGACCGTGCAGGAGCTCGCCGCGACGGTGCCTGGCCGCGCCTTCAAGGCGATGATCGTGCGCCAGCTGCCGAAGACCGAGACCGAGGAGGAGCGTCAAGCCCTCGAGGACATGACCGTCGCCCTCCCGATGGAGACGCTGGTCGAGCTGTCCGAGGGCAAGCTCACCTGGGGCATCGCCGACTCGGTCATCGACCTCGCCAACGGCAAGCCGCACCGCCTCGTCCCGCGGGGCGTCGGCGCCGGCAAGGGCGCCCTGCAGAAGGTCACCCGAGCGATCCGCCGCTGAGCCCGCCTAGGACCCCGACGCCACGTCGGCGGCGGCCTCCAGGTCGGCCACCACGATCCGACGCATCTGCAGCATCGCCGCCTGGGCGGCCTGGGCACGCGCGGGGTCCGGGTCCGACAACAGCTCGAAGAGCCGGGTCGGCACCACCTGCCACGACAGCCCGAACCGGTCCTTCAACCACCCGCACATCGACTCCTCGCCGCCGTCGGCCAGCAGGCCGTCCCAGTAGTGGTCCACCTCCGCCTGGTCGGTGCACGAGATCGCGAACGACACCGCCTCGGTGAACCGGAACATCGGCCCGCCGTTGATCGCACGGAAGGCCATCCCGTCGAGGGTGAACTCACCGGCCATGACCGTGCCCGGCTCACCCGGGCCGGCCTCGCCGTACCGCGAGAGGTGCCCGATCGAGGAGTTCGGGAACAGCGCCGTGTAGAAGTGCGCAGCCTCCTCCAGCTGGTCGTCGAACCACAGGCACGGAGTGATGGAGGAGGTGATGGAGGAGGGTGTGGAGCCGCTGGTGATCGTCATGCCAGGACAGACCGACGCCGGGGCCCGGACTCATCGCCGGGCGGGCAGGGCTCAGTCCGGGTAGCCGTCGGGGTTCTGCGACTGCCAGCGCCAGGTGTCGGCGCACATCTCCTCGACGCTCTTGTGCGTGCGCCAGCCCAGCTCCTCGTTGGCCTTCGACGGGTCGGCGTACGACGACGCCACGTCGCCCGCGCGTCGCCCGACGACCTCGTGGGGAAGCTCGCGGCCCACCGCCTTCTCGAAGGCGCGCAGCAGCTCCAGCACGCTGGTGCCGCGGCCCGAGCCGAGGTTCCAGGTGTTCACCGGCTCGGAGGTGGTGCCCAGCTTCTCCAGCGCGGCGACGTGGCCGGCAGCGAGGTCGACCACGTGGATGTAGTCGCGCACGCCGGTGCCGTCGGGGGTGTCGTAGTCGTCGCCGAAGACCTGCAGCTTCTCCCGGCGCCCGACAGCGACCTGGGCGATGTAGGGCATCAGGTTGTTGGGGATGTCGCTGGGGTCCTCGCCGATGGTGCCCGACACGTGCGCGCCGACGGGGTTGAAGTAGCGCAGCAGCGCGATCCGCATCGACGGGTCCGCGACCGCGACGTCGCGCAGGATCTGCTCCTGCATCACCTTGGTCCAGCCGTAGGGGTTGGTGGCGAAGGTGGGGCGGTCCTCGGTGGCGCCGGCCTGGTCGGTGCCGTAGACGGTCGCGCTGGAGGAGAACACGAGCTTGTCCACGTCGTGCCTCTGCATCGCGCGCACGAGCGAGAACGTCGAGCCCAGGTTGTTCTCGTAGTAGTCCAACGGCTTCTGCACGCTCTCGCCGACCGCCTTGTAGCCGGCGAAGTGGATGACCGCGTCGATCTCCTCGATGTCGAAGAGGTGCGCGGTCTTGTCCACGTCGGTCAGGTCGAAGGCGTGCACCGGGATGTGCCGTCCCGTCAGCGCCTCGAGCCGACCCACGACCGTCGGCTTGGCGTTGGAGAAGTCGTCGACCACCACGACGTCGTGACCGGCCTCGACCAGCGCGACGACCGTGTGGGACCCGATGTAGCCGGCACCGCCGGAGACGAGGACTCGCATGGGCCAGACGCTAGCCCAGGGTGAGCCGCGCTCCGGCACGACACCGGTCTGACACAGTGGCCCCGTGGACTTCTTCAACGCCTACGACCAGGGGTTCGCCCGTGTCGCGGCGTGCACGGCACCGGTGGCCGTGGCCGACCCCGCGACGAACGTCCGGACCGTGCTCGAGCAGGCTCGCGCCTGCCACGAGGACGGTGTCGCGGTGGCGGTCTTCCCCGAGCTGTGCCTGTCCGGCTACGCCATCGACGACCTGCTGCTGCAGGACACCCTGCTCGACGCCGTCCGGGACGCGGTGACGACGCTCGTGGAGGGCAGCCGCGACCTGCTGCCGATACTCGTGGTCGGCGCGCCGCTGGAGGTCGGCAACCGGGTCCTCAACTGCGCCCTGGTCGTGCACCGCGGCCGGGTCCTGGGCGTCGCCCCGAAGTCCTACCTGCCGACCTACCGCGAGTTCTACGAGCGCCGTCACTTCGCCCCCGGCGACGACCGGCGCGGCGAGACCGTCACCCTCTCCGGCCAGCGGGTGCCCTTCGGCCCCGACCTGCTCTTCGACGTCACCGACGTCCCCGGCCTGGTGCTGCACGTCGAGGTCTGCGAGGACATGTGGGTACCGGTGCCGCCGAGCGCCGAGGCCGCCCTGGCCGGGGCCACCGTGCTGGCCAACCTCTCCGGCAGCCCGATCACCATCGCCCGCGCCGACGACCGCCGGCTGCTGGTGCGCAGCGCCAGCCAGCGCTGCTCGGCCGCCTACGTGTACGCCGCCGCCGGCCGCGGCGAGTCCTCCACCGACCTCTCGTGGGACGGCCAGACGATGGTCTACGAGGTCGGCGACCTGATGGCCGAGGGCGAGCGCTTCGCCGACGGTCCGGTGCGCACCGTGGTCGACGTCGACCTGGACCGGCTGCGCCAGGAGCGGCTGCGGCAGGGGACCTTCGACGACAACCGGCGTACCCACGAGGCCCGCACCCGGGACTTCCGCACCGTCGAGGTCGAGCTGGTGCCGCCCACCGGCGACCTGGGGCTGCGTCGCCACGTCGACCGCTTCCCGTTCGTCCCCGACGACCCGCAGCGCCTGGCCCAGGACTGCTACGAGGCCTACGAGATCCAGGTCTACGGCCTCGAGCGGCGCCTGGAGGCGATCGGGCAGGTCTCCGGCCACCAGCCGAAGGCCGTGATCGGGGTCAGCGGCGGGCTCGATTCCACCCACGCCCTGATCGTGGCCTGCCGCGCGATGGACCGGCTCGGCCGACCGCGCAGCGACGTGCACGCGTTCACCATGCCGGGCTACGCCACCGGCGACACCTCCAAGTCGCTCGCGGTGCGTCTCGGGGAGGCCCTCGGGGTCACCTTCGAGGAGATCGACATCCGCCCGGCCTGCGAGCAGATGCTGCGCGACCTCGACCACCCCTTCGCCGACGGCGAGCCGGTCTACGACGTCACCTTCGAGAACGTCCAGGCCGGCCTGCGCTACGACTACCTCTTCCGGCTGGCCAACCACCGCGGCGGCATCGTCGTCGGCACCGGGGACCTCTCCGAGCTCGCGCTGGGCTGGTGCACGTACGGCGTGGGCGACCAGATGTCGCACTACAACGTCAACGCGGGCGTCCCCAAGACCCTCGTGCAGCACCTCATCCGGTGGGTCGCCGACTCCGAGGAGGTCGACGAGCGCACCGGGGACCTGCTCCGCGAGGTCCTCGAGCAGGAGATCAGCCCCGAGCTGGTGCCGAGCGAGGACGACCGCCCGCAGGCCACCGAGGACTTCGTGGGCCCCTACGCCCTGCAGGACTTCACGCTGCACAAGGTGCTGAGGATGGGCTACCGCCCCCGCAAGATCGCCTTCATGGCCTGGCACGCCTGGCGCGACGCCGCGGCGGGGGAGTGGCCGGCGGGCCTCCCCGAGGACAAGCGGGTCGCCTACACCCTGCCGGAGGTACGCCGCTGGCTCGAGGTCTTCGTGCGCCGCTTCTTCGCCAGCCAGTTCAAGCGGTCCGCGCTCCCCAACGGCCCGAAGGTCAGTGCGGGCGGCACCATGTCGCCCCGTGGTGACTGGCGGATGCCCTCCGACGCGACCGCGGCGGCCTGGCTGCGCGACCTGGAGGAGCACGTCCCCGATGAGTGACCCGATGAGCCGGTGGGGCGACACACGCCGGTCACGAAGTGGTCCGGACCGGGGGTCGAGGTCGGCGTAACCCTGGTCTGTACCGGCGCGTTCTCCTCACATGCGCACCTCAACCCCCCGCTCCCGCACCGCCGTCCGCGCCGGCGCCCTCGTGGCCGCCGCGTCGATCGCCCTCGCCGCCGCGCCCGCCGTCGCCTCGACCCCGGACTCCTCGACGCTCGTCGCGCCGAAGGGCTCGGGGTCGGTGATCTCGGCGTGGGACGGGGCGTTCGACTACCCGGGCCTGGACGCCGCCTTCCTCGTCGGCGCCACCGACGAGCACACCCTCACGATCGAGGTCCCCGGCAAGAAGCCGGAGAAGTACTTCAAGACCCGCGTCGCCACCGTCCACATCGACCTCACGTGGGAGGGCGGCAGCAGCAACGACATGGACCTCTACGTCTTCGACGCCGACGGCAACGAGGTCGCCTCCTCGGCCGAGGCCGCCACGGAGGGGGAGTCGGTGACGATCCCGGTGACCGGCCCGGTCGTCTACACCGTCGAGGTCGACAACTGGCTCTCCGCGCCCGGCACCGCCTACTCGGCCACCGCCACGCTCACCGTCACCCAGGACCCCCTCGCTTGCGCCAAGAAGGGCAAGAAGGGCAAGAAGGGGAAGAAGGGCAAGAAGAAGGGCAAGGGCTGCTGAACCCAGCCCCCGACCGGGCCCGCAGGCGCGGTGCGACCGACGGTGCGACCGACGGTGCAACCGGCGGGCGCGCTGCGGCGTACTCCTCGCAACACCATCGACGAGGAGAAACCCCATGCGCACCATCCCTGCGGCCACGGCCCTGCTGAACGCCGCCCTGCTGACCACCGCCGTCCTGACGACGAGCACCCCCGTCCCGGCCACGGCCGGGGGCCCGGCCGACGGCACCACCCGTGTCGTGCTGCGGATGCCCGACTGCGAGGGCTGCACGGTCCAGGTGGTCAGCGCCCTGGCGACCGACGACCCCGACGAGCCCCGGCTGTGGGCCAGCCTGGAGAAGCGGGTGCGGGACGGCAAGGTCGCCTTCCCCGTCCCCTCGACCCGCACCGCCGGCATGCAGGTCCTCCTCGACGCGCCCTGGGAGGGTCACCTGGGCTACCGCACGACCGTGGTCCTGCGCTACGCCGGCCAGCAGCCGGGCGAGGAGATGACCGTCCGGGAGGCCCGGGACAGGAACCGGGCCAGCTCCTGCTTCGAGGGGACCTCCCGCGACCGGGTCGTGCTCCCGGTCCGGACCAGGCCGGTGCAGGTGCAGGGCGTGCACGAGCGGGTACGGGGCACGCTGGCCTTCGCCGCGCGGGCCGTGCCGTGGCTCTCCCCGATGGACCGTGCCGTCGACGGGGTCCTGGGCTCCCAGGACCTGCGCGTGTGCCGGTGAGTCCACCGCCGGGCGGACCGGGCGCTCCCACTAGGCTGCGGCCATGGGCAAGCAGGAAGAGTTCGTCCTCAGGGCGCTCGAGGAGCGCGACGTCCGGTTCGTCCGGTTGTGGTTCACCGACGTCCTGGGCTCGCTGAAGTCGGTGGCGGTGGCTCCGGCCGAGCTCGAGGGGGCCTTCTCGGAGGGCATCGGGTTCGACGGCTCGGCGATCGAGGGCTTCGCCCGGGTCTTCGAGTCCGACATGCTGCTCAAGCCGGACCCGTCCACCTTCCAGATCCTGCCGTGGCGCAGCGGTGACGGGCCGGCCACGGCCCGGATGTTCTGCGACATCGAGATGCCCAACGGCGAGCCGTCGTACGCCGACCCCCGCCACGTCCTGAAGCGGACGCTGAGCAAGGCCGCCGACCAGGGCTTCACCTTCTACACCCACCCCGAGATCGAGTTCTACCTGTTCAAGAACCTCCCGGCGCACGGCGAGGAGCCGGTGCCGGTGGACCGCTCGGGCTTCTTCGACCACACCGCGCAGTCCGAGGGCGCGGACTTCCGCCGCGAGGCGATCACGATGCTCGAGGCGATGGGCATCTCGGTGGAGTTCAGCCACCACGAGGGCGGCCCGGGCCAGCAGGAGATCGACCTGCGCTACGCCGACGCGCTGTCGACGGCCGACAACATCATGACCTTCCGCACCGTCATCCGTGAGGTGGCGCTGAGCCAGGGCATCTGGGCCAGCTTCATGCCCAAGCCCTACACCACCCACCCCGGCTCGGGGATGCACACCCACGTGAGCCTCTTCGAGGGCGACGAGAACGCCTTCTACGAGGCCGGCGCGGAGTACCAGCTCTCCGCCACCGCCCGCCGCTTCATCGCCGGGGTGCTGCACCACGCCACCGAGATCTCCGTGGTCACCAACCAGTGGGTCAACTCCTACAAGCGGATGATGATGGGCGGCGAGGCGCCGTCCTACATCTGCTGGGGCCACAACAACCGCTCCGCGATGATCCGCGTCCCGATGTACAAGCCGCTCAAGGGCCAGTCGACCCGGGTGGAGCTGCGCACCCTCGACGCCGCCTGCAACCCCTACCTCGCCTACGCCGTCGTGCTCGCCGCGGGCATGAAGGGCATCGCCGAGGGCTACGAGCTGCCGCGCGAGGCCGAGGACGACGTGTGGTCGCTGACCGAGCGTGAGCGCAGCAGCCTGGGCATCAAGCCGCTGCCGCGCAACCTCAACGACGCCATCTCGATCGCCGAGGACTCCGAGCTGCTGGCCGAGACCCTCGGCGAGCAGGTCTTCGACTTCCTGCTGCGCAACAAGCGCGCCGAGTGGGACGAGTACCGCGGTCAGGTCTCGGCCTTCGAGCGCGACCAGATGCTCCCGGTCATCTGAGCCGCGGAGCGCTGGGGTCGCATGGTCACGCTGCTCGTCGTCCAGCACGAGGACGAGTGCCCGCCGGGGATGCTCGGCCGCTGGTGGTCCGACGACGGGACCCGGCTCGACGTCCGGCGCCCGTACGCCGGTGACGCGCTGCCCACCGACCTGACCGGGCACGACGCGCTGGTCGTGCTCGGCGGGCACATGGGCGCCGACGACGACGCGACCCACCCCTGGCTGACGCCGACCAAGCAGCTGTTCCGCACCGCGGCCGGCGGCGGAGTGCCCGCGCTGGGCGTGTGCCTGGGCCACCAGGTCGCGGCCTCGGCCCTGGGCGGCCGCGTCACCCCCAACCCCGCCGGGCCGCAGACCGGGCTGCTGCGGGTGGGCTGGGAGGAGGCCGCGGCCCGCGACGCGCTCGTCGGCGACCTGGCGACGCCGCGGCGCGGCGTGCACTGGAACGACGACGTGGTGGTCGAGCTGCCGGCCGGCGCCGTACGCCTGGCGACCGCGCCGGGCGGCGAGGTCCAGGCCGCCCGCCTGGCACCGTCGGTCTGGGGGGTGCAGTGGCACCCCGAGGCCGACGTCGACGTGGTCGCCGGCTGGCCCGGCACGACCCGCGCGCTGGACGAGGTGCGGGCCGCCGGGCCGGAGCTGGTGGAGTCCTGGCGACCGCTCGCCGCAGCCTTCCTCGCGCTCGTCCGGGCCCGCGCGTGACCCGCGAGAGCCGCAGCACCAAGGGCACCCTGCTGCGCCTGGGGTTCAGCGACCCGGAGCGCGCCTTCGACCACGTGGGCGAGCTGGGGGAGCAGGGCGAGGAGCTGCTGTGGATCCTGGCCCGCACCGCCGACCCCGACCTGGCGCTGCAGCAGCTGGTGCGGCTGCGCGACGCCGCCGCCGAGCAGGACGCCGACCCCCGCGCGCTGCTCGAGGAGCTGCTCGACGACGAGGGCTTCGCCATGCGGCTGCTCAGCGTGCTGGGCGCCAGCGAGGCGCTGGGCGACCACCTGTGCCGGCACCCCGACCAGTGGCGCGAGCTGACCGACCCGGCGCTGGGCTGCACCCGCCCGGCGGCGTACGCCGTGCGCGCCGGCCTGCTGGAGGCCGTCGGCGCCGACCCGGTCGCCGACGAGCCGGTCGCCACCCTGGCCGACCACGAGGCCCTGGACGCGATCCGCGTGGAGTACCGCCGGGTCCTGCTGCGGCTCGCCGCGCGGGACCTCGCGCACCACGTCGGGGTCGACGACGCCGCCGCCGAGCTGAGCGACCTGGCCGCCGGCACCCTCGAGGCGGCGCTGGCCGTGGCCCGGCAGCGGGTGGGGGAGGACGCCCACCTCGCCCGGCTCGCGGTCGTGGCGATGGGCAAGTGCGGCGGGCACGAGCTCAACTACGTCTCCGACGTGGACGTCATCTTCGTCTACGAGCCCGCCGAGGGTGCCGACCCCGGTCGGGCCAACAAGGTGGCCACCCAGCTCGCCTCGCACCTGATGCGGGTGTGCGCCGACCACACCGGTGAGGGCGACATCTGGCCGGTGGACGCCAACCTGCGCCCCGAGGGTCGCAACGGCCCGCTCGTCCGGACCCTGGAGAGCCACCGCGGCTACTACGAGCGCTGGGCCAGCACCTGGGAGTTCCAGGCGCTGCTCAAGGCCCGCCCGGTCGCGGGCGACCTGGCCCTGGGCCGTGCCTACGTGGAGATGGTGCAGCCGATGGTGTGGGTCGCCGCCGAGCGCGAGCGCTTCGTCGAGGACACCCAGGCGATGCGTCGCCGGGTCGTCGAGCACATCCCCTCCAAGGAGGCCGAGCGCCAGCTCAAGCTGGGCTCCGGGGGCCTGCGCGACGTCGAGTTCGCCGTGCAGCTGCTGCAGATGGTCCACGGTCGCGCCGATGACCAGATCCGCTGGCCGACGACCCTGTCGGCGCTGGCCGCCCTCACCGAGCGCGGCTACATCGGCCGTGAGGACGGCCTGGCCCTGCACGAGTCCTACTCCTTCCTGCGCACCCTGGAGCACCGGATCCAGCTGCACCGGCTCCAGCGCACCCACGTGGTGCCCGACGACGAGGAGGCCCTGCGCCGGCTCGGCCGGTCGATGGGCTTCCTGAAGCGGTCGGCGGAGTCCCTGCTGGACCAGTGGGGCCGGCACCGCCTGGAGGTCCGGCGCCTGCACCAGAAGCTCTTCTACCGGCCCCTGCTCTCCGCCGTCGCCCGCATCCCGGGGGAGGAGGCACGGCTCTCCCCGGAGGCCGCACGCGACCGGCTCGCCGCCCTGGGCTACGCCGACCCGTCGGCGGCCCTGCGGCACCTGGAGTTCCTCACCACCGGGGTCTCGCGGGCAGCGCACATCCAGCGCACCCTGCTCCCGGCGATGCTGGAGTGGTTCGCCGAGGGCCCCGACCCCGACGCCGGGCTCTTCGGCTTCCGGCGGATCAGCGAGGCGATGGGCAGCACCCCGTGGTACCTCGCCACCCTGCGCGACGAGGGTGAGGTCGCCCAGCGGATGGCGCACGTGCTGGCCACCTCCCGCTACGCCACCGAGCTGCTCGAGCGGGAGCCGCAGGGGGTGCGGATGCTGGGTCGCGACCTGGCCCCGTTGAGCGCCGAGGTGCTGACCGAGGAGATGCGGGCCTCCGCCTCGCGCCGCGACGACGTCGAGGCCGCGGTCCGGGCCGTGCGCGCCGTACGCCGTCGTGAGCTGTTCCGCATCGCCGTCGGCGACCTGCTCGGGCTCACCGACGTCGGCGACGTGGGTGCCGGGCTGTCCCGCCTCACCGACGCCACCCTCCAGGCGACGCTCGAGGTCGTCGAGGCCTCGGTGCGCGCGGCCCGCGGCCTGGAGGAGGCGCCGACCCGGTACGCGATCGTCGCGATGGGCCGCTACGGCGGCTTCGAGCTGTCCTACGGCTCCGACGCCGACGTGCTGTTCGTCCACGACCCGGTCGAGGGCGCCGATCCGCAGGTGGCCGCGCAGTACGCCCAGGCGGTCGCCAACGAGCTGCGCCGGCTGCTGTCGCTGCCCGGCGGCGACCCCCCGCTCGTGGTGGACGCCGACCTGCGGCCCGAGGGGCGCCAGGGTCCGCTGGTGCGCACCCTCGACGCCTACGCCGCCTACTACGCCGGCTGGTCGCAGGTGTGGGAGGCCCAGGCCCTGCTGCGCGCCGACGCCGTCGTCGGGGACGAGGACCTGCGGCGCCGCTTCACCGAGCTCATCGACCCGCTGCGCTTCCCCGAGGACGGCATCACGACCGAGCAGGTCCTGGAGGTACGCCGGATCAAGGCGAGGGTCGACCAGGAGCGCCTGCCGCGCGGGGCCGACCCGCAGACCCATCTCAAGCTCGGCCGCGGGGGGCTCGCGGACATCGAGTGGACCGTCCAGCTGCTGCAGATGCGGCACGCGGGGCAGGTGCCGGCGCTGCGCACGTCGCGGACGCTCGAGGCCCTCGCCGCCGCGCGGGACGCGGGGCTGATCGACGAGGACGACGCCGCGCTGCTGCAGCAGACCTGGCGCCGGGTGAGCCGGATGCGCAACGCCGTGACCCTGGTGCGCGGCAAGCCGAGCGACCAGATCCCCTCCGACCCCCGCGAGCGGGCGGCGATCGCCAGCATCCTGGGCTACCCCGAGGGGTCCTCGGAGGCCATGGTCGACGACCACCTGCGGCACACGCGCACGGCGCACGCCGTGGTGGACCGGGTCTTCTGGGAGTCCTGATGGAGTCGGCCCAGCGCCCGCCCCTGCGGACCCACCAGGCCCAGGCCCTCGCGGCGCTGGACGCGGCCTGGGCCGGCGGGCGGACGCGGGCGTGGACGGTGCTGCCCCCCGGTGCCGGCAAGACGCGCGTCGGCCTGGAGACCGCCGAGCGGCTGCTGGCCGCCGGTGAGGTCGCCCGGGCCGTCGTGCTCGGCCCCAACACCGCCATCGTCGGGCAGTGGGAGGCGCAGGCCGCGGAGCTGGCGATCCCGGTGACGGCGTGGACCTACCAGTCGGTGGCGGTCTTCGACCCCGACGCCGAGGTCGACGAGGACGGCGACGAGCGCTCCCCGGTCGCCCGCCTGCACGAGAACGGCCGGGCCCGGGTGGAGGAGCTGCGCGCCGCCGGCCCGCTCCTGCTGGTGCTCGACGAGTGCCACCACCTCCTCGAGGTCTGGGGTCGGCTGCTCGCCGACCTGCTCGAGGAGCTCCCGCAGGCGCGGGTGCTGGGGTTGACGGCCACGCCCCCCGCAGCCCTGAGTGGCGACCAGGCGGCGCTGGTGCAGACGCTGTTCGGGGCGACGGTCTTCGAGGCGACCATCCCGGCGGTGGTGCGCGAGGGCGACCTCGCGCCGTTCGCCGAGCTGGTCTGGCTGGTCACGCCCACCCCGCACGAGCGGGCCTGGGTCGACAGCAGCGCGGTGCGCTTCGCCGAGCTGGTCACCGCCCTGACCGACCCGGCGTTCGGCTCGGTGCCGTTCCTCACGTGGCTGGACCGGCGCCTGGTGACCCGCGACGCGGGGGGTGCGGAGGTCTCCTGGGCCACGCTGGCCGCCGCCGAGCCGGTGCTCACCGACGCCGCCCTGCGCCTGCACCACGCCGGCCTGCTCGCGCTGCCACCGGGGGCCAGGCCGACCGAGGAGCACCGGCGCGACCCCGGTGCCGACGACTGGGTGGCGCTGGTGGGTGACTGGGTGACCGGGCACCTGCTGCGCAGCCGCGACCCGGCCGACCAGGAGGCGCTGGAGGGGGTGCGCCGCGCCCTGCCCGCCGTCGGGCACGTGCTCACCCGCGCCGGGGTGCGTCGCGGCCGCTCGCCCATCGACCGCGTGCTGGCCCGCTCCGAGGCCAAGACCGCGGCGACCGTCGAGATCGCCCGCGTGGAGCAGCTCGCACTGGGGGAGGACCGTCGCCTGCTGGTGCTGTGCGACCACGAGCGCGCCACCGCCACGCTGCCCGTCGACCTGGTGGGGGTCCTGGCCGAGCAGGCCGGTTCCGCGCACGCCGTCCTCGCCGCCCTCCTGGAGGACCCGGCCGGCGCGGACGCCGTGCTGGTCACCGGGTCGACCGTCGCCGGGTCCGCCGCAACCCTGGGCCGGCTCGTCGACCACGTCGCCGCGAGCGACCCCGGGCTGGCGGGCAGCCTGCGGGTGCGTCCCGGCACCGGGCCCGTGCACCGGCTCGAGGGCGCCTGGACCAGCCGGCGCTGGGTCCCGCACGTCACCCGCTTCTTCGAGACCGGCGGCACGACCGTGCTCGTCGGCACCCGCGGCCTGCTGGGCGAGGGTTGGGACGCCCGCTCGGTCAGCGGCCTGGTCGACCTCACGTCGGTCACCACGACCACCGCCGTCGTCCAGACCCGCGGCCGCGCGCTGCGCACCGACCCCGCCCGCCCCGACAAGGTCGCGATCAACTGGTCGGTCGTGTGCGTCAGCGACCGGCACCCCCGCGGCGACCGCGACTGGCAGCGGCTGGTCCGCAAGCACGCCGGATTCTTCGGCGTCGACGAGACCGGCGAGGTCGTCGACGGCGTCGGCCACATCGACCCGGCGTTCTCGCCCTACGCCCCGCCGGCCGACGCCGAGCTCGCCGCCGCCAACGCCCGGATGGTGCTGCGGGCCGAGGACCGCGCCGCGGTCCGGGAGCGCTGGCGGGTGGGGGAGCCGTACGCCGACCGGGCCGGCCGCACGGTCCGGGTCCGCCCGCGCCGCGCCGGCACCCTCGGGCAGGGGTCCGGCCCCGCGCCGGTGGTGGTGCGACCGGACGTGCTCGAGGCGCGCACACCGCTCCAGCGGCGTACCCCGGCGCGGGAGGTGGTGGCCGCGGGCGCGGTCGGCGGGGGAGCGATGGCCGTCGGCTTCCCCGCCGCCGACCTCGTGCCCACCGCCCTGGGCGTGACGGCGGGTGTGCTCCTGCTGGGCGTCGCGGTGGTGGTGGGGCTGCTCGTGCGGCGACGCACGCTGGCGACCCGGGGAGCCCGGCTGCTGGAGCAGGCGGCCGCCCCGCCGTCGGTGGGGCAGGTCGCCGCCGCGGTCGCGGACGCGCTGCACGCGTGCGGGCTGGTGGGGGCGGACTCGAGTGCCGTGGGCATCGACGTCGACCCGGGCGGGGAGTACCGCTGCCGCCTCGACGGGGTCGGCGAGGAGGAGTCCGCGGTGTTCGCGACGGCCCTGGACGAGGCCCTCGCGCCGGTGCTCGCGCCGCGTTACGTCCTGCCGCGGCACGTGGTCATCGCCCGCGAGCGCCCCACGGCCGAGCGGGTGCGCGCCGCGCTGGGTCGACCGCTCCAGCCCGACGGCGAGGTGTGGCACCCGGTGCCGACGGTGCTCGGGGTCCGGGCCGAGCGCGCGACGGCGTACGCCGCTGCCTTCGACCGGTGGGTCGGTGGCGGCGCACCCCTGTGGACCGGCTCGGCCGAGGGTGCCGGTGTGCTGGCCGCCCAGCGCGGCAGCGACCCCTTCGACGTCGCCACGGTGATGCGGCGGCACTGGACCTGAGCCCCGACCGGGCGTGCCGGTCTCAGCGGATCCGGGTGCTCTCGTCGTCCAGGAGCCGGCGCAGCAGGTGCCGGCACGCGGCACGCTCGGTCCGGAACACCCGCTCGTCGGTGCGCCGCCCACGCTCGGAGTAGTAGACGGCCCACCCGCGCTCGCGCCGCTCCAGCACGTACTGCTCGTTCGGCAGGCCTCCCGAGAGCCCGAAGGAGCGGCGGTCGACCCCCGCGGCGTGCAGCCGGCGCTGCAGCTCGGCGCGGTCGAGACGTCGACGTCGGCGCGGCGGGGTCATGTCGAGGAGGGTAGGCGCCCTCCGCCGCAGCCCATCCCCGGGACACGGGCTGCGAGCGGCCGAGAGCGGGCTGTCCCAGAGCCGACCTGCCCCGTCGCGGCCCCGGACAAACCACGCCGGCGTCGCCGGTCTGGACCGGACCGACGGGGGTCGGGAGACGGCGCCCGCGAGCCGGGGGACGGGAGCACCGGTCGCAGAGGACCTTGGACCCTGCGACCGGCCGCGGTCGCGGTGCACCGTGGAGGCATGACCACGACGCAGAGCCGCCAGAGCGGTCACGAGCCCGAGCGCCCCGTCCTCGTCGACCTCGACGAGGGGACCTGCTGGGGCCTGCTGGAGACGGCGGGCGTGGGCCGACTCGTCTGGGTCGACGCCGACGGCCCCGTCGCGGTGCCGGTGAACGTCGCCGTCTCCGACGGTGCGGTCGTGATCCGCACCGCGGCCTACTCCGCGATGGCGCGGGAGGTCGACGACAGCCGGGTCGCCCTCGAGGTGGACGACCTGGACCACGAGAGCCGCACCGGGTGGAGCGTGCTGGTGCGCGGGGTCGCCCGGGTCCTCTTCGAGCCCGCGCCGGCCGACGCGCCCACCGCCTGGCCCACGGGGAGCAAGTCCGCCACCGTGCGGATCCGCCCCACCAGGGTCACCGGTCGTCGGCTGGCCGCGCCGGCGACCGCGCGCACCACGGCGGGGACCCAGCCGTCCTGACCACGGAGGAGGGCAGAGCCCGTCGACCTCGTGCGTGAGGTGGCCGCCAGGCGGGCATGCTCGCGCGGTGCCCACGTTCCTCGACCTGCTCTACGACGAGGCGCCGCGCGCCGACTACGACGACCTCGTGGCCTCGCTCGTGGCCGCCGGCGCCGACCCCGAGGCGACCCGTCGTGAGTGCGACGTCGCCCTGCGGCTGCGTGACCTGGTGGCCAGGCAGCGCTCGCGCGAGGCCGAGCTGTCGGCGCTCTACCAGACCGCCCACGACCTCACCGCCCTCCGCGACGTGGACGCGGTGCTGGAGGCGATCGTCCGTCGGGCACGTCAGCTGCTGAAGGCGGACATGACCTACCTCTCGCTCAACGACGTCGATGACGGGACGGGCGAGGGCGCGTCCTACATGAAGGTCACCGACGGGGCCCTGACCGCCGAGTTCGAGCAGCTGCGGCTGCCGCTCGGCACCGGTCTGCTGGGCCTGGTGGCGCAGACGGGCGCGCCGTACTTCACCGCCGACTACCAGACCGACGCCCGCTTCGAGCACCGGCGCTACATCGACGCCGCGGTGGACGGCGAGCGCATCCGGGCCATCCTCGGCGTGCCCCTCCTGGTGGAGGGCCGGGTGATCGGTGCGCTCCTCGCGACCCACCGCACCGTGCGGCCCTTCCCGCCCGAGGAGGTGTCGTTGCTGACCTCCTTCGCCGCCCATGCCGCGGTGGCGCTGGAGAACGCGCGGCTCTTCGCCGAGCTGGACGCCGCCGCCCGCCGCATCGGTGAGCAGGCGGCCGCGGTGGACCGCGCCGCCGAGGCCCACGACCGGCTGACGGCGCTGGTCCTGCGCGGCAGCCCGCTCGACGAGGTGGTCGAGGTGCTGGGTCAGGTGCTCGGGCACGCCGTCGGGGTCCGCGACCGGGAGGGCCGACGGCTGGCCGGACCGGAGCCGATCCTGGTCGCCGAGGAGGTGCCGGTCGTGGCGGGCAGCGAGCGTCTGGGCTGCCTGGTCGTCCTGGGCGACCCCGACGGGGACGCGCACGGGCAGGTGCTGGACCCCGCCGAGCGACGGATCCTGGAGCGAGGGGCGGTGGTCGTGGCGCTGGTCCTGCTCTTCGCCCGCTCCGAGGAGGCGGCCGAGGCCCGCCTGGGGGGTGCGCTGATCGCCGACCTGCTGCGCGACCCGCAGGACCGTGCCGAGGTCGGCAGGCTGCGGGCGCGGGCGGCGCGGCACGGGGTCGACCTCGACGGCGGGTGCGTGGTGGCCGTGGCCCGCCTCGACGGCGTCGAGGCGGAGGTGGCCGCGCGTGCGGCGGTCCGGGCCGCGCGTGCCTCCGGCGGGCTGGTCGGGGTGCACGACGGGCAGGTCGTGCTCGTGGCCCGGGCCGACGACGGCCCGGTCGCCGTGGGGGAGGCGCTGGCCCGCAGCGTCGCGACGACCGGCGGCACCGCGACCGTCGGGATCGCCGCCGGGCCGCCCGACGCCCTCGGGTCCGGCCTGTCGGCGGCGTACGCCGAGGCTGCGCGCTGCGCGGAGGTGCTGGTCGTGCTGGGCCGGACCGGCGAGGTGAGCGACCCGGCGGGGCTCGGAGTCGCCCGCCTGGTGCTGGGCGGTGGTGGCCCCGAGGCGCTGACCGACTTCGTCGAGGACGTCCTGGGGCCCGTCCTCGCCTGGGACGAGACCCGCGGCAGCGCCCTGTGCCGGACCGTGGAGGCCTGGTTCGCCGCGGGCGGTAGTCCCAGCGGCGCGGCGACACGGTTGCACGTGCACCCCAACACCGTCGCCCAGCGACTGGCCCGGGTCGACGAGCTGCTCGGCCGGGGCTGGCGCGAGCCGGCGCGGGCCCTGGACGTCCAGCTCGCGCTGCGTGTCGTGGCGCTGCGCGGCGTGGCCCCCGGCGACGTGCCGTCGGCACATATTTGACGGTCGAGAGTGGCTCCCCGCCACATTCTGCTGACCGGCGTCCGCGCCTAGCGTGGCGCCCCATGAGCCGCGATGTGACCTCCAGCACCCTCGACGGCGCCTGCGCCCTGGTGACCGGCGGGGCCCGTGGCATCGGAGCAGCCGTGGCGGCCGCGCTCGCCGAGGGCGGGGCGCGGGTCGTGGTCCTGGACCGGGAGGCCGAGGCCGCCGCGAAGGTCGCTGCCGACGTCGGGGGGCACACCGAGGTCGCCGACCTCACCGACCCCGGCGACCTGGCGGCTGCCGTGGACCGCGTGGAGGGTCGGTTCGGGCCGGTGCAGGTGCTGGTCAACAACGCCGGCGCCCAGCACCTCGCCCCGGTCACCGAGCTCGCCCCGGCGCACTGGCAGCGGCTGCACGACCTGATGCTGCGGGCCCCCTTCCTGCTCTCCCAGCGGGTGCTGCCGGGGATGTACGCCGCCGGCTGGGGCCGGCTGGTGCACGTCTCGAGCGTCCACGGCCTGCGCGCCTCGGCGTACAAGTCGGCCTACGTCTCGGCCAAGCACGGCCTGGAGGGGCTGTCCAAGGTGATCGCGCTGGAGGCGGCCGGCACCGGGGTCACCTCCAACACCGTGTGCCCTGGCTACGTCCGCACCCCGCTGGTCGAGGGTCAGGTCGCCGACCAGGCCCGCGAGCACGGGATCAGTGCCGACCGGGTCGTCGACGAGGTGCTGCTGGCGCGCACGCCGGTCAAGCGGATGGTCGAGCCTCACGAGGTCGCCGCGGCGGTCGCCTGGCTGTGCGGCCCCCACTCGGCCTCGATCACCGGGTCCGCCCACGTCCTCGACGGCGGCTGGACCGCCACGTAGCGGCGCCATCCCGTCGAGCCGGCGTATTGATACGCCGGCTCGACGTCCCTACTCCTTCCTCCTCGTCCCCCCCTCTCGGAAAGGCAGCACCCATGTCCGTCTCCACCCACCCGGCCGCGCCGGGCGCCCCGGCCCCCGACCCGGACGGCAGCACCCGCACCCCCATCACCAAGGTGGTCTTCGCCTCGCTCGTCGGCACCGCCGTCGAGTGGTACGACTTCTTCCTCTACGGCTCGGCGGCGGCGCTGGTCTTCGGCACGCTGTTCTTCCCCGAGTCCGACCCGGTGACCGGCACCCTGCTGGCCTTCGGCACCTACGCCCTCGGCTTCGTCGCGCGCCCCCTGGGCGGGGTCGTCTTCGGTCACTTCGGCGATCGCGTGGGCCGCAAGAAGATGCTGGTCGTCGCGCTGCTGATGATGGGGCTGGCGACCTTCGCCATCGGCCTGCTCCCGACCTACGCCTCGATCGGACTCGCCGCGCCGATCCTGCTGCTGGTCTGCCGGCTGCTCCAGGGCTTCGCCGTGGGCGGTGAGTGGGGCGGTGCGGTGCTGATGGCCGCCGAGCACGGCGACCCCGCGCGCCGCGGGTTCTGGTCGTCGTGGCCGCAGGCCGGCGTGCCGCTGGGCAACCTGCTGGCCACCGCCGTGCTGTTCGTCCTCGCCGCGGTGCAGTCCGACGAGACCTTCGAGGCGTGGGGCTGGCGCATCCCGTTCCTGCTCTCGGCCGTGCTCGTCCTCATCGGTCTGTGGGTCCGGTTGCAGCTCGAGGAGTCCTCGGTCTACCAGGAGGCGAAGGCCGAGATGGCCGAGCGGACCGACGACGCGCACCTGCCGATCCTGGAGGTGCTGCGTCGCTACCCTCGCGAGGTCCTCGTGGCGATGGGGATGCGGATGGCCGAGAACATCTCCTACTACCTGTTCACCGTCGTGGTGCTCACCTACGCCAAGGACTTCGCCGACATCGGGACCGACCTCATCCTGCAGATGCTGCTCATCGGTGCGGCGATCCAGTTCTTCCTGATCCCCGCCATCGGTGCGCTCTCCGACCGCGTGGGCCGCCGCCCGCTCTACCTGGTGGGCGCCATCGGCGTGGCGGTCTGGATCTTCCCGTTCTTCGGGCTCGCCTCCTCCGGGGAGCCGGGCAAGGTGCTGCTCGCCGTGGTCGTCGGCCTGTTCTTCCACTCGCTGATGTACAGCCCCCAGGCGGCGTTCTTCTCCGAGCTCTTCGGCACCTCGGTGCGCTACACGGGTGCGTCGGTCGGCTACCAGCTGGCCTCCATCTTCGCCGGCGCGCTGGCCCCGATCATCGCGGTGAAGCTCTTGGCTTCCGGCGACGGCGACAACACCACGGCCGTGGGGATCTACCTCGTGGTCGCCTCGGCGATCACGGTCGCCGCGGTGCTCGCCGCCAAGGAGACCCGCAACACCTCGCTGCACCACGACCGGGTGCTCGGCTGACCCCCACGTCGAGCCGGCGCATCCTTGCGCAGGATGCGCCGGCTCGGCGGGTCAGAACCCGAGGCTGCGCCCGATGATCTCCTTCTGGATCTCGGTGGTGCCGCCGTAGATGCGGGAGATGCGCGAGTCGGTGTAGGCGCGCGAGATGGGGTACTCGGTCATGTAGCCGTAGCCGCCGTGCAGCTGGACCCCGGCGTCGACGACCTTGGCCTGCAGCTCGGTGGTCCACCACTTGGCCATCGAGGCCAGCGAGGGGTCGGCCTGGCCGGCGTTGAGCTTGAGGACGCAGTCGTTGATGAAGGTGCGCGCCACGTAGGCCTCGGTGGCCATCTCGGCCAGCACGAAGCGGTTGTGCTGGAACTTGCCGATCGGCTTGCCGAACGCCTCGCGCTCCTTGGCGTAGCCCAGGCACAGGTCGAGCACGTGCTCGATCGCCGCGACCGCCTGGACGCCGATGGAGATGCGCTCCTGGGGGAGGTTCTGCATGAGGTAGATGAAGCCCTCACCCTCCTTGCCCAGCAGGTTGGCCTTGGGGACCTCGACGTTGTCGAAGGACAGCTCGGCGGTGTCCTGGGCCTTCAGGCCCATCTTGTCGAGGTTGCGGCCGCGCTCGAAGCCGGCCATCCCGCGCTCGACGACCAGCAGGCTGATGCCCATGTGGCCGGCGTCGGGGTCGGTGCGGCACACCACGATCACGACGTCGCTCATGATGCCGTTGGAGATGAAGGTCTTCGACCCGTTGAGGACGTAGTGGTCGCCCTTGTCCACGGCGCTGGTCTTGACCCCCTGCAGGTCCGAGCCGGCGCCCGGCTCGGTCATCGCGATGGCCGAGATCAGCTCGCCGGAGACCAAGCCGGGCAGCCAGCGCTGCTTCTGCTCCTCGGTGCCGAGCGAGGTGATGTAGGGGACGATGATGTCGGTGTGCACCGGGAAGCCGGGCCCGCTCGCGCCGACGCGGGAGAGCTCCTCGGAGACGATGGCGTTGTAGCGGAAGTCCTGGACCCCCATGCCGCCGAACTCCTCCGGGACGTCGAAGCACAGCAGCCCCTGCTCACCGGCCTTGAGCCACAGCTCACGGCTGACCTGGCCGTCCTTCTCCCACTGCTCCATGTGGGGGGCGACCTCCTTCTCCATGAAGGTCCGCGCCATCGCGCGGAAGTCCTCGTGCTCCTGCTCGTAGATGGAGGTGGGCTGGGCCATCTCGGGGGCTCCTCGTGGGTCGGGCGTGGTCACGCCGCGGTGGGGTGACTCCTACAGCGCAACTGTGACAGCAGAACTGTCACGGTGCAAGAGGGGTGGCGACAGCGATACCGTGCCGGTCATGACCGCCCCCCTGACCGACGAGGCCGAGGGCCTGATGACGGTCGACGAGCTCGCCACCGCCTGCGGGCTCACCGTGCGCACCACCCGCTACTACGCGAGCCTGGGGCTGGTCCCACCGCCGGTGCGCCGGGGACGGATGGCCTACTACGACCAGGTGCACCTCGCCCACCTCGAGCTCGTGCGCGCCCTGCAGGACCACGGTTTCACGCTGCAGGCGATCGAGGGCTTCATCCAGGACCTGCCCGCGAACGCGAACGTCGAGGACCTCGCCCTGCAGCGCGCGATGCTGACGTCCTGGAGTCCCCGGCCCACCGAGCGGCTCACCCTGGACGCCCTGGAGCAGCGGGCCGGGCGCACGCTCACGCCCGACGACCTGGCGCTGCTGGAGTCGATGGCGGCCCTGGACCGCGACGGTGACCACTTCGTCCCCATGCCGAACTTCGAGATGGGCGTCGAGCTGCTGGACGTCGACATCCCGCGCGAGTCGATGCAGGCGGCCAGTGACGCGATCCGGCGCAACATGGAGACCCTCGTCACCGAGCTGACCGCGATCCTGCACGCCCAGGTCATCGAGCCCTACCGTCGCGGCGAGCACGCGCCGGAGGACGCCGAGCGGCTGGAGCAGACCATGGCCCGGCTGCGGCGACTCACGCTCGAGGCGGTCGTCACCGGCTTCCAGCGCGCCGCGAACGCGGTGATCACGCGCTCGCTCACGCGGGACTGAGCCAGGACGTCGGCGGCCGGACGGTCCGGGAACGAGAGCACCCCGGCGCCTTCCGCACTTCCTGCGGCGCGCGCCGGGGTGGCTGACTCGCGAGCGACGGACCCGGTGGGAAGTTCGGTCCGGCGACCCTCACTGCTGCACCCATCGGCGCCGCGGGCGTCCACCTGAGCGATCTCGCGGCCACGGTCGTGGTGGACCAGACCGCCTCCGGGCCGGGTCAGGCGGCTCGCCGGTGGGTGGTCAGCCAGTCCTCGACGTGCGCGAGGAACTCGTGCGGCTCCGAGAGCATCAGTGCGTGCCGTCGGTCGGTGATCAGCTCGCCGCGCCAGTCCGGTCGGGCGGCCAGCACGTGGCGCAGCACCCGGGCCGGGACCAGCGCGTCGGCGGTGCCGCCCAGGACGAGCGTGGGAGCGGTGACCGCGCGGATCGCGCGCCAGGTCGGGCCGGGCTCGAGCCACAGCCGCGCGATCGAGGCGGTGCTGGCCCGCAGGGCGAGGCGACGGTCGGCCAGCTGGTCCGGGTCCCCGGACAGCGCGTCGGCGGCCATCGCCTGCAGGAGCGTCGGGCGCACGGCGTCGGGGTCGGTGAAGATCAGCCCCAGCAGCGCCCGGGCGGGTCGCACGTCGCGCCCGGTCGCGGCGGCCAGCACCGTGCCGCCGATGCTCGGCACGCCCATCGTGAGCATCCCCTGGACCGCGGGGACCGAGGGCGGCAGCAGTCGCAGTGCGCACGACGGGGGCAGTGCGGGGGAGACGAGCACGAGCCGCTCGACGACGTCGGGGTGCCGGGCGGCGAGGTGGGTGGCGACCAGGCCGCCCATCGAGTTGCCGTGCACCGTCGCGCGCTCCCAGCCCAGGGCGTCGACCACGTGGCGTACGAAGGAGACGTGACCGGGGACCGTGAGCCGGTCGGAGTCGACGATCCGGGTGTGCCCGAAGCCGGGGAGGTCCACGGCGACGACGGGACCGCGGGCCGCGAGCGGCGCGATCACGTCGATCCAGTTGGCCGCGCTCCCGCCCAGCCCGTGCACCAGCAGCTGGGGCGCCGCCCCGTCCCCGGTGGCGTCGGCCCGCAGCACCCGTACCGGGCGCCCGTCGACGTCGATGACCTCCTGGCGCACCCCCGCCCAGGCCGGGTCGGTGGTCAGCCACGAGTCGTCCGGTCGGGTGTCGTCGGGCCCGGCGGCGGGCGAGGTGCTCATGCCCGCACTCTGGCAGCACTCGCCGCCGTGCGCACGCACCTGTCGATGACCTAGTCTCCGGCCGTGACCGCTCAAGCGCCCTCGGCCGTGATCCTCGTCCGCGCGACGCGATTCCTCCCCAACCCCGCGACGGCCGCCGACAACGCCTTCCAGGCCGACGTGCCGGTGGGGGAGAGCGCCGCCGAGCTGTCGACCCGGGCGCTGGCGGAGATGGACGCGGTGGCCGAGGCGCTGCGCGACGTCGGCGTGCGGGTCCACGTCTTCGAGGACCACGACCACACGCGCCCGGACAGCGTCTTCCCGAACAACTGGGTCTCCACGCACGCCGGCGGCGTGGTCGGGGTCTTCCCGATGTACGCCTCCAACCGGCGCCACGAGCGGCGCGGTGACGTGCTGGAGATGCTGAAGTCGCAGTACCGCGTGCAGACGATCATCGACTACTCCGGCCTCGAGCCCGACGGCATCTTCTTGGAGGGGACCGGCGCGATGGTGCTCGACCACCTCTCCCGGGTGGCCTACGTCGCGCGCAGCCACCGCGCCGACTCCCACGTGCTGGAGCGCTTCTGCACCGACTTCACCTACGAGCCGATGGTCTTCGACGCGGTCGACTCCGGCGGCGTGCCGGTCTACCACACGAACGTGATGGGCTGTGTCGGCACGGACGTCGCCCTGATGGCCCTGGAGATGATCCCCGACGAGCGCCGCCGCGAGCAGGTGCGCGAGCGGCTCACGGTCAACGGCCGCACCCTGGTGGAGATCACCGAGCACCAGGTCCGCGAGTTCGCCGGGAACGCCGTGGAGCTCGCCGGCCGGCACGCCGACGGCAGCGCGCGGCGGGTGATGGCGATGTCGGCGCGGGCCCGCGCCAGCCTGGACCCCTCGCAGGTCGAGGTGATCGAGCGCTCCTGCGAGATCCTGGCCGTCGACATCCCCACCATCGAGCTCGCCGGTGGCTCGGTGCGCTGCATGATCGCAGGGATCCACCTCGACCCGCGTCCCGCCACCGCGGACACCCCGACCGACGCCGTCGTGGCGATCAACGAGGACCACCCGGTGACCGCGGACGGACGGTTCGTGCACGAGGGGCGCTAGCGGGAGCGAGCGAGAACGTGTTCTAGTTTTCCTGTGAACGCGTCCGCCGATCCCACCCCCGCTCACGCCGACCTGCCCCCGCACACCCCGGTGCTGATCGGGGTCGGCGAGGTGTCGGAGACCCTCGACTCACCCGACTACCGCGCCCGATCGGAGGCCCAGCTGGCCGCCGACGCGCTGCTGGCCGCGGTCGCGGACACCGGCGTCGCTCCGGAGACGGTCCTCGCCGCGGTCGACGCGGCGGCGATGACGCGCTCCTTCGAGGCGATGGGGTTCGGGTCGCCGCTCGGGACGCCGACCAGCTACCCCTGGGCGGTCCTGCGACGGGTCGGGGCCTCGCCGTCGTACGTCGTGCACGACGCGCTGGGCGGCCAGACCCCGCAGAGCCTGGTCAACGAGCTGTGCCAGGAGGTCGCGGACGGGCGGCACGCCCTCGCGGTGGTCTTCGGCGCCGACGTCACCTCGACCACCAGGCACTTCACCCGGGGTGCGGGTGCCGCGCTCGAGCGACCCGACTTCGCCGAGGACGTCACGGGGCCGGAGGTGGACCGCGGGCGCGGCACGCACCTGGTCAACACCCGCCACCAGGTGCTGCACGGGATGACCAACGCGCCGGTGCAGTACGCCCTGCTCGAGCACGCCCGCCGGCACCGGCTCGGCCTGGACCGTCGCACCTACGCCAAGCAGATGGCCGCCCTGCTCGCCCCGTTGAGCGAGGTCGCGGCCGAGCGCGAGCACGCGGCGGCCCCGACCGTCCGCACGGCGGCCGAGGTCGAGGCCGTCACCGCCGACAACCGGGTCGTCGCCGACCCCTACCGCCGGCTGATGGTCGCCCGGGACCAGGTCAACCAGGGCGCGGCCTGCGTCATCGCCTCCCTGGCCACCGCCCGGGCGCTGGGCGTGCCCGAGGAGCGCTGGGTGTTTCTGCACGGCCACGCCTCCCTCAGCGAGCAGACCATGCTGGCGCGGCCCGACCTCTCGCGCAGCCCGGCCACCGTGGCGGCCGTCGAGCACGCGCTCGACGTGGCCGGCGCCTCCATCGAGGACCTCGGCCCGATGGACCTCTACAGCTGCTTCCCGATCGCGATCACCACCGTCACCGACGCCTTCGACCTCGACACCGACGACCCCCGACGGCTCACCCTCACCGGCGGGCTGCCGTTCTTCGGCGGTGCGGGGAGCAACTACTCCCTGCACGCGGTCGCCGAGGTCGTGCGCCGGGTGCGACACGAGCCCGGCGCCATCGGGCTGGTCGGCGCCAACGGGGGACAGCTGTCCAAGTACGCCGTGGGCGTCTACTCCGCCCGGCCGCGACCGTGGGTGCCCGACGACTCCGCCGCGCTCCAGGCCGGCCTGGACGCCGTGCCCGGGGTGCCGTGGACCGAGGTGGCCGACGGCCCCGCGGTGGTCGAGTCCTTCAGCGTGGAGCCGCAGCGCGACGGCAGCCGGACCGCGGCACTGGTCTGCCGTGACCTGGCCGGGCGCCGCTTCCTCGCCACCGCCGCCGACGACGACGCGCTGCTCGACCTGCTCGCCGACGAGGACGTCGAGCCGATCGGGCGCCGCGTCCACGTGCGCCACGTCGACCACCTCAACCGGGCGGCGCTGACTCGCGCCACGCTCGACCGGCTGCACCCGGTGCACCCGCCGCGCCTCGACGGCGAGCACACCCGGGTCCGGGTCGCCGTCGACGGGCCGGTCGTCGAGCTCGCGCTGCTGCGCCCGCTGCTGGACCGGCGGGCGCACACCGAGTGCGACGAGGTCGTCTCCGCGTGGTTGGCCGACCCGGCGCTGCGGGTGCTGCTGCTGCACGCCGACGGGCCCGACTTCTGCCAGGGACTGGACCCGGCCGAGATCGGCTGGGGCGGCACCCTGGTGACCCCGCCGCACGGCGTCGCCGGGCTGACCGGCCGTGCCGTCGACCGGCCGGTGGTCGCCGCGGTCTCGGGGTCGGTCCGCGACGCCGGGGTCGAGCTGCTGATGGCCAGCCACGTGGTGGTCGCCGACGAGACCGCGACCTTCGAGATGACCGCGACCAGGAGCGGCCTGGTCGCCGAGCACGGGGGACTGCGCCGGCTGCGCGAGGTGGTCGGTCACCGGCTGGCCGACGACCTGGTGCTGACCGGCCGGCGGCTGGACGCGCACGAGGCGCTCGCGGCCGGGCTGGTGTCGCGGGTCGTCCCCGCCGGGGACCAGCTGGCCACGGCCCGGCAGGTGGCCGAGCAGGTCTGCCTCGGCGGCGGCACCGCCGTGCGGGCGACGCTCCGGATGGCCGGGCCTGCGTCGTACCCGGCGTCGTGCCCGGGTCGGACGCCGCGGGAGGTCGACGAGGTCGCCTTCTCCGAGGACCTCATGGGCTGACCCCGTCTGCACCGCGTGCCCGGGACCTTGGTCCCGGGACCCCGTGCCGTCCGGCTCAGGCAGCCGGGCCCTTGCGCCGCGAGGCTGGGGACGGGCCGGAGCCAGCCGGGCCCGGAGAGGCGGACATGGTCACCTTGGCGTCGACGGAGGTCACCGGTGCAGCACCCCGGCGAGGGGTGGCGCGCAGCATCGTGGCGATGGCCATGCGGGCACCGAGCCTGCACAACACCCAGCCCTGGCGCTGGCGGGTGCTCTCCGAGCACACGCTCGAGCTGTACGCCGACCACGACCGTCAGCTGGGCGGCATCGACCCGCGCGGGCGGCTGATGACGGTGAGCCTGGGGTGCGCGCTGCACCACGCCGTGGTCGCGGTCCGCTCGGTGGACCGCGCGGTGCGGGTCGAGCGGTTCCCCGACGACGGGCCGCCGGACCTGGTGGCACGGCTGCACCTCGAGGGGCCGGCCCAGGCCGGGCACCAGGACCGGATCGCGCTGGCGTCCCTGGTGGCCCGTCGCACCGACCGGCGCCCCTTCAGCTCCTGGGAGGTGCCGGCGGCCACCCTCGGGCGGCTCGCGGAGGTCTCGTCGCTCGCGGGCGCGCCCGCGGTGGTGCTGGACGTGCGCCAACGGGTGGCGGTCGAGCACCTCGTCGCCACCGCGGGCCTGGTGCAGGCCTCGCGGCCGTCGGTCGAGCGCGAGCGCGGCCGCTGGTGGGCGGTCGAGCCCGGGGCGACGTACGACGGGGTGCCGGCCTCGCTGGTGCCGGACCGCGTCGTCGACCCGCTCGGCCGTGGTCGCGACGGGGTGGGCGCGCTGGACGGCACGCCCGGCGAGGACGCGGAGGCCGTCGCCGAGCGTGCCGGGGTGCTGGCGATCTGTCACGACGACGACACCCGGGTCGGCTGGCTGGCCGCCGGCGAGGCCCTGAGCGCCACGTGGTTGGAGGCGGTGGCCGAGGGGCTCGGGGGAGTGCCGGTGTCCCTGCCGGTGGAGGAACCGGAGGTCCGCGAGCGGCTGCGCTCGGGGGTGCTCGGACTGACGGTGCAGCCGCAGGTGCTGCTGCGCGTGGGGTGGCCGCACACCTCCACCGCGCGGCTGCCGGTCGCTCCGCGGCGACCGATCGACGACGTGCTCGTGCCCTGACCCCACCCTGCGGACCGCCCGTGGGGGTGGTGTCTGGGATGCTTGCCCGTCGGCGTCCGGACAGCCGCACGGGGAGGGACAGTGAGCGACGGCTCCTACATCGCGTCCGAGCTCGCGCGCGTCAGCGCGGCCTTCGCGCGCCCGACCCTCACCCTGCTGCACCAGCGGCAGGCGCCGGTGGTCATCACGATCTTCCGCGCCGCCTTCGGGCGTGACAACAAGCCGATCGCCACCGCGCGGCTGCACACCCAGGTCGAGGAGCACCTCGCGGTCTTCCGGCGCGACCCCGACGCCGACGTCCCGACCGGCTCCGGGCGCGACCTGTGCCAGCGGTGGATGCGCGGTCAGTGGCTGGTGCGCTCCCTGGACGAGTCCGGCGAGGAGGTCTACGCGCTGACCTCGCACGCCCAGCAGGCGCTGGAGCTGGTCAAGAACCTCACCCGTGACCGGGCCACGCTCTCCGAGCACCGCATCGCGACCATCCTCACCACGGTCCGGCGCTTCAACTCCGAGGCCAACCCCGACCGCTCCAGCCGGGTCGGCATCCTCAACGCCGAGATCGCGCGACTGACCGCCGAGCGCGACCGGCTCGTCGACGGCGCCGAGCTCGTCGGTGCCACCGAGGACTTCATGCTCGAGGGCTACACCGAGCTGATGTCGCTGGTCTCCGCGCTGCCCAGCGACTTCGCCCGCGTGGAGGAGCGCTTCGCCACCATCCGCTCGGAGATCCTGGCCGCCTTCCGCGCCGAGGACCGGCCCGCCGGCGAGGTCATCGACGACTACCTCGCGCGCGCCGACGCGCTGATGACCGCCACCCACGAGGGCCGGGCCTTCGAGGGGGCCTTCGCGCTGCTGCGCGACGACGCGACGGTCACCCAGCTGCGCGAGGACCTCGGCGACCTGCTCGACCACCCGCTCTCCGAGGGGCTGCTGGGCGAGGCCGACCGGGCCGAGCTGCGGGGCACCGTGCGGCTGGTGCGCGACGGCCTGGACCGGGTGCTCTCGCAGCGCTCGCGCGTGACGGCCACCTTGAAGGAGTACATCGTCTCCCACGACGTCGCCCGGGACCGCGAGCTGGAGCAGACCCTGCGCCAGGTGGAGTCCGAGCTGATGACCTGGATGGCAACGACGGGGCCGCGGGCCAGCATCGACCTCCCGCTGCTGCCCGCGCGGGTCTCGGTGGAGCACCTGCGCGAGCGGTTCCACGACCCCGCCGACGACCGGCTGCCCGACCCGATCACCGCGCCGGACCCCGACGACGCCCCCCGCCTGACCCTCGAGCAGCTCAAGGCCCAGGGCGGCCCGCAGCTCACCGTGCTGCGCGGGCGCCTGGACGAGGCCCGCGCGCAGCTGGTGCCGGTGGGCTCGATGGGCTCGTTCTTCGGCGGCCTCGAGCCGTCGCTGCGCCGTCCCGTGGAGATCCTGGGGCTGCTGCACCTCGCCGCCGAGCTGGGGTGGCTCGAGCAGGAGGCCGAGCCCGAGGGTCAGGGCGAGGCGTACGCCGCGGTCCGCCCCGACGGCTCCCTGCGGACCTTCGACGTCCCGCGCACCCCCGTCCCCGACCCCGACCTGCCGCCCGACCTGCCGCCCGTGGAGGACCAGCCGTGACCACCGACGTGCACCCCGACCTGTCGCCCGAGCCCGACCTGGCCCCGGACGACGCCACCTCGGTCTCGCTGTGGGAGGGCGACGAGGGCGGCCTGGAGCACGCCCAGCGCCTGGCGCTGGTCACGCTGCTGAAGTCCCGGTTCATCTCGGCGCGCACGCACCCCCGCGACTGGACCGTGCTGGTCGAGCACGAGCGGGTCATCCGCTCCCGCCTCAACGACCTGTTCCTCGAGCTGGCCATCGACCGGACCCGCGAGGTGGCCTGGAAGCGCCAGGCCGTCTCCGAGGCCGGCGCCCGGCTGCCCACCCTGCTCTACGACGCGGCCTGGTCGCGCGAGGAGACGCTGGTGCTGGTGCACCTGCGCGACCGGCTGCGTGCCGGGCACGCCGGCGGCGACACCCGGGTCTACATCGACCGCGACGACGTCCTCGACCACGTGGCGACCTTCCGGCCCGCGCACGCGACCGACGAGGCCGGCGACGAGAAGCGCGCGCGCAACGCCTTCACCAGCGTGGTGAAGGCGGGACTGCTGATCGCCACGGCCTCCGAGGACCGGTTCGAGATCAGCGAGGCGGTCGAGCCGCTGCTGCCCCTCGAGCTGCTGCAGCAGCTGCTCGAGCAGCTGCGCGAGGCCAACGGCGGCGGGGCACAAGACAACGGGGCCGACCAGGCCATCGACGTACCCGCCGAGGAGCCGGAGGCCCCGGCCGACGACACCGACGCCATGCTGATCGAGGAGGACGCCGAGTGAGCGTCGAGGAGACCGAGCGCGAGGGCCTGTTCACCGAGCAGGTCGTCTCCCTGCCCGCCGACGACACGATGCAGTGGCGCGCGGCGCTGATGCAGCTGGTCAACTGGGGCGGCTTCGGCGGCCTGACGACCGTCCCGCTGCGCGGCGAGGCCACGATGATCTCCGGCGCGTCGGGCGTGGGGAAGTCGACCATCCTCGATGCCTACACCGCGCTGATGATGCCCTCGGACACCAAGTTCAACGGCGCCTCCAACGACGCCGTCGCCGGCCGGGCCCGCGGGGTGGGGCAGCGCAACCTGCTCTCCTACCTGCGCGGCGCCGTGGACGTGGTCGACGACCCGCGGACCGGGCGACCGGTCGAGAAGCTGCTGCGCGGCAAGGGCGGCGACACCTGGGGCGCGGTGGCGATGACCTTCGTCAACGACCAGGGCGGCCGGTTCACGGCCCTGCGCACCTACTACGTGCCGCGACGGGCGACCCGCTCGGCCGACGTGCAGATGCAGCTGGTCACCCACGAGGGATCGCTCTCGCTGCAGGTGCTGGAGGCAGCGGTCGCCGACCGCTTCCACGCCAACACCTTGAAGAAGCTCTTCCCCGGGGTCCGCGTCCATCGCACGTACGCCGAGTTCTCGGCCGTCCTGCACGCCCGGCTCGGCATCGGGGCCGGCGGCGACGGCGCCAAGGCACTGCGGCTGCTGGCCCGCATCCAGGCCGGCAACCAGGTGCGCAGCGTCGATGAGCTCTACAAGGACATGGTGCTGGAGCGGCCCACCACCTACGCCGCGGCCGACCGCGCCATCGAGCACTTCGACGACCTCGACGCCGCCTACGCGGCGATGCGCACCGAGGAGCGCAAGCTCGAGGTGCTCAGCCCCATCACCGACCTCCACGAGCGGCAGGTCCGCGCCACGGCGCGGCTGGCCGAGCTCGACTCCTACGGCGTGGCCGCCAGCGGCGACACCCCGCTGCGCCAGTGGCTGCTGCGCACCCACCACCGGCTGATCCGCGACGCGGTCGACGCCAACCGTGCGGCACGGGAGCGGGCCGCTGCTGCCCTCTCCGCCTCGACCTCGGCCGAGCGCGACCTGGCCGCGGACCTGGAGGCGGCCAAGACTGCCCACCGGGCCGCGGGCGGGTCGACGATCCAGGGCATCGGGCAGTCCATCGAGCAGGAGCAGGTCGTGCGCGAGGACCGGCTCGCCCGTCGCGACCGCCTCCAGCAGCGGCTGCTGCCGGTCGTCGGGGTCACCGACGCCGGCGCGCCCGACCTGGGCGACGCGCTGATGTCGGTCGAGGCGTTCACGGTGCTGCAGCTGCACGCGCGCGAGTGGCTCTCCGGGTGGGAGCGCGAGCAGGAGCGGGTGCGCCGCGAGCGCGACGTCACCCGCGACCGGCGCTTCCCGCTGAGCCAGCGCCAGGCCGAGCTGCGGCGCGAGCGGGCCTCGCTGGAGAGCCGTGGGGGCCGGCTCCCGGCGCGGATGCACGAGCTGCGCGAGGAGGTCTCGCGGGCCAGCGGGATCCCCGTGGCCGAGCTGCCGTTCCTGGCCGAGCTGGTCGACGTGGCGCCGGAGGAGGCCCGCTGGCGCACCGCCGTCGAGACCGTGCTCGGTGCCAGCGCCCGGATGCTGCTGGTCCCGCTGGACCGTCTCGAGCAGTTCTCCTCCGCCATCGACGGCCTGCGGCTGCGCGGCCGGCTGGTCTTCGAGGGTGTCGAGCTGCACCTGCCCGACCTCGGTCCGGCCGACCCCGAGCGGGTCGCCGGCAAGCTGCTCTTCCAGGACTCACCCTTCTCCGGCTGGGTGCAGGCGCACGTGTCCGAGCCCTCGCGCAACGCGCTGTGCGTCGAGGACGCCGCCGGGCTCGCAGGCGGCGGCTTCCGCGTGACGGCCGCGGGCCAGACCCGTCAGGGGCGCCGCGGCACGCACGGGCGCGGCGATGCCCGCTCGATCATCGGGTTCTCCGGCGAGGAGGCGGTCGCCGAGATCGACGCCGAGCTCGCCGGGCTCGAGGAGCAGCTCGTGGCGGTCGACGCGGAGGTCGCCGAGCTCGACCGGCGCAGTGCGCTGCTGGAGCAGCAGCGGGCGTCGTACGACGCCATCGTGGCGGCGCGCTTCGAGGACCTCGACGTCGACGGCAGCGACCGGCGCATCGCCGAGCTGGAGGCCCGGCGCGAGGAGATCCTCGGCGCCGACGACCAGCTGCACGCCCTGCAGCGGCAGATCGACGAGCTCACCGGGCGCCTGGAGGAGGTGCGCCGCGAGCGCTTCGGCCTGGAGGCGCGCGCCCGCGAGCTGACCGAGGAGCACGCCCGGCTCGTCGACGACGAGGACCTGGTCACCGACCGGCTGGAGGCGATGGAGCGCGCCGGGAGGGTCACCCTCACCGAGGAGCAGGACGCCGCCCTCGCGGCCGACTTCGCCGCGGCCGCCGCGCCCGGCGACCCCGACGACCTGGAGCGCTTCACCGAGACCTCGCAACGGCTCGCCGAGCGGCTGCGTGAGGCCGTGGTCGACGCCGAGACCGAGCTGACCCGGGTCGAGGAGGAGCTCGCCGGGATCTTCCGGGTCTACAAGATGCAGTGGGACTCGCCGAACCTCGGCGCCACCGCCGCGTCCTACCCCGACTACGCCCGCATCCTCGAGGAGGTGCGCGGCACCGGCCTGGCCGAGCGGCGGGCGGAGTGGCGGCGTCGGCTCACCGAGTGGAGCGGTCAGGACCTCGTGCCGCTGGTCGGTGCGATGGCGGCCTCGATCGAGGAGATCGAGGACCGGCTCGAGCCGATCAACGCGATCCTGCGGCGCCTGGAGTTCGGCGGCGTGGGCGACCGGCTGCGGATCCGGCTGCGCCGGCTCGCTCCCGCGCACGTGCAGGTCTTCATGAAGGACCTGCGTCGGCTGGCCGCCGGCACCACCGGGGAGCTGGGCGAGGACGACCTCGAGCGCCGCTTCACCGAGCTCAGCCGCTTCATGGACCAGCTGCGGGTGCCCTCCCAGACCGGCGACGCCCTCGGGGCCTCGACCGACCGCGACCGCCTCCTCGACGTGCGTCGGCACGTCGAGATCAGCGCCGAGCGCTACGACTCGCTGACCGGTGAGCTCACCGCGACCTACCGGACCCTGGGGGAGAAGAGCGGCGGCGAGAGCCAGGAGCTGGTGGCCTTCATCGTCGGCTCCGCGCTGCGCTTCCGCCTCGGCGACGAGCTGCGCTCGCGGCCGCGCTTCGCCCCGGTCTTCCTCGACGAGGGCTTCGTCAAGGCCGACTCGGAGTTCGCCGGCCGTGCCGTGCGCGCCTGGAAGGGGCTGGGCTTCCAGCTCATCATCGGCGTGCCGCTGGACAAGGTGACCGGCCTCGAGCCGCACATGGACGAGCTGCTGGCCATCACCAAGAACAGCACCACCCACCAGTCCTGGATCACCCCGATCCGCGACGCGGCCGAGGCCTGACCCACGCGCGGTCCAACGTCACCACGCCGAAACGCGCCCGACACCGCACCCGCCTAGCGTGACGCCCGTCGGTCTCGGGTGATCGCGCGTCCGCGCATGGCTGAGGGAGCACCACCATGACGTCCAACCCGGTCCGGCTGCAGGCCATCACGTCCGTGGAGGCGTTCGTGCCACCCCCGGTCACCTTCGACCCGGGCGAGGAGCCGGGGGAGGTCTTCGGGCAGAACGTCTTCAGCCTCACCGTGATGCAGAAGCGGCTGCCGAAGTCGGTCTACAAGTCGGTGCTCACGACCATCGAGAAGTCCGCGCCGCTGGACCCGGCCGTGGCCGACGCGGTCGCCTCGGCGATGAAGGACTGGGCACTGGAGAAGGGCGCGACGCACTACGCGCACGTGTTCTACCCGTTGACCGGCCTGACCGCCGAGAAGCACGACAGCTTCCTGGACCCGGTCGGTGACGGCACCGCCCTGGCGTCGTTCTCCGGCAAGACGCTGGTGCAGGGCGAGCCCGACGCCAGCTCGTTCCCCAACGGCGGCCTGCGCAACACCTTCGAGGCGCGCGGCTACACCGGGTGGGACGTGATGAGCCCGGCGTACGTCCTGGAGAACCCCAACGGCAACACCCTGTGCATCCCCACGGTCTTCATCTCGATGACCGGCGAGGCGTTGGACCACAAGACGCCGGTGCTGCGCAGCCAGCAGGCCATGTCGCTGCAGGCCAAGCGGGTGCTCACGCTGTTCGGCCACGAGGCCCCCGAGAACGTCGTGGCCTTCTGCGGCCCCGAGCAGGAGTACTTCCTGGTGGACCGGCACTTCTTCAACGCCCGGCCCGACCTGCTCAACGCCGGCCGCACGCTCCTGGGCGCCAGGCCGCCCAAGGGCCAGGAGTTCGACGACCACTACTTCGGGGCGATCCCCGAGCGCGTGCTGGGCTTCATGATGGACACCGAGCGCGAGCTGTTCAAGCTCGGCATCCCGGCCAAGACCCGGCACAACGAGGTGGCTCCCGGGCAGTTCGAGGTGGCGCCGATGTTCGAGCGCGCCAACGAGGCCTCCGACCACCAGCAGCTGACGATGACGACCTTCCGGGCGGTCGCCAAGAAGCACGGCATGGAGTGCCTGTTCCACGAGAAGCCCTTCGCCGGCGTCAACGGCTCGGGCAAGCACGTGAACTTCTCCCTCGGCAACAGCGAGCAGGGCAACCTGCTGCTGCCCGGGGACACCCCGCACGAGAACGCCCAGTTCCTCGTCTTCTGCGCCGCGGTCATTCGGGCGGTCCACCTGTACGGCGGCCTGCTGCGCGTCTCCGTGGCCTCGGCCTCCAACGACCACCGCCTCGGCGCCAACGAGGCACCGCCCGCGATCATCTCGATCTTCCTCGGCGACCAGCTCGCCGACGTCTTCGACCAGATCGCGAAGGGTGGCGCCACCCGCTCGAAGGAGAAGGGGACGCTGATGATCGGCGTCGACACGCTCCCCGACCTCAGCAAGGACCCGGGCGACCGCAACCGCACCAGCCCGTTCGCCTTCACCGGCAACCGCTTCGAGTTCCGCGCGCCGGGCTCGCTGCAGACCGTCGCCGGTCCGATGGTCGTCCTCAACACGATCATGGCCGAGGCACTCGACCACTGCGCCACCGTGCTCGAGGCCGCGGTGGCCGACGGCACCGACTTCGACGAGGCCGTGCAGCAGCTGCTCACCGCGATCATCTCCGACCACGGCGCCGTCATCTTCAACGGCAACGGCTACTCCGACGAGTGGCAGGTCGAGGCGGCGCAGCGGGGCCTGAAGAACCTCCGCACCACCGTCGACGCCCTGCCCGAGCTCATCACCCCCGAGGCACTGGAGCTCTTCGAGAAGTACGGCGTGTTCAGCGAGCGCGAGATGCACAGCCGCTACGAGATCGGCATCGAGCAGTACGTCATGACCATCGGGGTCGAGGCCAACCTCACCCTCGAGATCGGCTCCACGACGGTGCTGCCGGCGGCCATCCGCTACCAGACCGAGCTGGCCTCCAACGTCGCGGCACTGAAGGCCGCCGGGGTCGGGGCGGACACCTCGACGCTCGAGGCCGTCACCGCACCGATCACCGCGCTGCGCGTCGGGCTGGCCGCGCTGTCGTCGGCGATCGGGGGCGCCCACGAGCACGAGGGCATCGACGAGGCGGCGTACTGTCGCGACACGGTGCTGCCGGCGATGTCCGCGGTCCGCGCGGCCGCCGACGAGCTCGAGGGCCTGGTGGCCGACGACCTGTGGCCGTTGCCGACCTACCAGGAGATGCTCTACATCCTCTGAAGGGCGCCGCGCCCTCGGTAAGGACGCCGCCGTCACCGGCGGCGGCGTCTCACTAGGCTGGGTCCCGTGGATCTGGGAGCGGTGCTCGGTCAGGCGTTCGCGGGCGGGGCCACCGGCCTGCCCGAGGACGCGACGGCGACGAAGATCCTCGATGCCGCGGTCGCGACCTGCGCCGCGCACGGCATCGGGGAGCTCACCATCGACGGCGTGGCCCGCCGGGCGGGGGTCAACCGGGTGACCGTCTACCGCCGCTTCGGTGACCGCGACGCCCTCCTGCACGCGATGACGCTGCGCGAGGGGGAGCGGATGGCCCACGGGATCCTGCAGGCCATCGACGGGCTCGAGGACCCGGTCGAGCAGCTGGTGGAGGGCTTCGCCGCGGCGCTGCGGCTGGCGGAGGCACACCCCGTCGTGCGACGCACCGCCCAGCACGAGCCGCAGGACCTCATCGCGGCGGGCCTCGCCGACGACGCCGCGCTGCTGCGGCTGGGCAGCACGTTCGCCGCGACCGGCGTACGCCGGCTGCAGGACGCGGGTCGTGCCACCCACCTCGACCCCGACGCGGTGGGGGAGACGATGGCCAGGCTGTTCGCCTCCTTCGTCCTGCTGCCGGCCCAGCACGCGATCGACGTGCGGACCCAGGCCGGGGCACGGGACTACGCGCGACGCACGCTGGTGCCGCTGCTGCTGGGGTGAGCGGAGTCTCTTGACCGCCTGCAACAGATGCATCACTCTGTGTTGCATGACGCGCAACGCTCCGCAGCCCCTCGACCACGGCATCTTCGGGCCCGGCTCGGTGACCTGGAAGGTCTACCGCTACCCGACGTCGATGACCGTGGGCTTCGCCCGCACCGCACTGGTGGAGATGTTCGATCCGCTGGTGGTGGCCTCGGTGGCCGGCACGGGGTCGCTGCGCCAGCGCGCCGCCGACCGCTACGACCGCACGTTGGAGTACGCCGGGGCGCTGGTGCTGGGCGACAGCGCCACCGCTGCGCGGATGGCCGACGCGCTGGTGCGCATCCATGCCCGCGTGGGCGGCACGGACCCGGTGACGGGCGCGGCCTACGACCCGAACGACCCTGCCGGGCAGCTGTGGATCCACCTGACCCAGTGGCAGTCGGTGCTGCACGTCTACGAGCGGTTCGGCCCCGGCCCGCTCAGCGAGGAGGAGGAGCGGCAGTACTGGGCCGAGTGCCTGGTCGCCGCGGGGTTCCAGACCATCGATCCCGACGACGTCCCGCGGGACCGGTCGCAGATGCGCGCCTACTACGAGCGGGTGCGACCGGACCTGGTGGTGAGCGAGGTCGCCGTGGAGCACGCCCGGCTGGTCCTGGACGGCGCGCACCTGGCCAGTCGGCTGCCGGGGCGGTGGCGGGTCCTGGGTCCGGTGGTGCACTCGCTGCTGCGTCGGGCGACGGTGGCCACGCTGCCGCGCTGGATGCGCGGGGCCATCGGCACCCGTCAGGGTCCGGTGGTCGACGCCTTGGTGACGGCTCTCCTGCGTCCGGCGCTGGCGTTCGCCGCCCGGCGGCCCCAGGTGCTCGCCCGGGTGCTCGAGGCGGCAGCTCCGCGGGCCTACCCCGTCCTGGCTCCGGCGGTGCTGGGCATCGAGCCCGAGCGGCCCGGGACGGTCACGGTGGAGGAGGCCTTCGCCCGGCTCGGACGCCCGCTGCCCCGCGAGCAGCACCTCGCAGCAGTCCGTCAGGCGTCCTGAGCCGGGGCAGAGCTCACACGACGCGCGTCTTCGGCGCCGTCTTCTCCGTCATCGACGGGTCGTCGATGACGGCGTCACCGAGCACGTCGTCGATCGCCTTCATCAGGTCGGCGTCGAGCTTCTTGCCGGCGGCGGCGACGTTGTCCTCGACCTGCTCGGGCCGCGAGGCGCCGACCAGGGCGGAGGCGACGTTGGGGTTCTGCAGGACCCAGGCGACGGCGAGCTGGGCCATCGTCAGACCGGCCTCGTCGGCGAGCGGGCGCAGCTGCTGCACGCGGGTGAGCAGGTCGTCGTCCATCCAGCGCTTGATCATGTCGGCGCCGCCCTTGTCGTCGGTGGCGCGCGAGCCGGCCGGGGGAGCCTGACCGGGCTGGTACTTGCCGCTCAGGACGCCCTGGGCGATCGGGCTCCAGACGATCTGCGAGATGCCCAGCTCCTCGCACGCGGGCACGACCTCGCCCTCGATGACGCGCCAGAGCATGGAGTACTGCGGCTGGCTGCTGATGAGCTGGATGCCGAGGTCCTTCGCGAGGGCGTGGCCGGCACGGATCTGGTCGGCGGTCCACTCCGAGACCCCGATGTAGAGGGCCTTGCCCTGCCGCACGACGTCGGCGAAGGCCTGCATCGTCTCCTCGAGCGGCGTCTCGGTGTCGTAGCGGTGCGCCTGGTAGAGGTCCACGTAGTCGGTCTGCAGCCGGGTCAGCGAGCCGTTGATCGACTCCATGATGTGCTTGCGCGACAGGCCGGTGTCGTTCTTCCCGCCGGGACCGGTCGGCCAGTAGACCTTGGTGAAGATCTCCAGCGACTCGCGCCGCTCACCCTCGAGCGCCTCGCCGAGCACCGTCTCCGCCTTGGTGTTGGCGTAGACGTCCGCGGTGTCGAAGGTGCTGATGCCCGCGTCGAGCGCCGCGCGCACGCACGCGGTGGCCGCGTCGTTCTCCACCTGCGATCCGTGGGTGAGCCAGTTGCCGTAGGTGATCTCCGAGATCTTCAGACCACTGTTGCCGAGGTAGCGGAACTCCATGCCCACAACCTAGGCGGTGGGTGGTCGCGCCGGCCGCGGGCCGCCACCGCCGTGGTGCAGTCCTCCGCCGCCCGCGACGCGCACTGCGCCGCCCACGGAGGAGAGGCGCCGAGCGTGCCCTACGCGTTCGGGCCCGCGACGGCGTACGGCTACGCCTACTGACGTCGGGCCCGTCGAGCCCCCGTGACGCACGACGGTGCCGCACCCCGGTGGGGGTGCGGCACCGTCCTGCTGTGTGCTGCGGGGGAGCGGGGTGGGCTCAGCCCTCGAAGCAGGCGCCGTCGATCTCGGCGGCCTCGGCGCTGGGACCGGTGAAGAAGTCCTGCTCGACGGCGAGGCCGGCGGGGGCGTCGGGGTCCACCGAGGAGATCAGGCTCTGCAGGAACAGGTCGTTCTCGCTCGTGCGGTCGCCGGCCTCCTCGGGCAGCATGCCCTCGAAGTCGACGGTCTCGAGGTCCTCGACGGCCTGCAGCAGGCCGGCGCGGGTGCCCTCGTAGTCACCCTCGAGCCACTGCTCGAGCGCGGCCTTCATCGGGTAGCTCCACGCCCACCCGGAGGTGTAGCCGTCGTTGGGCTGGTCGACCTCGCCCAGGGCGTCGCGCATGGCCTGGTGGCCCGGCGTGTCGGTGCCGAAGGAACCCCAGGGTCCCACGTGGTTGAACAGCGCCTCGAGAGCGGGACCGGCCGGGCTGGCCAGCAGGGCCGGGTTCCAGGTCGGCGAGGAGCCGAGGAACTGACCCTGGTAGCCCTGGGCCGCGGCCTGACCCACGATGACCGCGGTCTCCGTGGGACCGGTGCCGAGGATGACCAGGTCCGGCTTCTGCCGGACGATGGCCGAGATGGCGCCGGACTGCGCCTCCTGCCCGGGAGCGGTCTCGATGCTGGTGAAGTCGATGCCGTTGGCCTCGGCGGCCATCTCGGCGCCGGCCGCGGCGTCGCCGCCGTAGTCGCCGGGGAAGCCGACCGCCATGACCGAGGTGATGTCGTCCTGCTCGACGTAGTAGTCGACGCCGTTCATCGCGTCGACGCAGTACGACGAGCCGGACTCGAGGATGTTGTCCTCGAAGCCCCACAGCGAGGTCCACGAGGCCGGGGCCGCGATGACGTCGGCCCCCTTCATCTGCTCCAGGATCGCCAGCGTGGTCGGCGAGCCCAGGGTCTGCGCGAGCGCGAGCACGTCGGGCTCGATCTCGCTGTAGACCTGCGCGTGGGTCTCGGGGTTGTACAGGTTGTCGCGGACGTACTCGGTGACGTCGATGTCGTAGCCGCCGATGCCGCCGTCCTCGTTCACCCGCTCCCAGAAGGCCTTCTGAGCCTCCGTGATCGGGACCCCCAGGGGCGCGAACGGGCCCTGGGTGAGGTCGGAGATCGTGCCCAGGTAGATGCAGCCGTTGTCCTCGTTGACGGCGTCCGGGCAGGCCTCCTCGGTCACGCCCGGGGCCGAGATGGCCCCGTCGCTCTCGGGGTCGCCACCGCGACAGCCGGTCGCGGTGAGCGCGAGCGCCGCGAGCAGCACCCCTGTCTTGCGCAGCTTCATAGCAGTTCTCCTTCGCAGTTTCTGACCGTTCAGTAGCTGAACGGCCAGCTCTTCCAGTAGGTGCGCACGCGCACCCAGATGCCGTACAGGCCCCGAGGTTCGAACAGGAGGAACACCACGATCAGCAGGCCGTAGAGGACCTGCTCGACCTGGAACACGTTGGGTGTCTCCGTCACCTGACGGCTGATCAGGGGGATGAAGTTGGGCAGCTCGCGGGTCAACGTCGGCAGCAGCGAGACGAAGAGGGCCCCGGCGATCGTGCCCCCGACGGTGCCGGCGCCGCCGATGAGGACCATGGCGATGAACTGCACCGAGAGCAGCAGGTTGAACGAGGCTGGGTCGAAGAACCCGGAGACCGTGTAGAGCAGGCCGCCCGCACACCCCGCGTAGAACGAGGAGATGCCGAAGGCCAGGGCCTTGGTGCGCGGCAGGTCGATCGACATCATCTCCGCGGCCATGTCCCGGTCGCGCACGGCCGAGAAGGCGCGCCCCACGCGGGACCGGGCCAGGTTGCGGGCCCCCAGGGCGAAGACCAGCATCAGCACGAACATCAGCAGGTAGAGCTGCTGCTCTCGGCTGAACATCTCGGTGCCCTGGGAGAAGTCGAAGCCGAACAGCTGCGGCGTGGCGGCCGAGCGGCCCACCCCGGCGCCGCCGGTCAGGTGGCTCCACTCGCGGAAGACGTGCTCGCCGATGAAGACCAGTCCGAGGGTGACGATGGCGAGGTACAGGCCGCGCAGCCGGGTCGCCAGGGGTGCGACGGCGACGCCGAAGGCCGCCGCGACGAGCCCCGAGGCCGGGAGCCAGACCCACATCTCCTCGATGCCGAAGCCGATCGTCCGGCCGTCGGGGTCACCGGAGATGGCTGCCGCGGTGTAGGCGCCGATGCCGAGGAAGAACGCGTGGCCCAGGGACACCTGTCCGGCCAGGCCGGTGACGATGTTGAGGCCCAGGGCGCCGATGGCGAAGACGAACGCGATGGCCAGGGTGCGCAGCAGTGCGTCCTCGAGCACGAACGGGCCGAGCAGCCCCAGGACGACGACCGCCGCCACGCCGACCTGCTTGGGTCGGGTGTTGAAGAGCGCGAGCTCTTGGGAGTAGGACCGGTAGAAGCCCGGTCGTCCGGAGACCTTGGTGCTGACCTTCGCGGTGCCGGGTCGGGTCGTGGTGGTCATACGCGCCTCACCTCTGGCGTGCCGAAGATGCCGTACGGGCGGACCAGGAGCACCGCGAGCATCAGGATGTAGGGGGAGACCAGGGCGACGTTGTCCCCGAGCCAGGGGGCGAGGTCGCGCTGGTAGCTGCCGACGAGCGCCTCGGCCACGCCGATCAGCAGCCCGCCGACCACCGCGCCCTCGAGGGAGTCCAGGCCCCCCAGGATGATCGCCGGGAGGGCGACCAGCGCGACGATCCACAGCTGCCGGTCGACGCCCGCCCCGGTCGCCAGCAGGGAGCCCGCGATGGCGGCGAGCGCGCCGGCGATGGCCCAGGACAGGGCGAAGACCCCGCCGACACTGACCCCCATGGTCATCGCGGCCTCCTGGTCGAAGGCGGCCGCGCGCATGGCCAGGCCGTACCGGCTGCGCTGGAAGAAGAGGTAGAGCGCGGTGACGACCAGGGTCACGGTGCCCATCATCACCAGGTGCCGGATCTGCACGTCCAGGCCGAGGATCGTCACGCGGTCCAGGCCCCACGGGAAGCCGATGGGACGCGCGCCCAGGCCGATGAAGCCGTTGACGACCACCCGCACGGCGATGTCGATGCCCAAGGTGATGATCGCGACGACGAAGACCGCCTTGCCCACCATGGGTCTGATCGCCAGGCGTTCGATCACCAGCGCCAAGATGGCGGTGATGATCGCGGCCACGGCCACGGAGAAGAAGAACGAGAAGCCGGTGAAGAGCACCACCCCCATCGCCGGCACGAGGTACGACGTCACGACCGCACCGGAGAGCATCAGCGCCGGCTGGGCGAAGCTGATGACGCTGGTGGCCTTGTAGATGATCACGAAGCCGAGGGCGAGCAGGGCGTAGACCGACCCGGTGCCCAGGCCACGGATCACCGCCTCCAGGAAGGTGCTCATCGAGCACCACCTCCGTACATCGACTCCACCATCTCCTCGAAGGTCTGGGTGACCGCTGAGCGCTTGAGCTTCTGGGTCGCGGTGAGCTCGCCGTCCTCGTGGTCGAGCTCCTTGGGCAGCAGCCGGAACTCCTTGATCTGCTCGACCGAGGCGAACCTGCTGTTGACGTCGTTGACCACCGAGCGGACCAGGTCGACGACCTCGGGCTTCTCGGTCAGGTCGCGGTAGGTGCTGAAGCCGAGCTTGCGGCGCTGGGCCCACTCACCGACGGTGTCGAGCTCGATGCCGACCAGGGCGGTGAGGTACTTGCGACCGTCGCCGATGACCAGCGCCTCCTTCACGTAGGGGGAGGTCTTCAGCTCGTTCTCGATCTGCGACGGCGAGATGTTCTTGCCGCCGGCGGTGATGATGATGTCCTTCATCCGGTCGGTGATCTTCAGGTGCGTGCCGTCCACCCACTCGCCGACGTCACCGGTGTGCAGCCAGCCGTCGTCGTCGAGCACGGCCGTGGTCGCCTCCGGCTTGCGCCAGTAGCCGGCGAAGACCCCCGGGTGGCGGGTGAGGATCTCGCCGGTGGTGTCGTCGACCCGCACCTCCACCCCGGGCTGGGCCTCGCCGACGGTGCCGAGCTTGACCCGACCGGGGCGGTTGGCCGTGGCGATGGCGGTGTTCTCGGTCATCCCGTAGACCTCGTGCATGGGCACGCCGAGCCCCATGAAGAACTTGAGGACCTCCGGCGCGATGGGCGCGGCACCCGACGCGGCGTACCGGACCCGGCGCATGCCGAGGCGCTCGCGCAGGGCGCGGTAGCAGAAGACCCAGCCGATCGCGTAGCGCAACCGGGTGCTGGTGGTGTGGACACCGCCGGTGCGCACCAGGTCGTCGCCGATGCGGGCGGCGACTCTGAGCCACAGCTGGGCGTTGGCCCGCTTGAGCCGGCTCGCCGCGGCGATGCGGATCTCCACGCCCGCCATCAGCTTCTCCCAGATGCGGGGGACGCCGAAGAGCACCGTGGGCTGCACCTCGCGGAGGTTCTGCGGGACGGTCTCGATCGACTCCGCGAAGTTCACTTGGGTGGCCGAGCTGGCGTTGAACCACGTCGTGAAGATGCGCTCGGCGACGTGGGAGAGCGGCAGGTAGGACAGCAGCAGGTCGTCGGGCCCCGGTGGTGGGTCGGTGAACGCGCCCTCCTCGGCGAGGACCTTGATCGCGAACTCGACGTTGCGGATCGTGAGCATCCCGCCCTTGGGCGGGCCGGTGGTCCCCGAGGTGTAGATGAGGGTGGCGAGGTCGTCCGGCTCGGCGGCGTCCGCGACCGCGTCGACGGCACCGTGGTGGGCGGCGCGGTGCTTCTCGCCGAGCTCGAGGAACTCCTCCCACGACATGAGCTTCTCGTGGGTGTAGCGACCCCGGATGCCGCGCGGCTCGACGTACACGATCCGCTCGAGGTGCGGGGCGCGGTCGATCACCTCGAGGGCCTTGTCGACCTGCTCCTGGTCCTCGGCGATGAGCACGCGGGCGCCGGAGTCCTCGAGGAGGTAGGCGACCTCGGCCGCGGGGTTGGTCGGGTAGATGCCGACCGACGCCGCCCGCACCGCCATCGCCCCCATGTCCGAGACCAGCCACTCGGGACGGTTCTCGGAGTGGATGGCGATGCGGTCGCCCGGCTCGACGCCGAGGGCGAGCAGCGCGTGCCCGGCGAGCTGGACGTGGTCCCAGTAGTGCGTCCAGGTCCACTCGCGCCAGATGCCGAGGTGCTTGTCGCGCAGGGCGACCGCGTCGGGCCGGGTGCGGGCGTGCTCGCGGATCCGGGTCACCGGGGTGGTCGTCCCGGTCCGGCCGGTGGGGGCGGGGCTGCGTTCGGCGGTGGTCGTCACGACGAGAGCTCCTGTCCGAGGTAGGCGCGGATGACGTCGGGGTGCCGCTGCACCTCGTCGGGCGTCCCGGTGGTGATCGGGGTGCCGAAGTCGACGACGAGGATGCGGTCGGCGAGGTCCATCACGAGGCCCATGTCGTGCTCGACCATGATGATCGGGACGTCGAGCTCGTCGCGGATGTCGAGGACGAAGCGGGCCATGTCCTCGGTCTCCTCGAGGTTCATGCCGGCCACCGGCTCGTCGAGCAGCAGCAGCTTGGGCTCCATGGCCAGGGCCCGGCCGAGCTCGACGCGTTTCTGCACGCCGTACGGCAGCAGGCCCACCGGCATCCCGCGCCACTGCTCGAGCTCGAGGAAGTCCACGATCTCCTCGCAGAAGCGGCGGTGCACGATCTCCTCGCGCTTGGCCCGGCCCCACCACGCGAACGCCGAGGGCCAGCCGTAGCCGATGTGCTGGTGCCGGCCGAGCATCAGGTTGTCGGTCACCGTGAGGTGCTCGAAGAGCGCGATGTTCTGGAAGGTCCGCGCCACCCCGCGACGGGCGATGTCGCTGGGCTTGCGACCCAGGACGTCCTGGCCCTGGAACCGCACGCGCCCCTCCTGCGGCTGGTAGACCCCGGAGATGACGTTGAACAGCGAGGTCTTGCCCGCGCCGTTGGGCCCGATGATGGCGAACAGCTCGCCCGGCTCCACGTGCAGGCTGACGCCGTTGACGGCCTTGACGCCCTTGAAGGACAGGTGCACGTCGTCCAGCTGGACGACGGGGCTGGCGGCACTCATGCCGACCACCTCTTCTTCCTGCGGTAGTGCTTGGTGTCGCGGAAGGACTTGCGTCCCGAGCCGTCCTCGCCCGGGTGCAGCCCGAGGTAGAACTCCCGGACGTCGTCGTCGGCGAGCAGCTCGGCCGCAGGCTTGTCGAGCACGACGCGACCGGTCTCCATCACGTAGCCGTGGTGGGCGATCGAGAGGGCCATCGAGGCGTTCTGCTCCACGAGGAGCACGCCGGTGCCGTTGCCGTTGATCTCCACGATCACGTCGCGGATCGCCTCCACCATGAGGGGCGCGAGCCCGAGGGAGGGCTCGTCCAGCAGGAGGAACCGGGGGTTGGACATCATCGCCCGCCCCATCGCCAGCATCTGCTGCTCGCCGCCGGAGAGGTAACCGGCGGTGAGTGCGCGGCGGTCGTGGAGGACGGGGAAGAGGGAGTAGACGCGATCGAGGTTCTCGGCCATCGTCGCCCGTGCGGTGTGGGCGCCGACCTTGAGGTTGTCCTCGATGCTGAGCTCGACGAAGACCCGGCGGCCCTCCAGGACCTGGCGGACCCCCTTGCGGACGACGGCCTCCGGCGCGGTGCGCCGCAGGTCCTCGCCGTCGAGGCTGACCGAACCCTTGGTGATCTCGCCCTCGTGCACGTCGAGGAGGCCGGTGAGGGCCCTGAGCAGGGAGGTCTTGCCCGCGCCGTTGGCGCCGAGCAGGGCGACGATGCGTCCGTCGGGTACGTCGAGGCTGACCCCTCGCAGGGCCAGGACGACGTCGTCGTAGACGACCTCGAGGTTGCGTGCGCTGAGCACCATGCGCTCCTGTCGTCGGGGGACGCACGGCTGTGCGACCCGGTGTGGGGCCCGGGTGGGCGCGGCAGGGGTGAGGGTGGCCGTGGGCGTCGGGTCGCCGTCAGGGGTGGAGGCGATGTGACGTGCGCCTCATCGTGCCCGGGGTCCGGTCCGACGTCTTTGTGCCACTGCCCAAAGTTCGCTGGGCCCGGTCACGACCGGGTCGGACCCGGTCGCGCCGACCGGGAGCGGCTCGGCGAGGTGCTCAGGGAGGTGCTCGGCGACGCGCCGGTGGACAGTGACTGGTGTGACGGGCGTCACCGAGGGAGACTCGCGGGACGGACACGCACGACGGGCGAGCGCGAACGGATGGACGCAGAGTGACGGAGACCAGCACACCGAGCACCCGGACCAGCATCCCGACGAGCGCGCGGGCGGGCCTCGTGGAGGCCTCGGTCGCGGTGCCGACCACCCGTCGCGGGACCGGCACCGCCGAGGGCGTGGACCTGCTGGCCGACTGGGTGCGTGGACGGGTCGACGAGCTGGCCGAGTGCGCCACGTCGTCGATCTGGGAGCAGGTCGACGTCTACTCCACGCTCGAGGACCGCAGCCTGCGCTCGGAGGTGCAGTCGCACTGCCGCCAGGTGTTCGGGGCGTTCCTCAGCAGCGTCGAGGACCGGCGCGACCCGGAGCGGGGAGACTTCCCCTGGACCGGTCGCCACGCCATGCGGCGGGTCGACCTCGGTGTAGCCCTGCCCGACTTCATGAAGGCCTTCCGCATCGGGCAGATCGAGCTGTGGGACGGCATCCTCGACGGCGTCGCCCACCACCCGGAGACCAAGGACGCCGCGCTCACGATCGTGGGCCAGGTGATGCGCACGATCGAGGTGGGCAGCACGGCGGCGGCCGAGGCCTACCTCGAGGCCCAGCAGTTCCAGCTCGCCGACTCCGCGCGTCTGGCCCGCGACCTGCTCGACGACCTCCTGGAGGGGCGGCCGCCGGCGGTGCAGCCGCGCGTGCAGATGCTCGCCGACGTCGGCATCACCGAGGCCGGCCCGCTGGTGGTCGTGGCAGGCTCCTTCGCCGTCAACGGGGACGCGGACTCCGGGCGCTCCAGCCAGTCGATGTTGCGCTCGGCGCTGAACAACCCCGGGCGCGGGCTGGTGGTCGTGCGCCACGACGAGGTCGTCGCCGTGATGCCGGTCGAGCCGACGGGGGAGGAGCGGCTGCTCGCGCGCATCCGTGCGGGCATCGCGTCCCTGGCGGGACGGGGCGTCTTCCCCAGCGTGGGGGTGAGCTCGGTGCGCGAGGGCTTCCTCGACGTCCCGGAGGCCTACGAGGAGGCGCGCCTGGCGCGGCGTTCCCTGCGTGGGCGGACGGGCGTGCAGTCCCTGTCGAGCATGTCCACCCTGGACTACCTCGTCCAGACCCACGACCGGACCGCTCGGCGCCTGGTCAGGCCCGAGGTGCGGGCGTTCGTCCAGGAGGACCTCGCCGCCGGCGGGACGTTCGTGGAGACGCTGCGGCAGTACGTCGCCTGCGACCTCAACGCGAAGCTGGCCGCCATGGCGCTGCACGTGCACGCCAACACCGTCTACTACCGCCTGGAGCGGATCGCCGAGCGCACCGGCTGCGACGTGCGTCGGGTGGAGGAGCTCATCGACCTGCTCCTCGCCGTCAGCCTGGTCACCGGCTCCTCGGACTGATCCTGGCGTGGTCCCGCGGGCCGCGGACGTCAGGTGCGGGTGGAGGCTGTCGTGAGCGCCGGGCCGAGCCAGCGTCGTACGTAGGCGCGGACGTCGTCGGGGGAGCGGGGGGTGCTGGCCGGGTACTGCATGAGCGAGCCGATCAGGCGCAGCATCAGCTCCGCGAGGCCGTCCAGGTCCTCGTCGGTGACGTCGACGGAGGCCCAGTCCACGGCCAGGCTCCTGAGGAACTGCGCAGCCAGCGCAACGCCGGCGGGGGAGGTGACGCCGCGACCGAACAGGTCGTCCTCGGCATGGAGCAGCAGGCCGATGCGGGGCTCTCGCGGCAGCTCCTCCACGCAGAACACGATCGCCTCGACGACCGCGTCGAGAGGGGTCCGGCATGTCGCGACGTGCTGGCCCATCCGCTCCACGAAGGCGTTCGTCCCTGACGCGGCGACCGCGTTGAGCAGGTCGCCCAGGCTCGGGAAGTAGCGGTAGACGGTCTGTCGCGTCACACCCACCTCGGCCGCCACGTCGGACAGCGTGGTCTTGGCGACCCCGCTCCGCTCCAGGCACCGGTGCGTCGCCTCGAGGATGCGCACCCGCGCGAGCTCCTCCGTGGCGGGCGGGTCACCGCCCCAGCCGTGGTGGCCCATGCTCACCCCATTCACACAATCAACCAACTGCTGTATGAATGTAACATGCTGGACACCTACAGACTCAGGACCGCCGCGACCGGACTCAAGCGCCTGGCCACGTTGCCGCCGGAGGACAAGCAGGCCGGGATCGACGCGTACCGGTTCTTCCAGGCGATGCAGGCCGGTGAGCCCACCGAGACCGCCGACGAGACCAGGGCGGTCGCGGCCTACTACAAGGTGCTCAACAACATGCTCTCGGTCTTCGACCTGGAGAAGCTGTACATCCCGCCGATGCTGGACGAGACCAAGGGCCTGTACGACAACCAGATCCTGACCGAGAAGGCCGTGCTGGCCGAGCTGGCGCTCGAGGACCCCGCCGCCTCGCACCTGCTGGACATGGGCTGCGGTCGCGGGCGCATCGCCCACCACTTCGCGACCCTGACCGGCGGAGAGGTCTCGGGGTACAACATCGACCCGAACCAGGTCGAGAACGCGGTGGCCTGGGCCGAGCGCTGCGGCATGGGCGATCGCCTGCACTTCACGGTCGGTGACCACCACGACCCGCTCGACTACCCGTCGGAGACCTTCGACGGGTGCTTCTCCTTCCAGGCGGTCTGGCCGTTCTTCAAGAAGGAGGAGCTCGACCTGCACGCCCGCGAGATGTACCGGGTCCTGAAGCCGGGGGCGCGGTACGCGTGCTCGGAGTACCTGCTGACCCCGTTCTTCGACTGGGACGACGAGGAGCACGTCGCCCTGCACCGGTTGTTCCTGCCCACCCTGGCCGCCACGCAGTCGATGTACCCGGCCGACGTCTGTGCCGCCCTCGAGCGCGCCGGCTTCCGCATCCTGGTCTCAGCGCCCTCCAAGAGCGAGGCGTGGCCGCTGTGCGAGCAGAAGCGCGACCTGATCCTGTGGGGCCGCCGCCTGGTGCGGGCCCTGGAGAAGGTGCGGGTGGCGCCGCCGTGGATCGAGGAGTCCCTCGACCTGCTGCAGCGAGGTGGTCAGGCCTGGACCGAGGCCGAGCGGGCCAAGCTCGCCGACCTCAACTGGCGCATCGTCGCCGAGAAACGGTGACGACGCGCCGTGGCTGGTGGGGCGTCAGGCTATGCGTTCCTTCCTGGTGCGGGGTCGTCCAGTGAGCTGTCCTGCTGCGAGAGCCGCCAGGGCGAGACCGAAGCCGACCAACTGGATCGGGTTCAGGGTCTCACCTGCGACGAGGACCCCGAGGGCGGCGGCGACGAGCGGTGAGAGCAGGCCGAGCAGCGCGGTCGCGGTCACTGGCAGGTTGCGTATCCCGGTGAACCACAGTGTGTAGGCGACGAGGCCGCCGATGACGCCGAGCCAGAGGTATCCCGCGACGCCTGGAGCGTCGAGACGACCTGGCACCCCGTCGATGAGCAGCGCTGGCGCGAGCAGCACGAGACCTCCGGCGGTGAGCTGCCATCCGGCGTAGCCGACGGCGCTGACATCCGTGGGTCGGCCCCACCGCTTGGTGAGGACGACCCCGGTGCCCATGGCGGCGGCACCGCTGATGCCCGCGATGACGCCGATCGGATCGAGTACGGCGCCGGGGCCGAGCACGACCATGCCCACGCCGAGCAAGCCGACGACGCCCCAGGCCAGACGCCAGCGCGAGAGTCGTTCGGACAGCACGATCACGGCAAGGAACGCCACCAGGATCGGTTGCGTGGCGCCCAGTGTCGCGGCCACCCCGCCGGGCAGGCGCTCGGCCGCGACGAACAACAGCGGGAAGAACAGCCCGATGTTCAAGGTGCCCAGCACCGCGGCCTTCCACCACCAGGCTCCCCGCGGCAGACGGCGCGCGATGAGCAGTCCGAGCACACCTGCCGGCAGGGCGCGCACGAGTGCGGCGAACAGGGGATGGTCCGGTGGTAGCAGGTGGGTGGTGACGATGTAGGTCGTTCCCCACACGGCGGGGGCGACGGCGGCCGCCAGGGTCATTCCTGCGCGGCCCGGTGGTGAAGCCGACCGGGCCGGCTGCGGGGTGGCCGCCGCGTGGGGCTGCGTGGGCGTCGTCGTCATGCCCTCACTGTCGGGGCCGGTGCATCAATGAGTCCAACACATAGTTACGATTGCACCGATCGTGGTGCACGATTGATGACATGGAGCTCCAGCAACTGCGCTACGTCCTGGCCGTCGCCGAGACGCGCAACTTCACCCGTGCCGCCGAGCAGTGCTTCGTCGTCCAATCGGCGCTCAGCCATCAGGTCAAGGCGCTCGAGCAGGAGCTCGGTACCGCCTTGTTCGCCCGCACCAGTCGTCGGGTGGAGCTCACTGCAGCCGGGGCCGCTTTCCTCCCGGCCGCGCGCACGAGTCTGGAGGCTGCCGACCGTGCTGCCGCAGACGCTGCGGCCACGATCGGACAGGTGCGTGGCACGCTGACCATGGGACTCATCCCGACCGTGACGGCCGTCGACGTCCCGGGCGCCCTGGGCGCGTTCCACCGCGCCTACCCGGCTGTCCGGATCTCGGTGCGCAGCGGCAGCAGTGACGAGCTCATGACGGCAATCCATCGCGGGGAGGTCGACGTCGCCGTCCTCGGCCTGCCGGAGAGCACACGGCCAGCCGGCGTCGAGTCTCGTGAGGTGGCGCGCGAGCGTCTCGTCGCCGTCCTCGCCGGCGGCCATCGGCTCGCGCGGAGACGGCGGCTGCACCTCACGGACCTGGCGAAGGAGACCTTCGCCGACTTTCCCGCGGGAACCCCCGGCCGCGCTCAGAGCGACCTCGCCTTCGACGCTGCCGGAATCCTGCGCGACGTGACGTTCGAGGCCACGTCGACGGACCTGATCATCGCCCTGGTCCAGCAGGGCCTCGCGGTCGCCCTGCTGCCAGCGGCGTTCGTCCCGTCCGACCCCCGCGTCGTCACGGTCACGGTGGCCGATGGGCCGACGCGGGTCGAGTACCTCGCGTGGAGCAGCTTCAACCCCAGCCCCGCGACGACCGCCTTCCTCGACCGGCTGCTGACGTCAGGCGCCGCGGGGCCACGGGAGGCGTGAGGCCGCCGCACACCGCACCGCAGGTGCCGATCTGCGACCACATCCATGCCGGACGTGGTCGCCCCCTGGCATGGAAAACGGCCCCCGATCCTCCGCGTGGCGCAGGTCCAGGGGCCGTTCCCGTGGTTCTAGGACATCAGATGTCGTAGTAGTGAAGACCTCAGCGCGCTGACCTGCCAGAACGCCTTCTACTCGGGCTCATGGGGTGCACTCGGTACGCTCAGCATCTCGTCGATGGCGGCCTTGGTGCGCTCCGTAGAGGACGGCATCAGATGTGTGTACGTCCTGAGCGTGAAACCCGGATCCGCGTGGCCGAGGTACTCACTCAGGGCCAGGATCGACTCTCCCGCATCGAGGAGCGTACTCGCGTAGAAGTGGCGCAGGGCGTGACAGCCGTTCTCGCGCTTCGGCTCGACACCGGCTGCGACGAGCGCTGGACGCCAGATCTTTGGGTTGAAGTAGTTGCGGTTGAGAGCGCCGGACTCCCGCGAGAAGAGGATCAGATCGACGGACCGCGGCGCCCCATCGCTTCTGTCCCAGGGATGAAGCGCCCCAGGTTTGATGCCGCTCCTGTTTGAGTCCAGGAGGATGAGCAGCATGCCGAAGAAGATCGATCCCGCGGTGAAGGCCAGGTGCGTGCGGCAGGTGCTGGAGCATCTGCCGGAGTACCCGTCGCTGACCGCGGCTGCTGAGGCCGTCGCCCGCCGCGAGGGGCTGGGCAAGGAGACGGTTCGCCGCTGGGCTGCGCAGGCCCAGATCGACGGCGGGCAGCGTCAGGGGGCCACGTCGGAGGAACTGGCTGAGATCAAGGAACTGAAGGCGAAGGTCCGTCGGCTCGAGGAGGACAACGAGATCCTGCGTCGGGCCTCGATTTTCTTCGCGGGGGAACTCGACCCCCGCAATCGTTGATCGTCGCGTTCGTCGACGAGCTACGAGCCGAAGGCCACGCGGTCGAGTCGATCTGTCGGGTCCTGCGCGAGCAGGGCTGCCAGGTCGCCGCGAGGTCGTATCGGGAGTGGGCGCGCGTCAACCGCACGCCCGCTCCCAGGGTCGTCAGCGACGCAGGCGTCATCAACGCCGTTCGTGACATCGTGTGGCAGGTCGACCACCAAGGCGTCCGCAGGATGACCCCCGAAGGGCTCTACGGGCGCCGGAAGATGATCACCTCAGTGCGCCGCCACGGCCTCGATGCGTCGCCGGGAGCGGTGGATCGGGCGATGCGATCGCTAAGCCTGCAAGGGGTTCGACGCTCCAAGGGCATACGGACCACCATCCCGGGCAAGGACGGCAACCGCGCTGGCGATCTGCTCGACCGCGACTTCACCGCGGTGGCGCCGAACCGGACCTGGGTCATGGACTTCACCTATGTCAGGACGTGGGCCGGGTTCGTCTACGTCGCCTTCATCCTCGACGTCTTCGCTCAGCGGATCGTGGCGTGGAACATCGACTCCACCAAGGCCGTGGAGCTCGTCGACATCCCGCTGCGAATGGCGCTGTGGCAGCGCGGCCGCGAGGGCCACCCGATCGTGCCCGGCGAGCTGATCGGCCACGCGGACGCCGGCTCTCAATACACCGCGATCGCGTTCACCGAGCACCTCGCCGACGAAGGGATCCGGCCCTCGATCGGCACTGTTGCCGATGCCTACGACAACGCCCTGATGGAATGCATCATCGGCCTCTACAAGACCGAGTGCATCCGCACCACGATCTTCCACCAGGGTCCCTACCGGACCATCGGCGACGTCGAGTACGCCACCGCCGGCTGGGTTGATTGGTACAACAACAGACGCCTGCACTCGACCCTTGGGATGATGACTCCCGTGGAGTTCGAGCAGGCCCATTACGCGACTCTCAACAGAGAGCCGCAACCCGTATAGGACCGGCAGAGAACCTGGGGCGCTTCACTCACGACAGCGCCTGACCAGAGTCCGACGGCGGGCAGCTGTGGAACCGAGCTGAGCGAGCGTTCCGCGGCGTGCCGACCACGCTGCACGCTGTAGTCGGTCTTGTTGACGTTGTGGCCGATCTTGCGGGCGACGAACTCTTCTTTGATGACGCTGCGCTCGCGGCCGTCGACCTCGTACTCGTGGACGTAGCCGGTCGCCACGAACGAGTCGCCCTTGCGGAATCGTGCGTAGGTTTCGCGGGCCGTGCTCTCGAAGGCGACCATGTCGTGGAAGGTCGGGTCGAGCTTCGTGAAGCTCCCGTCGACCTCCTTGCGCCACTGCTCGATGCCGACGCGCATGCGGCAGCACTCGTCGCCGGCCTTGGTGAAGTGGAGTTCCGGTGGTGAGGCGATGAAGCCGACGAGGCTCATCTGTGTGGGGATGGACATCCTGACTCCTGGGTTCGGGCGGTGGCCCGATGGCACCGCTTCAGGAGATAGGTGTGAGAGGACTCCCAGCCTCCGCTGCGCACCAGCACTGCGGATTAGCGGCCGCGGCGACGCGAGTTGTGGCCGTGCAGTGAGCGGAACCTGCGATCGGCATCGTCGCCGGGTGCATGCTCGTCGTCCGAGTCAAGCGTCAAGATTCGAGCCTGGCTTCAGCTTGACGCCTCGGCCGCGAGGAACGCTTGAGCCTCGGTGCGGCCGTACCGCAGCCATTCTGGGTCGCCGAGGGGGAGCGTCTCTGCCGGGCGTGCCGGCACAGGGATACCGAGAGCGGCGAGCAATGCGCGGGCCGCAGCGGCGGCAAGAGGAGGAGGGACACTGTTGCCCACCTGGCGGTGCCCGTGCCAGTTCGTTGCGTGGAAACGGAACCAGTCCGGATAGCCATGCAGGCGTGCTGCCTCTCGCACGGTGATGACGCGGGCCTTCTCGGGGTGGATTGGGCGCGGCGACGTATGTGATCCGCGATCCGAGCCAGTCCCGGCGCGAAGTGTCCGCGCCTGGCCGTCGGGGTCAAGACGAAACAGCCTGCTGATCTTCTCGACTCCACCCTGCGGGGTACGGGTGAATCGCTGAACGCTCTTGCTGGTGTGGACGGTGCGGAGCGAGTTGGTCAGGATCGTGTCGCTGTGAGCCCGCATCCAGCTTCGATCCTGGGGGTCCGTCTCAAGCCCGATGAGGCGCCTCGCGTACAACGAGCGTGCGGCGTACATGCGTCGGAGATCATCCTCGGCCAACTCGACCTCGTCCGACTTCAGGAGCCGTCCGTAGCGAGCGATGCTGGGCAGACCCTCGAGTGCCTCGCGGACCGTCACGCGGGTGCTCAGTGGCTCGCCGAGCTGGGGTACCTCGCTCACGCGCGAGCCCATGACTAGCACTCTCCGGCGGGTCTGTGGCACGCCGTAGTCGGCGGCGTTGACCGGTGCACCGAACCCACTTACCTCGAACTGGCCGTCGATGGTCAGCCGCCGAATCGCCTCCTTCCGGAGGGACTCGAAGCGCGGCTCAAGCAGCCCGGCCACATTCTCAAGACAGAAGACCTTCGGTTGCAGCTCGACGACGAGGTCGACGAACCGCAGGAGCTGGTTGTTGCGCTCATCGGTCTCGTCACGGACCCCGCCCACAGAGAACCCTTGGCAGGGCGGCCCCCCGACCAACGCATCGATCTCGTGGGTCTCCACGGCGGCCCGGATCTCGTCGGCGGTCTCCTGCAGGGAGGCCGCTCCGAGGTCGCGCGCGATCACAGGCGTCGATGGGAAGTTGAAGCGGTGCGTCAGCGCATGGATCGGATCGAACTCGGCCGCGGCGGCAAGGTTGAAGCCGGCCTGTTCGAGGCCGAGTGATAGACCACCGGCACCTGAGTAGAGGTCGACGGCTACAGGACGGACGTCAGACGTCCCGTCCGAGCTGCTAACAGACCTCACTCCTCGTTCCCGCCTGCCGGTGACCTGGAGGTAAGCCTAGGGCAGGGTTCCGACAGAAGCGGGTAGAACCCCCTCTTTACCGAGTCAACCAGCGGTGGGGCGCTGCAGCGACTACCTTACGTTGGACTTCAGACATGAAAGGGCGTGGCATGGCGGATGAGCCCAAGGTCGTAAATGCCGACCCGACGAAGACGTTCTTCATCTCCATGCTCGTGCGCGACATCAGTCTCGTTCCTGCCATCGTCGACCTCGTCGACAACTCCGTGGACGGCGCTCGGCGCCTGCGACCTCGGCCGGCGCCGACTGAGGCCTCTGAGACTGCGTCAGACTCACCTCGGTTCGAGGGGCTCTGGATCAACGTCCGCACGACGGAGGCGGGCTTCGAGATCAGCGACAACTGTGGTGGCATTCCGTGGGAGATCGCGCGGGACTACGCCTTCCGGTTCGGTCGCCCTGACGATGCTCCCGCGTCCCCCAATTCGATCGGTCAGTTCGGTATCGGCATGAAACGAGCCCTGTTCAAGCTGGGCAGCGCGTTCAGCGTCGACTCGAGCACGACTGGCGAGAGCTTCCTGCTGAAGGTCAACGTCAACGAGTGGGCGAAGACGAAGAAGTGGGTCTTTCCGGACGTGACCTACGAGGCGAAGGAGACCTCGCTCGACGCCTGCGGCACTGTCATCAAGGTGAAGCCGCTGCACCCATCGGTCTCGGACACCTTCACCGAGACGCGCTTCCGCAACAACTTGACACTCGAGCTGGCGCGGGCCCACCAGGCCACGATCAACGACGGGCTGGCCATCACGCTCAACAACGTGCCGATCAATGTCAATGTCCAGACGCTCCTCAGCACAGATCAGCTGAAGCCCGCGCGGATCTCGGAAACGCTGGACGCGGACACCGACCGGCCCGTGCATGTCGAGATCGTGGCTGGGATCGACGTATCGTCGCCAGCCGACGCAGGCTGGTACATCTACTGCAACGGCCGTCTCATCCTCGGCCCTGATCGCTCCGAGGTCACCGGCTGGGGCGAGGGTAAAGGCAAGACGCTCCCGCAGTACCACAACCAGTTCGCCCGTTTTAAGGGTTACGTCTTCTTCGAGAGCGCCGACGTTGAGAAGCTTCCGTGGACGACCACCAAGGAAGGCATCGACCAGGATCACCGGGTCTTTCGGGCAGTGCGTCCGCGCATGCTCGAAGTTGCGCGTCCGATCATCGACTTCCTCAACGCCCTGGACAGCGAGAAGGACCGGCCGCCGCGCGACGTGATCTCGCTCGAGACTGTGGTTGCCTCGGCCGAGAAGAGTGGAGCGGTCCCGATCACGAGTGTCGGCAGCTCGGACAAGTTCGTCTCGCCGCCCCGAACGCCCGCACCGAAGAAACCGCAGACGCAGTCGATCCAGTTCTCGCGACCCATCGCGCAGATCAACGCAGTGAAGAAGAAGCTGAAGGTCAGCTCCGCCCGAGAGGTGGGCGAGAAGACGTTCGACTACTACTTCCGACGCGAGTGTGACGACAGCGATGAGTAGTGCCAGCTACGACGCCATCGACTACAACCTGCGCCCGGCCAAGGCGATCGAGCGGAAGATGCTGGCCGAGCTCTTTCGTCGGCTTGACCGAGCGGCGGCGCTGAAGCACTACCGCTACGTCGGATTCGGCTCCCCCTACTTCGCGGACTTCGTGCTGTTCCACCGCGCGCTCGACATCCAGTCCATGGTGTCTATCGAGCGCGAGGTGGACGACCGGCCGCGTTTCGAGTTCAACCGGCCGTTCGGTGCCGTGGAGCTGATGTTCGGTGAGTCGGCTGAGGTTCTTCCACAGCTTGACTGGGAGCAGCGGAGCATCGTGTGGCTCGACTATGACGACCCGCTTGATACCGCCATGCTCAACGACATCGCTCTGTGCGTGGATCGACTTCCGTCCGGCAGCGTGCTCATCGTGTCGGCGCGAGCTCAACTCGACGCTGATCCCGAGACGCGGTTTGCGGAGTTCAAGGAGAACCTCGAGGCCTTCGTGCCTCCGGAGCTGACCGTGGACGACCTCGGCGGGTGGGACATTGCTCGCCACTACCGCCAGATCATCGACGAGCGCATCAACGGCGCCATCCGCGATAGGAACATTGGTCGATCGGACAGCGTGCAAGTGGCGTACAGCCAGTTGGTCAACTTCGAGTACGCAGATGGCGTCAAGATGATGACGGTCGGCGGCGTCATCCTGAACCAGTCGGACGCGAGCCACTTCCGAAGCTGCAACTTCGAAGAGTTTGAGTTCTTCAAGCCTGACGCTTATGCCTATCGGATCAAGCTTCCGCGGCTTACCCCTAAGGAGGTCCGTCACCTCGACGCGCTTCTGCCGTCTGGCACTCCGCCAGATGCAACGGACGTTGGCATTCCGCTCACGCAATCGAACAAGTACGCGGCGGTGTACCGATACTTCCCGAAGTATGTCGACGTGGAGGGTTAGGGCATTCAGAGGTGATCTTCTCGCGTTAGCGGTCGGTCCACGGACGAAGATCTGTGACCATTGGGGGCGCGCTCCGGAACAGGGTCAGCCCCACGCCGAACGGCAAGGTCCGGATCCGCTCTGGAGGCATCACGGACACACGCCGGATCGACCGCTGGAGCGACCTCGCGCCGTAGTCGCTGATCGTGACAGTGTCGGAGCGCTCGTCGCGCTCGCCGATGAGTACGGAGAGTTCTTGCAAGTCCTTGGACGCCGATGCGCCGCCGAGGATGACCTTGACGATCGACGCGTCCCAGATGGTGCTGGCCGCGTGGTCACCCCACTTGCTGCGTGCCTGCGAGAGCGACTGGAGGACGGGCATCGTGGTGATCCCGGTGCCACCTCCTTCGGCCATCAGCACCGGGAGCGATGGAAGTGGTGCGAGGTTGCCGATCTCGTCGAGCGCCAGCAGCACCGGGGGATCCAGTCGGGATCCCGACGACTCGGCTGCTCGATGGCGAGCGGCCTCGGTCAGGTCCTCGACGAACGCCGCGACCAGTGGCCACGAGGCGCCCGCACCTGCGCCGGTGGCGAGCAGGTAGAGCGTGCCGTTCTGCTCGAGGAAGGAGGTCGGATCGAAGGCCTCGTCCGTGCTTGGGCTGACCGCGTCGAGGACGGCAGGGTCGGCGAGTGAGGCGAGTGCCTGACTGACCGCCATCCAGATTGAGTCACGGGTTCGGGGATCGGAGTTGATCATCCCGTCGAGCGCGTCGGCCCAGCCGGCTGCGGCTTGCGGCCGGCTGGCGAGGATGCCCACTGCATCTGTCGCGGCTGACGGCGAGAGGGACCACTCGAACAGGGCGCGGGTTGGCAGTCGCTCGATCGCGGCGGCGTGGAGCAGCGACTGGAGTGCTGACCTGGCCTTGCCCTCCCAGAACCCGCCCGATTCGACACCGCCGGACGAGAGTCCAGTGGTGGAGGCGAGACCCGCCGCGCGGATCATGGCTGTGAGCGGGCCCTCGCATCCACGGATGGGCGACCAGCGGACCGCATTGCGGTCGACGTCCTGCAACCCGACGGTCAGGTGCTGGGGATCGAACACCGCGACGGGGCCACGCTCACGGCGGGCCTCGATGGTGGCGACGATGTTGTCCGGTCTCGTGGAGGTCGTGACGACAGCGCCGGGGGAGTCGAGGATGGCGTTGATGACGAGGTGCAGGCCCTTGCCCGACCGCGGCGGGCCGATCACGAGAATGGAGTCCTCAACGCTCCTGAACTACCACTGGCTCATGAGCCCTGGTGATCTCGGCCGTCCCATGGTGATGCTCGAAGCGGGCATCAATTCGCCGGCCGAAGTCATCGGACCGGACGGAGGCCGGCGAGCGCTCATCGCCATCCGATCGAGTCCGTGGAAGGCGGGTCACGAGACCAACCCTTGGCACGACGAGTTCGACCTCGACCATGGACACGTCCGGTACTTCGGCGACCACAAGCCTGGGACCGTCGGACTTCCTGGGGCCACCAAGGGCAACCGGCTCCTCCTGGAGGCCGCTCGCCTCCATGCAGGAACGAGCCGGGACGAACGCCTCCTCGCCCCGCCGCTGCTGCTTTTCCGGAGTGTCACGGTTCATCGTGAAGGACGGGCGATCGTTAAGGGCCACGTCGAGTTCTGCGGCGCGGCGATCATCGAACGCCTCGAGCACGTCGTTCAGCGGGATCCGGAGACTGGACGGAGCTTCCCCAACCTCGCCCTCGACCTCGCTGTCGTCTCAGGTGGAGAAGTCGACGGCATCGACCTGCGATGGATCGACGACAGACGGGATCCGCAGCTGACAGCCGAGCAAGCGCTCCGTGATGCTCCCGAGTCGTGGGCTCGCTGGGTGAAGCAAGGGCGTGTCGCGGTCCCGGGCGTCAGACGCCGAGTGCTGGCCAGCGCTGTCCGGTCCAGCAAGGATCAGCAGCCGATTCCTGGCAGCCCCGAGGCGGCCGTGCTTCGTCAGGTTTACGACTTCTACGACGGGCGGAAGCACGCTTTCGAGCTCCTGGCGTCGCGTGTCGCCGCCGAGGTACTGCGTGAATCGGGAGCTCGATACAAGGAAGGGTGGCTATCGCGGTCCTCCGGAGATGGAGGCGTGGACTTCATCGGCAGGATCGACATGGGGTCGCTCGCCGCGAGCACACCGGTGGTCGTCCTCGGTCAGGCGAAGTGCATCACGCCCACCTCGTCGATCTCACCGGAGCAGGTCGCTCGGGTCGTGGCTCGACTTCGGCGCGGCTGGATCGGCGTGTACGTCACCACGGGCTCCTTCTCGCGCCAGGCACAGGTCGAGATCATCGACGATCAGTACCCGGTCGTCCTGATCTCGGGCGGCACGTTGGCGACGGCGGTGCGGCAGATGGCGCAGGCCAACTACGGCGGCGACCTGGATGCGCTTCTGGAGTCGACCCTCGACGGCTACGGAACGGCCGTGACTCATCGACGGCCGGAAGAGGTCCTGTCGATGTAGTGCCGTGGACCTCAGGTGGCATCGACGTCTTCCGTCGCCACGAAGTCGACCCGCACGACCGGAGGCGCTACAGCACTCGAGCTCCGCACGAGGCGCAACAGTAGGAGCTCGAGACGGCTGGCCGGCCGCCGCGCGTAGATCACTCGCATCGGGTCCTCCTCAGATTCCCGGGGCAGGTCGGACGTTGCCGCCCTGCAAGTTCGGGGGAGACCGCCGGAGATCGGATGCGCGACCAATCTGGTCCTCCGCCGGCGCATCCTTGACCGCGTCCCACTCGCGTGGGTGCATGCCGGTCTCGATGGCGGCTGCGACGAGGCGGGCGAGGGTGTACGGCGTCCCCCGGGGCACCTGGTCGAGGGCACACCAGGCCAAGGCGCCGTGGCCGCTGAGCCAACTCCCGAACGCGAGCAGCGAGGCCGGGGCGGCCCGAACATCGTCGGGAGCCCTCCGCGTCAAGTCGGTCCACAGTGCGACGTGGGAGGCGGCATTGCCGCGGTTCATGTCGAGCCAGAGCCGGTCCCGGGTCGGGATCGCTTCCAGGGCGACCAGCAGTCTGGTCGCATCCTTGTCGTCAAGGCGGACGCCGTCGTTTTGGAATCGCGTCATGCGAGCGAGCGCCCAGCGCCTTTCGGCCATCGACTCGTTCCCGCTCGCTGCCGCGCGGGTCTCGGACAGCAGCTTCGCTACGGGATCGCGGTCGCCGACCAGCGACTCCGCGAGGTGCTCACGGCTGGCGGCCGGCTGCGCGCGACCGCTCAGGACCGTCATCGCAGCGATGCGCTCGCGGGCCGCATCGGTCTGGAGCCCCATGTCGCCGGTGGCGAGGTCGGCCCATCGGGTCTCGTCGGCCCACAGAAGGACGTGGGTGTCGATGCCGATCGTGTCGAGTCGCTCGGCGAACTCACGGCCGAGCGTCTCCGCGTGTTGGCGGTCTGCGGCGAAGCAGACGATGCCGACCGCGGCGCCCGGATGCGCATATCGGGTGAGGCCGTCGCGGATGGAGTGCCACACGAGCTCGGTGTCTCGTGATGTCGTCGGGAGGTCGACGCGAGCAACGGGAAGTTCGGAGCGCATCGGGACGAAGACGAGGGACTCTTCGGGCTGAAAGCCGAGCATGTGCGGGATGACGGCGACGAGCTCGTCGGGGGAGCGGATGGAAAACGCCATGCCCTCTAGGTGCGCTCGCCGAGCCTGGGCTCGGCGAGCGTCGGTCATGGGTGCATTGGTAGGCACACAACGAAACGACGCCTGATTCCCAGGACGCTTTCCGTAGGCAGCTGCTCTGTCCCGGGCGGCCGGTGGACCGACCAGCGGCCGACAGCCCGAGTTCCCAGCACGTGTCCAGTAGGGAATCGCCTTTGCTGCATGGAGCGTGCGATTCCTCTGCAACGGCCGCGCAAGCGCCCGTGGGTTCACTCCACTTCGTCGGCAGCTCCGCATCGGAGGAAGCCCAGTTGTCGGCCCCGAGGTCCTCCGGCCTTGGGTCTCACAGCGAGGGAAGGAGTTGGCATGGCAACGAACACCATCAGCCGCAAGCGGTCGGTCCGCACGACGCGCGCCCGCCAGTCGGCAAACCGCCGTCGTGGCGCAGCGAGCCGTCGGCCGCGCCACAGCGGCGGCAAGTTCAAGGCGATCGCCCTGATCGCGGGGGGCGTGGTCGTCGCGCTGATCGTCGCGGTGCTCGCCGTCTTCGGCGCGGCCGAGCGGAAGATCGAGGAGTGCTGCCTTCCGGGCAGTGCGTTCACCCAGATCGTCTTCGACCAGGCGACCGCAAACGCTCAGGCGGTGCCGATGACCGGGGTGCTTGGTGACGAGTTGCGCCTCGCCGCCGATGAGCACCGCAGCGTGCGCCTGATCGGCGTCGGTGGTGACGGCAAGGTGGTCTCGAACGACGAGTTCGACATGACACCGAAGCTCGACAACGGCACCGTCCTCAAGGTCGCGGGCCGCGCCGAAGAGGCGACCAACGAGAACCTGAAGTTGGTTGCACAGACGATCAACGACACGAGCGCGTCCGAGCCTGGGCAGGCGATCTTCCTCGGACTGGAGCGCCTACAGCTCGACACGGACGCTCCCATCTTCATCGTCTCCAGCCTGTTGGACACGTCCGACCCGCTGGACATGCGTCGGTTGGGCTGGGACATCGCGCCCGACAAGGTGGTCGCCGACCTGGAGAAGTCCGGCGAACTTCCCGATCTCTCCGGCGCTGAGATCACTTTCATCGTCCGGCCCGTGTCGGGCGATCAGGAGCAGCTCCGTCAGCCGCAGGTCGAATACCGCGAGGCTCTCTGGACGGCGCTCGCCGAGGCCAGCGGGGCCGCGAAGGTTCGCTTCGAGTACGTCAAGGGCTCGGCGCCGGTGTCCACGGTCGCCGCTCCGGTCGTCCCGATCCCCCCGCCGCCGACAACGCCCGTGCCCGTCAACCCGAAGGCGCGTACCTGCACTGTCGACACCAGCGCGTACTTCGCGCCGGACTCCGACAACCTGCTCGACAAGGCCAGCACGAAGGCCGCGCTTCGCCAGTGCGTGGAGCAGATCGGCCCCGACTCGTCGGTCACGGTCGTCGGCCACACGGCCGGCAACGACCTCGAAAGCAAATTCGCCATCGACCTGAGCAAGAAGCGGGCCAAGGCGATCAAGAAGCTCCTCGAATCCCTGGGCATCCCGTCCAGTCACATCGAGGCCGTCGGCATGGGCAATCGCAACCAGCCCTACCCCGACCCCTTCGACGTACGGAACCGCTCCGTCGTCGTGACCATCACCAACTGAGAACAGGAGAGGTCAATGACCACTGCCGAGGTGTTCCCGTTCCCCGAGGGGCCGGGACAGAAGGGGAACGGGAACGGTTGTGCGCCTCGGCGCAACCGTCGGCCCCGGTCGCGCTACACCAAGAGCGAGGCGCTCCGCGCCGGACTCTGCGAGGACAAGGCCCAGTACGACCGAGTGGAGCCTGTCGTCGACATGACGATCAGCCACTACCACCCGACGGGCTTGCCTCAGTCCGAGTGGTACCCGCGGCCGATCGCGGCCACCACGCTCGCGAAGCCGTTCATCCAGGGCGGGGAGTCCATCCTCCGCCTCGGACTTGAGACCGAGGTCGACCCGGCCTTGGACGAGATCGCCGAGAACAACGAGACGATCAAGAACGACTTGGACCAGCTGGCGCGGTTCCCGAGCGACATCGCAACTCCCGAGGGAAACAAGCGCTACGGCGGACACGACGCTGTGGAGCACGTCGAGGATTCGACCGAACGGATCGAGGACGACCGGGCCAACGGTCAGCGCCATCACGACCGCGTTCCCAAGGCGCTTCGCCTGATCGCCAAGTGGGCGCCGTGGGCGGAGGCCTTCGGGTTCTTCGTGTTCGCGGCGTACTTCCTCAACGTCCCGATCCTTCAGCCCTGGCTCGACTGGATGGGGTGGACCTTCGCGGTCGTCCTTGTGGTGGGCATCTGCCTCATCCTCGCCTGGTCGATCCACCACGCTGCCGAAGCGCACAACCATGGGAGAGAGCAGCAGGCGGAGCGCCAGCCGCACGAGGCCGAGAAGAGCCGCCGCAACCGACTCGTCTACGGCATCATCGCCATCGTCGCCGCCGGGGGCATCACCTTCGGCATGATCGAGCGCGGCCTCACCGCGCTCGCGGGTGGGAGCCTCATCGTCACGGTGGTGATGATCGCGCTCGCGGCCATCACCGGGCTGCTGCTGCCGGTGCTCACCTACTGGGGCAAGGCGCTCGACGGAAGCAAGGTGTCGCGCGAGCGGGACGCGATGGTCGAGGACCTCGATGACGACCTCGACGAGCACGTGGACCTGTCCGCCGAGATCGAGGAGCTGTTCGCCAAGTCCGAGGCTCTCGACGAGATCGTCGTGACCGACAAGCTGCCGCGCATCAGGGACGAAGTCCAGAGCCAGGTCAACGGAGCGCGCGAGGACTACCTCTTCCTCCTCGTGCAGCTCGGCCTCGACGCGGAGCTTCCGCCCCCTGCGTCGATGAAGGTCGAGCCCGGGGTCAGCGGCCCCATCGGCACCATCTCGACCGGCATCCCCGGTGCCAGTGCCGTTGACATGCAGCCGGTCTGGGACCGCATGGCCCGGCTTCAGGGCCTCCGCCAGGAAGGCGAGGAGTTACGTGCCCGCCGGGACGCGCTCCCGCCCCATCCCTGGGACCACTCGCGAGTCGTGTGACCACCCCCAAGTCCGGGCCGAGGCCGATCAATCGCCTCGGCCCGGACGGAGAGGAGCCAGAGATGGCACGCCACGGAGGCGGTCGACCACGCGGACGCGTCGCCCGCTCCCGTCGCGCCGCTCGTCGGCGCAGCGTTCGGCGAGGAGGTCGGAGTCGTACTCTGACCCAGCCCATGCCGGTGTTGGGCGCGTTCGTCGCGGTCGCTCTTGTCGTGGGTCTCGGCCACGCAGCCGCGACGGCCAGGCCGCAGGTATCGGCTTCGCCCGAGGCGCCGCCGATCGTAGCGCCACATGAGCGGGAGACGAACGACAATGGCGACGCAGTCCGAGAGGGACGCGACTATGCCTTCCAGGGCAGGATCAACGGCAAGCCCATTCACTGGTCCTGCTCCAACTCCATCCCGGTCGCGATCGAGGGCAAGGTGCCGGCCGGGGCTGCCGCCGCCCTGGAATTCGTCGTTGACCGGCTCGCTGCCGCGAGCAACCTTCCCCTCACCATCGAGCCTGGAACCGCGCTCCGTGACGACGGCAACGGCGCGATCCGCATTCGCTACGTCGACGAAGGCGAGCCCGCCTACGGCATGAAGGTTTCAGGCTCCGTCGTCGGGAAGGGCGGGCCTACCTACAGCTCCTCCGGCGTGATTCAGTCCGGCCGCGTGATCGTTCGTAACGACATGGACCCGACGACGCCCACCGGCCAGCAGGTTCTGATGCACGAGATCGGGCACGCCCTGGGCCTGGACCATTCCCAAGAGGGCCTGCGCGAGGTCATGACCCCGACCTCCCCTCACGACGCCAAGCCCGTGCTCGGGCCGGGCGACCGTGTCGCCCTCGCGGCCGTCGGGTGTTGAGTCCTCATGGTCGAGGACTGGATCTGGGACGGGCCCGATGACCTCCCGGGCTACGCCGTGACGCTCGCCCTCCTGTACCACTTCGTGCCAACAGCGGAGGAGGTCGATCTCCTAGACGAACTTGACCACGACCGCAGCAGAGCGGCCTGGAACGCCTTCTACGATGAGTTTGCCTCGGCGGAGGACGGCATCTTCAGCGCCGACCTCGACGAATACGACCAGGCCGACGATCAGGACGAAGCAACCTCCGCGCCGATGTCCCTCGGCCAGATCTTCGGGTTGTTGGAGCACGTCCTCGGCGCCGAGATCATCGACGACCCCGCCGACGGCGATGCCGGCGACAAGTAGCCCCACCCAGCGGCATCTGCATGTCGACTGCAAGCCCGCCGCGAGACCCGCGCAATCACCCATCGCCAGAGTCGAGTTCACGACGACGGCAAGCCGTCCGGCGTCGAAGTCAGGAGGCAAGAGCCTCCGCGTCCACCAGGAGATTCACATGATTGAACAGGGAACCCTGACGGCGATCAGGGAGTCCGGCGCCGCGTCGCTGGATGTGGCCGAGGTCGGCGTGAACAAGGGGCAGGGCGCTCGTCGCCAGTCGCACCGCATCCGCCACGCGTTCGCGGCGATGTTGCTGGCGCTGTCCGCGGTCATCGGGACGGGCCTCATCGCTTCGCCCGCTGACGCAGCGACCGTGCGGCCGGGAGCACAGTGGGGTCAGGTCGACCTGCTGCTCGACTCCTACGAGACCGAGGCCGCGCGCCGGAGCTTCTGGGCGGCGACCGTCATCTGCTGGAACTCCGGCGTCGGCGGGAAGCTCCTTGCGATCGGGGTGTGCCAGTCGGCCGTCAGCGTGTGTGCGGCTCAGGCCTACTACGCCAGCCCTCGGAAGCGGGCGGGGATGACCTTCACGCCGTGGGGTCAGTTCTGGTGCTGGAAGTACTGACGAGCAGGACCGAGGGGGTGGCGAGCCAGTGGCTCGCCACCCCCTCGGCATTTCAGATCCATCGGCACCTGCATGACGCCCGCAAGCGGCGTGCGAGCCCGCCGCAACCGCTGCACGGGATCGTCGACGCAAAGCGGAGGACGCAGGGTTCTCCGTGAAGTCGGAGACGAGGTCTCCAGAGAGCAGGGCAGCACGATGGTGAAGGCGACGATGGTCGAGGTGAAGAAGTACCTGAGCGTCCCGGGCAAGGCGGTGTCGACGCAGGAGATCCGCGAACTGAGCCAGGAGGAGCGCGACGAGCTCGCCCTCCTCGTCGGCGCCGAGCTGGACGGGGGTGCGGAGGCGGCGGCTGCCGCCTGAGTTCGCGAACAGGGACGAGGGGCCGGGCGAGCGGGGTCGCCCGGCCCCTCCTCTGTGCCTGGAGGAAGTCAGATCCGAAGCCTGCGCCGCTGTGGTGCGTGAGGGCTACGACTGGATTGGTTGTGGTGCGAGGTCTTCACGGAGATCGAGCTGTTCGCCGGCGTCTCCCAGCGTTATGAGTCGAACATCCGGCCGACCACGCTCGCGAGCATCAAGGCTGGCGCGCTGCCCGCGGCGTCGCGACCCGCATCTTCGAGGACGCGTGTCGGTAGCAAGTGTCCCGGGCACTTCCAGCCCCCGATGCCCTTGGAGTAGCTCCCAGTCTTCTCGAGCCTGGAGGCGCACTGGGAGGCGCTCCAGTTCGCCTGCAAGACACATCTGGGCGCACGCAAGCACGCGATCGGCAACCGGCTCTGCCGTGGGCAACCGTGGCCTGAGTCCTTCGCAATCAGGCCTGCGGCGGGCGTCGAGCGGACGCCCACGACTACGACGCTGGCGCCTGACGCCGGGGTGAGCTCGGAATCGACCTGCACGCCGCCCGCCATGGGACTGCGTTGTTGTTCAGGAGGTCTGAATGAGTTGGCCGTTGTAGTAGATCGCCGACACGTAGATCTCGTTGTCGAAGATGGCCAAGTGCGCCGGGTATCCGGGAGCGATCCGACCACGCTCGTGTCCGAGTCCAAGGAACTCTGCCGGATACGTCGAAGCCATCCTCAGCGCCTCGTCCTTGGGCACGCCAATCTTCTGGACCAGATTCCGGACGGCTGTTGCGAGGTCCAGCGCAGATCCTGCCAACGTGCCATCGGCCGTCTGACAGCGACCATCGACCACGGTGACTTCGAGGTCTCCCAACCGGTAAGACCCCTTGGTGCCGCCCACGGGGCTCATCGCATCGGTGACCAGGAAGCCCCTTGGCGCGGCCGACCGCAGCGACACGGCAAGCGTCGTAAAGTCGAGGTGATAGCCATCCGCGACGAAGTCGCACCATGCGCCGTCGTCGGCCAGTAGTGCGCCAACGGCGCCTGGCTCGCGGCTGGTGAGCGGACTCATCGCGTTCCAGACGTGCGTGCCCAGCGTGATGCCCTCGGCGAAGCCGCGCTTCATGTCATCTCCCGTCGCGTTCGTGTGACCAGCCGCAACGAGCACGCCGTGAGACTTGAGGCGTCTGATGAATCCGGGAGGCGCAAGCTCCGGCGCAAGGGTAACGATGGTCTTGCCTTCGCTGGATGCAGACGTGAAGGCAGCAAATACGGCGTCGTCGGCTTCCCTCACGAAGTCAGGCGCGTGGACTCCCAACTTCTTCGGGCTGATCACCGGCCCCTCGAAGTGGATGCCCAGGACTCCAGGGTCGGTCTTGCGAGCAGCATCGACCGCCGCCGCAGCCTTTCGCATGCCGTCAAGCGGGCCGGTGATGAACGTCGGAAGAATATCGGTGGTGCCGAACTTGCGGTGGGCGGCGGCGATTTTGTGCACACCCGCTTCAGTCGGCTCATCGTTGAGGAGGACGTCGCCGCCGCCGTTGACTTGGATGTCGATGAACCCCGGCGCCACGGACCGGCGGTCGAGGTCGACCACCTCGTCGGCTCCAACGGGTGGAGTGTCGGTAACGCTCTCGATGATGCCGTCGCGGAGGACGATCGAGTGTTCGCTGAGGACCTCAGAACCTGTGTAAATGTCGCAGTTCGACAGCACCGTAATCATTGCTTTTCCTCTTCCACTGAGATCGGCCGGGGCCGGATGACACGACAAGGGATACCTGCGCAGATGTGCATTGCGGGAAGGTCAGAGTTAACGACTGCGCCAGCCCCGATAACCACGCCGTTCCCGACCGCGACGCCGTCGAGCACACGAACGCCCGTACCCAGCCAGACGTCGTCACCGATGCGAATGCCACGTGCAGTCTCGCCTTGGTACCGAATCGGAACCTCTGAGGACGTCCAAATGTGCTCGGAGGCAGCGATGGAGCAGTGGGGGGCGATTCCACCGTCTCGTCCGATGTCGACCCCGCCGTGGCCATGAATGACGGTGTAGTCGCCTAGGGTTGTGTGCTCACCGACTCGAACGCTGCCGTTGTAGTTGCGGATGACCACGCCGATCTTCAACTTGCTCCGTGCGGCAAGCTCCAGCTTGCCTCGGCCCGAGCCTCCGAGGTCGATCACAACGAAGTCCTCAACCACGGCGTACGCGCCGACTTCCACGACGCCGGACCCACGGATGATGGCTGTTTCGGCGATGGACGCCGTGGGGTGCGCGACCAGGTGCGGACCCTGCGGTTCCGGCGGCTGGGTTTCGGCCACTTGGCTGATCACCGTGCCATGCCTTCCTCGGCCAAGGATCGCGCGGAATTGCATTCATCCCACATGCCGAGCAGCTCGAAGTCCCTCGCGACGTCTGCGTAGACGTCGCGTGCTTCTGCGGCCTTTCCGAAGGCCTTCAGGCTCCGTGCTCGTCCTTCCTTGGCGCGGGTGGCGAGGCGGACATCGCGGTGTGTGGCAAGGAAGGCCAGGCAATCCTCGTACGCCGCCAGCGCCGTGTCTGGGTCGCTGGCCCCTTCTGCGATCAGTCCCTGGAGGTGTGCAAGATGCGCCTGTCCCCGGACCCATTCCGCTTCACCGGGACCACCGAGGTTCGCTGCTGCCTGCTCGTACTGCCGGCGTGCCGCATCGAGGTCACCGATCATGCAACTGACCTCGCCCAGGTACTTCTGGGTGGCGAAGACTCCACGTCGGTCCGAAAGGGAGATCGCTTCTGCAAGTCCCTGAGAAAGCCATCGCGTCGCTTCCTCGGCGTCTCCCAGTGCCAACGCCAGTTGGCCCGAGAAGTCAGATAACCGCATCCGCTCGTACGGAACATCGGATCTCCGGAGGAGCAGTTCACTCTCACTCTTGTGCACGTTCGCCATGTCGAGATCCATGCGCAGGACTGAGAGCCAGAGCAGGCGGTTCGACAGTCGGAGGCGCTCGGCGATGTTTGGTGCTGCGAGCTTTGCGCTGCTCACGTAGTGCTCGAACTCGTCCCACAGCCCTTCGGTGAGCCAGAAGAAGGCCATCGACGTCACGAACTTGTGGAACAACTGCTTGTCGCGGGTGTGAGCGTGGTCAATTGCACCGATCACGTTGGAGTGTTCCTGCCGCAGCAATTCCAGTACTCCGCTGTCGAGGTCTACAGTGAACGCGCGATCCGCCAGATCCCGGTGCCAGGACAACCATCGCTGCGTCACGCGATTCTTTAGGGCGATGTCGCGCCCCAGGTCGCCACGCACGAAGTCTCGCGTGAGCGACAACATGTTGAAGCGTCCGTCCTTGTAGTTGAGAAGCGACATGGCGTTCAGGTTTCGCAGGGCGCGTGTCCTTGCGACGTCGCGGGGAGCATCCGAAAGCCCGGCCACCCATCCAAGTGCTTCCGCAGATGCTCCGTCGACGAACAGGGATGTGGCGTAGAGCAACTCGCGTTCGTTAGCGTGATTGGCGTCGCTCAGCCGCTCCACGGACTCGTGAAAGGCGAACTCGGCGTAGTCTCCGTTTGCGCTTCGGAGCCGATCCAATGCTTCAGACAGCGGGTAACCGATTGCCAACTGTCCGAGCGTGAAGAATATGGCAAGAGGGACGCCATCCGTCTCCCGGGCAAGGGCCTCGACTTCGTCGTCGCTCAGATCAACGTCGAGAGCCGCGGCGTGGGCCCGAACCAGTTCTTGTGCCGCTTCCCCGCGGAGGCCGGAGAGTCGGCGGAAAGTGCCGCTCTCGAGGCGGTGGCGCGATGTCGCCAGCACTTTGGTCGGCACGGGAGGGTGTTCGATGAACGACAACACTGCCGTATCCTCCACGGTCTCTAGGTTGTCCACGATGAGCAGGACACGGTTGTCGTGATCTGAGAGGACATCCGTGATGATCGCAGCTCGCTCCTCGGGCCCCTTCTCCATGATGTCGGTTCGACGAAGCGTCATTGCGATGGCCCTGTAGAGGTCATCGATGGTGCGAAGGCGAGGCGGGAGCGACCGGATCTCGACTGTTAGCTCGGTCATCTTGCCGCTGATCCACACGATGGCCGCGAAGTCTTCGCTGGTTCCCTCATCCACGTATGAGTACGCGATGGACTTCGCCAGCGCAGTCTTACCTACTCCGCCCACGCCGTCGATTAGCACGACGTCCTTGGAGCTGTGCGGATATGGGCGGAGCCAGTTTCGGATGTCCTTCACAGCCGAATCCCGCCCAATGAGCTCGTGCGGGTCACGCGGCGGCACGTTGTGCAGAAGAGAGCGTTGACCGCGCTCCAACTTTCTCAGCATGTCGAGCAGCTCTGCTCGCAAGGTGCTGAATCTTGCCTGCGTGGTCGCGAGACAACCCGAGAAGTCCGGGAGATCGACTCTCCAGAGAGAGAGAGCTTCGTCAGCTCGCGTCTGCGCAGCCTCGTGGCGCTTGTTCCGAGCAGCTTCGAGCGCCTCGTATGCAAGGCGCTCAAAGTGCAGGACATCGACTTGGTCGGGCGAGATCTTCCAGCCGAACGGGGTCTGCAGGATCGGTAGGTCGTTCTTATTCCTACTGATTCCTGACTCCACGGTCTTATCGCTTACGCCGAGGTCCTCGGAGAGCGTGCCCAGGGAGAGTCGCCGCAGGTTCTTCTGCATGGCAAGGTAGGCGAGCGCCTCTTTCGTGGTCCCGTTAGGGAGTTTGACGGGCTCGGCTCCGCCTTCGACGGACCACTCAACGGTGAACTCCCCTCCGAGGAACGAGATCCGAAGGGATGCGGGGTCGCGCGGGCTGTCCGGTGGCGTTCTCACATCGCCTCCGACGGGGCTGCCGGCGGGAACGACACGCGCCCGACGGCCTCGCTGGCGAGGACAGTCACCAGCAGTCCCACGACACCCGGAGCTGCCTCTGCACACCAAGCAGGCAACCGCAGCGACTGCTGCCGCGACGGAGTGAGCCACCGGCGAAGAGCCTGGTTGGCCGCGATTGCCGCGATACCGACCGACATGCGAGCGATCATGGATGCCTCCTGGACCTCATGTGCTGCTTATGCAACCAGACCTCGCTTGCACGCGCGTTGCGATCCGTCTGCTCACGGAAGCAACGCATCGTCGACCGCGGGCGGTGGTCGGGCGTTATGCAAGCGGCGTGCAAGACCACCTTTCGACTAAGGCGCGCGACCGTGCCTCCAACCGTGTCGACCGGAACACCGGATCGCGTCGGGCAGGGCAGCGACCGGCGCCTGGGGTTCGAAGCGGAGCGGGGCGGGACGACGAGTCAGGTCGCCGGGGATTCGTTGCAGGCACGTATCCCCGGATGTGCCTTGAACCGCGGTCCAACGAATCCATTCTTGGGGCGCAGTGGGTACGCACAAGGATGAGAAACGGCGCCTGACGCTGGAAGACGTTGAAAGACGTTTTCGCAGGTCAGGCGCCGTTTCAGGCATGTAGCCGCAGGTCAAGCGAGACCCGGGATCAGATGTCGTAGTAGAGCTCGAACTCGTGCGGGTGCGGCCGCAGCTGCACGGGCGCGATCTCGTGCTCGCGCTTGTAGCTGATCCAGGTCTCGATCAGGTCGGGCGTGAAGACGTTCCCCACGGTGAGGAAGTCGTGGTCGGCCTCGAGGGCGTCGAGGACGGCACCGAGGCTGGTCGGCACCTGCTCGATCTCGGCCATCTCGTCCGGCGGGAGCTCGTAGATGTCCTTGTCGATCGGAGCGGCGGGCTCGATCTTGTTCTTGATGCCGTCGACACCGGCGAGCATGAGGGCCGCGAAGGCGAGGTAGGGGTTCGCCGACGGGTCGGGGAACCGGGTCTCGACGCGCTTGGCCTTGGGGTTCGACCCGGTGATCGGGATCCGGACCGAGGCGGAGCGGTTGCGCGAGGAGTACACCAGCGAGATCGGGGCCTCGTAGCCCGGCACCAGGCGGTGGTAGGAGTTCACCGTGGGGTTGGTGAACGCCAGCAGCGCCGGGGCGTGCTTGAGGATGCCGCCGATGTACCAGCGGGCCATGTCCGAGAGGCCGCCGTACCCGGTCTCGGAGTAGAACAGCGGGTCGCCGTCCTTCCACAGCGACTGGTGGACGTGCATGCCCGAGCCGTTGTCACCGAAGATCGGCTTGGGCATGAAGGTGACCGACTTGCCGGCGTGCCAGGCGGTGTTCTTGATGATGTACTTGAACTTCATCACGTCGTCCGCGGCCTTGAGCAGCGTGTCGAAGCGGTAGTTGATCTCGGCCTGGCCCGCGGTGCCGACCTCGTGGTGGGCGCGCTCGACGAGCAGGCCCGACGCCTCGAGGTTCTTGACCATGTCGTCGCGCAGGTCGCCGTAGTGGTCGTACGGCGCGACGGGGAAGTAGCCGCCCTTGAAGCGGGTCTTGTAGCCCCGGTTGTCACCCTCCTTGCCGGAGTTCCACCACCCCTCCTCGGAGTCGATGTGGAAGTAGCCCTCGTTGGGCGCGGTGGAGTAGCGCACCGAGTCGAAGATGTAGAACTCCGCCTCCGGCGCGAAGAACGCGGTGTCGGCGATGCCGGTGGTGGAGAGGTAGGCCAGCGCCTTGCGCGCGATGTTGCGCGGGTCGCGGGAGTAGGCCTCGCCCGAGATCGGGTCGTGGATGAAGAAGTTCAGCGCCAGGGTCTTCGACGTCCGGAACGGGTCGATGTAGGCCGTCGTCGGGTCCGGGAACAGCGACATGTCGGACTCGTTGATGGCCTGGAAGCCGCGGATCGAGGACCCGTCGAAGGCCAGACCGTCCGTGGCGACCGACTCGTCGAACGAGGACACCGGGACCGTGAAGTGCTGCATGATGCCGGGAAGGTCGCAGAAGCGGATGTCGATCATCTCGACACCCTCGTCCTTCACGTACTTGAGGAGCTCCTCGAAGCTCTGGAACATTCGTCCTCCTGAGGCCGTCCCAGCGCGGGGCAGCCGGCCGATCGGTGAAGAGTGGTCAGCCCTCGGCGACGTTGCCTCAGACTTCAGCCCTCACCCTAGGAGGGGAGGGGTTTCTCGACCGTATCGGATGTGTTTCGCCGATGTAACAGCCGTCCGAGCGGGGCTGCCGACCGAGGGGCTCATAGGGTGTAGGTCGTGAGCAGCACCGCGCACCCGTCCGCCCCCGTGACCGTGCCCGACGCCGCGTCCTGGCCGCGCCGGATGCTGGCACTGGCCGTCGACTGGTTCGCGTGCCTGCTGGTGGTCGGGCTCTTCACCCCGGTGTACGGCGCCGAGGCCGGGTCGGCCTCGGGGTTCGTCGTCCTGGGCGTCTTCGTCCTGGAGTCCGCCCTGCTCACCGCCACCATCGGCGGCTCCTTCGGCCAGGTCGCCACCCGGTTGCGCGTCGTCCGGGTCACCGGCGAGGCCCGCCCCGTCGACCTGCTGCCCGCCGTGCTGCGCCAGGTGCTGGTCGCCCTCGTCATCCCACCGCTGGTCTTCAAGCCCGACGGGCGGGGCCTGCACGACATCGCCGCCGGCACCGTCTGCGTGACACTCCAGACCGCCCGGGGGAGTGAGTCGTAGGCTCGGGGCATGCGCACCCGCCTCGCCGCCCTGGCCCTGACCCTGCCCCTCGGCCTCGCGGCACTCACCGCCTGCGAGGACGACTCCTCCGCGGCCGGCGACGCCCCCGCGAGCACCGGCTCCACGAGTGGCGCTGATGCCGGCGGGGCCGGCGCCGAGGTCCCCGAGGTCTCCGAGGGCGAGGAGCTGAGCGCCGAGGAGTTCGGCGCGCTGATGGTCGCGGCCTTCGAGAAGGCCACCACCGCCGACCTGGTGATGTCGATGACCGCCGGGGGGCAGGACATCGAGGTGACGGGTCAGGCCGACTACTCCAGCGACCCGGTCTCGATGCGCATGGAGATGACCGGCATGGGCGGCACCGGCGACATGGAGATCATCGTCGTCGACAACGCGATGTACATGAAGCTCGCCGTCATGAGCGACAAGTTCCTCAAGCTCGACCTCGACGACCCCGACAACCCGGTCGGCGGCTCCTTCACCGGCCAGCTCGACCCTCGCGCACAGGCCGAGGTGATCGAGCAGGGCCTGCAGACCGCGACGTACGTCGGGCAGGAGGAGGTCGACGGCGAGACCCTCGACCACTACACCGCCGTCGTGGACTCCCAGGCGATGCTCGATCAGCTCGAGGGCGCCGGCGACGTGGCCGGCCAGCTTCCGGAGACCGTGACCTACGAGCTGTGGCTGACCGAGGACGGCCTCTACCGCCAGATGGAGATCGACATGGGTGCGGTCGCCGGCGAGATGCTGATGCGCTTCGAGGACTGGGGCACCGACGTCGACATCGAGGCGCCGCCGGCCAGCCAGGTCACCGACATGGGTGACATGGCCGGGATGATGGGCTGAGTCTCGACAGGCTCGACCGACGCAGCGGTCAGCGCCCGCGCATCTGGCCGCGCATCCCCTTCATGCTGGTGGGGATCGGACCCTTGGGCAGCGGGAGCGTGCCGCGGGTCGCGTCGAGCGCCTTGATCCGGTTGAGCACGTCGGTCATGTCGGCCGGGCGCAGCTGGCGCTTCATCTTCTGCAGGTGACGCATCAGCTTGGGCAGCGGGACCTCGCCCTCGCCGCGACCGCAGACGACCTCGTGGATCGGCACGTCGACGGCGACGCGCTCGTGCTTGCGGCGCTCGGAGGCCAGCAGGCTGCGGACCCGGCTGGTCTGGCCCTCGCCGACCAGGACGATGCCCGGAGGGCCGACCACGCGGTGCACGACGTCCTGCTGCTTGGTGAACCCGACGGCCGGGTCGACCTTCCAGCCGCGCTTGAGCACGTTGAGGGCGGCCGCGGCGGCGCCGGGCTGACCCTCCATCTGGGAGTACGCCGAGGTCTGGGCCTTGCGGCTGAAGACGATCAGCACCGCCAGGGTGCCGAGCAGCAGCCCGCCGATGACCGAGAGGATCCACTCGATGATGCCGCTGCCGGGAAGGATCTTGAAGAGCGTGAAGCCGATCGCACCGGCGAGCAGGAAGGTGCCGAGCAGGAGCAGACCGATGCGCGGGTAGGTGCGCTTGGTGATCCGGTAGGTCTCTGCGATCTGCTGGCGTCGGTTCATGGCGCCGGGGGTGTCGCTCTTGGCCATCGCTGGGGCAAGCCTCGTCTGCTCGTGGGGGCCTGAACGGGTCAGGCGGACGCGCCCTGGCGCGCGTCCATCGCCTGACGGTACAGCCGACCGGCGCGGTAGGACGAACGGACCAGGGGTCCGGACATCACGCCGGAGAAACCGATCTCGTCGGCCTCGTCCTTGAGCTCCACGAACTCCTCGGGCTTGACCCAGCGCTCCACGGGGTGGTGGCGCACGGAGGGGCGGAGGTACTGGGTGATGGTGATCAGCTCGCAGCCTGCCGCGTGCAGGTCGCGCAGCGCCTGGCTGACCTCCTCACGGGTCTCGCCCATGCCGAGGATGAGGTTGGACTTGGTGACCAGACCGAAGTCGCGGGCCTGGGTGATGACGTCCAGCGAGCGCTCGTAGCGGAACGCCGGACGGATGCGCTTGAAGATCCGCGGCACGGTCTCCACGTTGTGGGCCAGCACCTCGGGGCGGGACTCGAAGACCTCGGCCAGCAGGTCGGGCTTGCCGTTGAAGTCGGGGATGAGGTTCTCCACCCCGGTCTCCGGGTTGAGCTCGTGGATCTGGCGCACGGTCTCGGCGTAGAGCCAGGCGCCGCCGTCCTCGAGGTCGTCACGGGCGACGCCGGTGATCGTGGAGTAGCGCAGACCCATGGTGCGCACCGACTCCGCGACGCGACGCGGCTCGTCGCGGTCCAGCGGCGCGGGCTTGCCGGTGTCGATCTGGCAGAAGTCGCAGCGTCGGGTGCACTGCTCGCCGCCGATGAGGAAGGTGGCCTCGCGGTCCTCCCAGCACTCGAAGATGTTGGGGCAGCCGGCCTCCTGGCACACGGTGTGCAGGCCCTCGCCCTTCACCAGGCTCTGGAGCTCCTTGTACTGCGGGCCCATCGTGGCCCGGGTCTTGATCCACTCCGGCTTGCGCTCGATCGGGGTCTCCGCGTTGCGGACCTCCAGTCGGAGGAGCTTCCTGCCGTCGGGTGCTGGTGCCTGTGCCACGGGCTCGACTGTACGCCGGTGGCCCAGGTCACCCCCCAATCGCCAGCGGCCCCCCGTGGCACCCGCGGCGCGGCTCAGGGGACGTCGCGGCGGCGGAAGGAGCCGGCCGAGGCGACGCAGGCCAGCAGCAGCGCCGACCCGAGGTAGATCGCCCCGTCGCGAGCGGTGATCCGTGACTCCGCGGAACAGTCCTCCTGCGGGCCGGCGGTGCCGTTGCGACAGGCCGGGGTGAGCGCCGACTCGTCGTAGTAGATGACCTCGCCCTGCATCACCGCGGCCACGTTCAACGGCGGGGTCCAGCGCTGGGTGGTCTGCCCCACGATCCCCAGCAGGGCCCCGCTGGCGACCGCCAGCCCGAACAGCACGCCCACGGTGGCGACGGTGCTGCGGAAGAGCATCGTCAGCGCGTAGCCGCCCAGCGCCGTGGCACCCGCGAGCACGCCGGTGCGCAGGGCCTGCCGGTAGCCGTCGCCCGCCACGGCGTCGGGAACGGTGATGTCGCGCGCGGCAGCGAGGGTCACCAGGCCCGACCAGTACGCCGACAGCACCGCCGTGGCCAGCAGGAGGCAGGTGAGGGTGACCGCCAGGGCCTTGGTGACCCAGACCCGGCCCCGGCGTGGCTCGAAGAGCAGTTGGTTGCTCATCGAGCCGGTGTTCCAGTCGTGCCCCACGAAGGTGGTGCCGAGCAGCAGCACGAGCACGAGGACGAGGGTGCCCGCGGCGAGCACGGTGCCGTCGAGCTCCAGCTGGGGCTGGAGGGGTGCCCGTCCGCCGTACCAGTCGGCCACCATCTCACGGCACATGCTCGCCTCGATGGTCTCGCCACGCTCGTCGGAGTACTGCTCGGGACGCCGTTCGCAACGGGTCACCTCGCGCTGCGCGTAGCGGTCGACGAGCAGCGCGTCCAGGTCGGACTCGCTCATCGGCCGGGTGCTCCACGCGGTGCTGGCCAGCAGCAGGGCGGGGAGCACGACGGCGGCCACGAGCAGCAGCAGCACGGCACGGCGCCAGCGCAGCCGGGTCAGCTCCACCAGCAGCCCCCTCATCGTGTGGCCTGCCCGTCGTCGTCCCCAGCCGTCAGGGAGAGGAAGTAGGTCTCGAGGTCCTGACGGGCGGGGACCAGCTCGCGGACCCAGATGTCGCGGGCGGCCAGCAGCCGGGTGATCGCGGCCGGGTCCTCTGTCTCGACGCTCAGCGAGTCCTCGTCGGTGGTGACGGCCAGGCCGGCGGTGCGCAGCACGCCGGCAGCGGCGTGGGGGTCGGTGCAGCGCAGCCGGTGGCTGGTGGCGGCACCGAGGAGCTGGTCGACGCGACCGGAGGCCAGCACCCTGCCGTGGCCGATGATCGTCGCCGCGGTGCACACCTGCTGGACCTCGGCGAGGATGTGGGAGCTGAGCAGGACGGTCGTGCCGGCCTCGCCGAGGGTCCGGATGGTGTCGCGGACCTCGCGGATGCCGGCAGGGTCCAGCCCGTTGGTCGGCTCGTCGAGGATCAGCAGCGCGGGGTCCTTGAGCAGGGTCGCCGCGATGGCCAGCCGCTGCTTCATCCCCAGGGAGTAGGTCCGGTACCGGTCGCGGTCGCGGCCCGTGAGACCCACGGTCTCCACGGCGGCGTCGACCCGGCTGTCGGGGGCGCCGATCGAGCGGGAGAGCAGCAGCAGGTTGCGCCGCCCCGAGAGGTGGGGAGCGAACTTCGGGGACTCCACCACGGCTCCCACACGGCCCACCACCCGCGGGAGGTGCTCGGGCACCGGCTCGCCGAAGAGGCGCATCGTCCCCGCCGTGGGCCGTGCCAGACCGAGCAGCATCCGGATGGTCGTGGTCTTGCCCGATCCGTTGGGGCCCAGGAACCCGTGCACGCCACCCGCCTCGACGGCGAGGTCCAGGCCGGCCACCGCGACCCGGGTGCCGCGCCGCACGGCGTACTCCTTGCGCAGGCCGGAGGTCTCCACGACCGGCCCCGAGAACGTGCTCACCCGGGGACGATCTCACGCCCCGGGTGGACTAGGAGGTCGGCGCGCTGGGCGAGATGACCTCGACGCGGGGCCCGCCGACGGCGGCACGGCCGGGCTCGGGTCGGGCCTCGTAGTCGGGGGTGGGGTGGTACTCCTCCCAGCGCAGCATCCGCCGCAGCTCGTGCTCCAGGACCGGCAGCACGTCGGTGACGCCGACCCGACGGCCCACCTCGTGGGTGAGCGAGGTGACGCCGGCGTCGCTGATGCCGCACGGGACGAACCGGTCGTACCAGCCGAGGTCGACGTCGCAGTTCAAGGCGATGCCGTGCATCGTCACGCCTCGGGAGACCCGGATGCCGATGGCCCCGATCTTGCGCTCCGGCCGGTCCGCGGTGGCGCGCAGCCACACGCCGCTGCGCCCCGGGACCCGTGCGGTGGCGACGCCGAACTCCGCGCAGGTCGCGATCATCGCCTCCTCCATGCGTCGCACGAAGTCGACCACCAGGACGTGCTCGGGGAGACGGACGATGGGGTAGGCGACCAGCTGGCCGGGCCCGTGGAAGGTGATCTTGCCGCCGCGGTCGACATCGATGACCGGGGCGCCGCCGGGGTCGGCGGGGCGCTCGTGGGGGGCGGTGCGCTTGCCGGCCGTGAAGGTCGGCGGGTGCTCGAGGAGCAGGATGCTGTCGGGGGCCACGCCGGTCACGACGCGGTCGTGGACGGCCCGCTGGAGGTCCCAGGCCGACAGGTAGTCCACCGCGTCCTCACCGAGCCCGACGACGTCGACGTCGATGCTGGTGGAGGTCATGGCACGAGCCTACGCCCGGGGTCAGGGATCGAGACGGTCCAGGCCCGCGCGGACCACCGCGGCGACATCGGGGTCGCGGTGCACGAACCCCTGGTCGATCAGCGCTGCGGGCCGGGCGTTGACCGAGCCGAGCAGCTCGGGGGCCATCGGACCGGCCGCCACCTCGAGCACCTTGGCCGGCACCCGGGCGAAGGCGGGACGGTGGAGGGCGGAGGCGAGGGTCCGGGTGAACTCGGCGTTGGTCGGCGTCTCCACGCAGCACAGGTTGACCGGGCCGTGGGCGTCGTCGTCGGCGGCGAGGTGCAGCACGGCGCCGACCCAGTCGCGCAACGAGATCATCGGCATGTGCTGGGAGCCCTTGCCCAGCCTGCCGCCCAGCCCGCTCTTGAACAGCAGCGTGAGCGGACCGAGCGGGGCGCTGCGACGGTCCATCACGGGCGAGGTGCGGAGCACGACCACGCGGGCGCCGGCCTCACGCGCCGGGTCGGCCGCCTCCTCCCAGCGCCGCGTGACGGTGGTGAGCAGCGCGTCTCCGGTGCTCGCGGAGGTCTCGGTCAGCACGGTGTCGCCCTGGGATCCGTAGAAGGCGATGCCGTTGCCGGCGAGGTACGCCGCCGGCCGCTCGCTCTCGGCGATCGCGCGCGCCAGCAGCCGCGTCGTCGTCACCCGGCTCTCCAGCACGTCCTGGGCCCAGCGCTTGGAGTGCACGTTGCCCACCAGGGGAGCGCCGGCGAGGTTGACCACGACGTCCGCTGCGTCGATGACCCCACGGTCGTAGACCCCGGCGTAGGGGTCCCACGTCGACTCGCCCTCGTGCTCGGCCGGACGTCGCACCAGGCTGGTGACCCGGTGCCCCTCACGGGTGAGGGCGGAGGTCAGGTGGGTGCCGAGGAACCCGGAGGAGCCGGCGACGACGACGTGCAGAGACATGCCCTCAGCCTGCCAGGGGCCCGCTCACCCGGCCAGGTGCGACCAGCGGGACGCCAGGTCCGACCAAGGGCCGGCGTCGGCGACGCGTCCGTCGGTGAGCACCACGACCCGGTCCGCACGCGCCAGGGCGGCACCCTTGGAGGTGGCGCCGATGACGGTCGCGCCGCGCTCGCGCAGGGTCTCCCACAGCTCGATCTCGGTCGCGGCGTCCAGGGCCGAGGAGACGTCGTCGGCGAGCAGCAGGTCGGCCTCGCAGGCCAGGGCCCGCGCGAGGGCGAGGCGTTGGACCTGGCCCCCCGAGAGCCGGACGCCGCGGTGACCGACCAGGGCGTCGACGCCGCCGGCCTCGGTGACGTCGGGACCCAGCCGGGCCGCCTCGACCGCCGGCTCGACGCTGCGGTCGGCGTGGTCGAGGGCGACGTTGCCGCGGAAGGTGCCGGACAGGACCCGGGGGACCTGCGCCACGTGCGCGACCCGGCCCGGTCGCAGCTCGACCTCGGGGTCCTCGATCGGACGGTCGTTCCACCGCAGCTCACCGGTGCTGCCGATGAGACCGGCCATCGCCGCCAGCAGCGAGGACTTGCCCGACCCCACCTGGCCCAGGAGCAGCACGAGCTCGCCGCCGCGGACGGTCAGGTCGACCTCCTCGGCCCCGAGCGTGCCGTCGTCGTGGACGGCGGTGAAGCCGCGCAGGGTGATCTCGCGCAGCGGCTCGTGCTCGGTGGGCGCCGGGGCGGGGGCCGACCCGTGGACCAGGTCGACGCCGCGGGGCAGCTCCATCAGGTCGCCGCCGCCGGCCAGCTCGCTGGTGGCCCGCATCCAGGACTTGGTGCCCGGGGCCTCGGTGACGACCGACCCGGCCACCCGGCCGAACCAGTCGAAGCCGCTGACGGCGTTGGCCACCAGCAGTGCCGTCGCGAGCCCCCAGCCGCCGCCGACGAAGATCGCCCAGGCGGCGACCACGCCGGCCTGCACCATCACGATCGGGACGCCGTCGAGCAGGGCCTGGACCCGGTGCTCGCGCACCGCCGCCTCGACCCGGCCACCGTCGACCTGTCGCAGGTGACGGTGCACGTCGGGGGTGGCGGCCGCCAGCTTGACGGTGCGCACCGACTCCAGGGTCGAGACCAGTGAACGGCCGAAGCGGGCCCGGGCGGCGGAGGACGCGGTCGCCGAGCGACCGGCGACCCGGCGCCCCAGCGAGGAGGCCAGGGCGGAGATGCCCATGACCAGCAGCAGGATGCCGCCGGCGACCACGCTGCGGGCGATGAGCGCGGTGACCAGCGCGATGAGCAGGCCGTTGACGAAGTCGACCCAGCGGTCGGCGTACCGGGCGAACCGGTCGGCGTCCATCGCACGCGCCACGACCTCTCCGGGGGGCGTGCGATGCAGCCGGCGCTGCTCGGTCTGGCCCTGCAGCACCGCGGCCCGCACCCGGATCATCACCGCGACCCACCAGCGCGGGTAGCGCCGGATCGCCGAGGCCAGGAGGAGCGGGGAGACCAGGATCGAGACCACCAGCGCACCGGTGAGCAGCCAGGGCGAGCGGCCCTGCTGGAGGTCGGAGACCACCAGGCCCCACAGCCAGCCGGTCACGGCACCGAAGGCCCCGGTGAGGGCCGAGAGGAGGAACAGCCAGATCGCCACGAAGCCCCACTGCGGCTCGATGCGCAGGGCGTTCCAGGTGCCGCGGGCCAGGCTGGGGATGGGGCGCAGGGCCGGTGGCGGCGGAGGCGTCCCGACCCGGCGGGCGCTGCCGATGCCGACGTCGAGGGAGGAGTGCTCGACCGGAGCGGGCGGCTGCGGGGAGCCGGTCACCGAGGAGTCGCTGGCCTCCAGCAGCGAGCGGAACGGCCCCTGCTGGGCGGCCAGCTCGCTGCGCGGACCCTGCTGCACCACCCGTCCGTGGTCCATCACGACGACCCGGTCGGCGCGCTCGGTGGTGGTGAGCCGGTGGGCCACCAGCAGACCGGTGCGCCCGGTCAGCAGCCGGTCGGCCGCGCGGACCACCCGGGCCTCGGTGACGGGGTCCATCCGGGCCGTGGCCTCGTCGAGGACCACGACGTGGACGTCGCGGACCAGGAGGCGGGCGAAGGCGACCAGCTGCTCCTCCCCGGCCGACAACGTCAAGCCTCCGGGGCCGAGCAGGGTGTCCAGGCCGTCGGGCAGGCCGGCGACCCAGTCGGTGAGCGCGAGCTCGGCGACGGCGTCCTCGAGACGGCGGCGGGGCAGCTCGGCGAAGAGCGCGATGTTCTCCGCGAGGGTGCCGGCCAGGATCTCGGTGCGCTGGGTGACCACGCCGACCGATGCCCGCAGCTGCTGGAGGTCGAGGTCGAGCACGTCGGTGCCGTCGAGCAGCACCGTGCCGCGCTGCGGCTCCACCGCCCGGGAGACCAGCGAGGCCAACGTCGACTTGCCCGACCCGGTGCGCCCCACGAAGGCGCAGGTCGTGCCGGCCGGGATCGTCAGCTCCACGCCCTCCAGGGCGAAGGTGCCGGTGCCGTAGGAGAAGTGCAGGTCGCGGAAGCGGACCTCCGGGACACGGTCGGGCATCGGGACGCCGCCGGCGGGCTCGGGGAGCGCGCCGAGCAGGGAGCGCAGCCGCAGCACCGCGCCGAACCCGGCCTGCAGGTCCGGCAGGTGCCGGGCCAGCTGGTCGACCTGGCCCACGAACTGGGTGGTCACCAGGAACAACGTGATCAGGGCCCCGGTGGAGAGCCGCCCGTCGATCACCAGCGCGACCCCGGCCAGGCCGGTGGCGGCGAGCATGGCGTGCAGCAGCGTGCCGGTGCGCCGGCTGACGCTGCTCTCCATCGACAGCACCTCGTCGAAGCGGCGGTGCAGGGTCGCGGCCAGCTCGGTGCTGCGGCGTACGACGTAGGCCTGGCCCAGGCTGGTGCGCAGGTCGTCGCGGGCGGCGACGCCCTCCTCCATCGCGGCGGCGTGGTCGGTCCAGGCCATCTCCTCGATGACCTTGCGGCGCGAGATCTCCGGCAACCGCGCCTTCACGAACCAGAAGGTCACCACCGCGGTCACGGGGAACAGCACGAACGCCGGCGCCCACGTCAACCCGGCGACCAGCCAGAGCGGCCCCGAGGCGAGCAGGGTGCGCATCGCCATCCAGACGCTCTGGCGCAGCAGGCTGCCGACCTCGTGGGTGTCGTCGTCGACCCGGTCGAGGATCTCGCCGACGGCCTGCTCGCTCAGCTCGGCCAGCGGCTGGGCCATGGCGGCGTCGAGCAGGTCGCCGCGCAGCCGGCCCTCGGCCCGGTCCACCACACCGGCCCAGACCGTGCGGGCGACGGTGTCGACCAGCGCGCCGCCGATGACGCACAGCGCGAGCAGGCCGACCAGCCCGGTGGCCGGGGCGTCGGCGAGCCGGCCGGCCACGACGGTGCCGAGGCTGGTGCCGATGGCGGCGACGAAGGAGCCGAGCACGCAGGCCGCGGCGACCGGCCCCCGCAGACGGCGCCAGTCGATCGGCTGGCGGTGGTCGGTGGTGGGCAGGGTGGACTGGGTGGGCCGCGGGGTGGGCGGCGAGACGGTGCTGGTCACGGTGGGACGAACCTACGACGCCGGACCCGCTTCGCGCCTGTTGATTACGGTCCGGTCACGAGACGCGCGACGGCCCGCCCGGGTGTCCCCGGACGGGCCGTCGTGGTGGTGCTGGGTGCTGGCGCTCAGACTTCGAACGAGCCGGACTCCAGGCGCTGCTTGACCTCCTGGAGGAAGCGACCGGCGTCGGCGCCGTCGACCAGGCGGTGGTCGTAGGTCAGCGCGAGGTAGACCATGTGACGCACGGCGATGGTCTCGCCGAGGTTCGGGTCGTCGATCACCACGGGGCGCTTCACCACGGCACCGGGGCCGAGGATGGCGACCTGCGGCTGGTTGATGATCGGGGTGTCGAAGAGCGCCCCGACGCTGCCCAGGTTGGTGATGGTGAAGGTGCCGCCTGACAGCTCGTCGGGACCGATCTTGTTGGTCCGCGTGCGAGCCGCGACGTCGGCGATCTTCTTGGACAGCCCGGAGATCGAGAGGTCGCCGGCGTCCTTGACGACCGGGGTCAGCAGGCCCTTGTCGGTGTCGACCGCGAAGGCGACGTGCTCGTGGTCGTGGAAGGTGACCTCCCCGGCCTCGTCGTCGATCGTCGCGTTGAGCTTCGGGTGCTGCTTGAGCGCATCGACGGCCGCCTTGGCGAAGAACGGCAGGAAGGACAGCTTCACGCCCTCCCGCGCCGCGAACTCGGCCTTCACCTGGTCGCGCAGGCGCGCCACGTTGGTGACGTCGACCTCCACGACCTGGGTCAGCTGCGCGGAGACGGCCAGCGACTCGTTCATCCGGGTCGCGATGATCTTGCGCAGGCGCGACATCTTCTCGGTGGTGCCCCGCAGCGGGGAGGGGTTCACCGGGACCGGCGCACCGGTGGCGGCCGGGGTCGAGGCGCTGCCCGAGGGGGCGGCGGCGGCCGGGGCGGCAGCGGCGGGCTGCTTGGCCGCCTCGGCGGCGGCGAGCACGTCCTGCTTGCGGATGCGACCGCCGACACCGGTGCCCTCGACGGCGGACAGGTCCACCCCGTGCTGGCCGGCGAGCTTGCGCACCAGCGGGGTGACGTACCCCGGCCCGTCGGCGGACCCGCCCGAGGAGGACGACGTCTCCTGGCGGGGCGGCTCCGAGGCCCGTGCGGCGGGCTGCGCCGGGGCCTCCTCGGTCTTGGGCGCCGGCTCCTCCGCGGGGCTGGGCTGGGTGCTCTCCGGCTTCTTCTCCGGCTCCTTCTCGGGCTCGGGCTCCGCCTTCTCCTCGGCCTTCGGCTCGGGCTCGGGCTCCTCGGCAGGGGCCGCGGAGCCGTCGCCGATCACGGCGAGCTCGGCGCCGACCTCGACCGTCTCGTCCTCGGAGACCTTGACCTCCAGCAGGGTGCCGGCCACGGGGGAGGGGATCTCGGTGTCGACCTTGTCGGTGGAGACCTCCAGGAGCGGCTCGTCCACCTCGACGCTGTCACCGACCTGCTTGAGCCAGCGGGTCACGGTGCCCTCGGTGACCGACTCGCCGAGCGCGGGGAGGGTCACCGACGTGCCGGACCCACCACCGGAGCCGGACGCCGCGGGCGCCTTCTCCTGCTCGGGGGTCTCGTCGCCGGGGGGCAGGTCGCCGGTCTCCTCGGCGATCTGCTCCTCCTGCTCGGCCTTCTTCTCCGCCTCGTCCTCGTCGGCCGGCTGGGCCTCGGGGGTGGCGGTGTCGTCGGCGGAGTCGTCGGCCGAGTCGCCGCCGCCCTCGCCCTCCTCACCGATCATCGCGAGGACCGCGCCGACCTCGACGGTGTCGTCCTCGTCGGCCTTGATCTCGAGCAGGGTGCCCGCGACGGGCGAGGGGATCTCGGTGTCGACCTTGTCGGTGGAGACCTCGAGCAGCGGCTCGTCGACCGCGACGGTGTCGCCGACCTGCTTGAGCCAGCGGGTGACGGTGCCCTCGGTGACGGACTCCCCGAGCGCCGGGAGGGTGACTTCGGTGGCCAATGCGGTTCCTTCGGTAGCGGGTGGTGGTTCTGCTCGGTGTCTGGGGTGTGGTGAGCCGGTGGCTCAGCCGTGCGCGTGCAGGGCCTTGCCGGCCAGGGCGAGGTGGGCCTCGCCGAGTGCCTCGTTCTGGGTGGGGTGGGCGTGCACCAGCGGGGCGACGTCCTCGGGGTGGGCCTCCCAGGCGTAGATCAGCTGGGCCTCACCGACCAGCTCGCCGACCCGGTCGCCGACCATGTGCACCCCGACGACGGGGCCGTCGGTGCGGCGTACGAGCTTGACGAAGCCCTGGGTCTGCAGGATCTGGCTCTTGCCGTTGCCACCGAGGTCGTAGGTCAGCGTCTCGATGGCGTCCTCGCCGTAGGTCGAGCGGGCGGTCTCCTCGTCGAGACCGACCGAGGCGATCTCGGGGTGGGAGTAGGTGACGCGCGGGATCGCGGACTCCTCGACGACCACCGGAGCGAGGCCGGCGATCTCCTCGGCGACGAACACGCCCTGCTGGAAGCCGCGGTGGGCCAGCTGGAGGCCGGGGACGATGTCACCGACGGCGTAGACGCCCTCGAGGTTGGTGCGGCAGCGCTCGTCGGCGAGGACGAACCCGCGCTCCATGGCGACACCCTGCTCGGCGTACCCCAGCCCGTCGGTGGCGGGGCCGCGGCCGACTGCCACGAGCAGCAGCTCGGCCTCGATCACGGAGGTGCCGCCCTTGGCGTCCTCGACGGTGACTGCGACGCCGGAGCCGGTGTGCTCCACGGAGCTGAACCGGGTGGAGGTGCGGAAGGCGATGCCGCGCTTGCGGAAGGCCCGCTCCAGCGCCTTGGAGGAGGCCGCGTCCTCGGCGGCGACCAGGCGGGGCAGTGCCTCCACGATCGTGACGTCGGCGCCGAAGGAGCGCCACACGCTGGCGAACTCCGAACCGATGACACCCCCGCCGAGCACGACGACGGAGGAGGGGACGCGCTCCAGGCGCAGCGCGTGCTCGGAGGTCAGGACCTTCTCCCCGTCGACCTCCAGGCCGGGCAGCGACCGGGAGTAGGAGCCGGAGGCCAGCACGAGGTGCGCGCCGGTGTAGGCGGTGCCGTCGACGGTGACCTCGCGGGGCCCGGTCATCGTGCCGGCGCCCTCGATCACGGTGATCCCGCGCCCCTTGACCAGGCCGGAGAGGCCCTTGAAGAGCCGCGCGACCACGCCGTCCTTGTAGGCGTTGACGCCGGCCATGTCGATGCCTTCGAGCGAGGCGCGGACGCCGAAGCGCTCGGAGTCACGCGTGGAGTCGGCGACCTCGGCCGCGTGCAGCAGCGCCTTGGTGGGGATGCAGCCGACGTGCAGGCAGGTGCCGCCCACCTTGTCCTTCTCGACCAGGCCGACCTTGAGGCCGAGCTGGGCGGCGCGCAGGGCACAGGCGTAGCCGCCCGACCCGGCACCGAGGATGAGCACGTCGAAGTCGGTGTGTCCGGGAGTGTGTCCGGCGTCGGCCACCATGGTCCTTTGCGTAGGGGTGTGCGGGTGACTCCTCGTGGGAGTGCGGTCCATCTTTGCACTACTGCCAGCACAGTCCACACCTGCCCGAGGGTGGGTCGGGCAGACTGGGGCCATGGGAATGCTCGACCGCTTCCGTCGTGACCGTGGCCCGCGCATGCGTGGCCCCGCGAAGGACGGCTACCGCACCGGCTCCACGCGCGTCCGCGCCGCTGACTCCACCGACGTCGAGCACCTCACCACCTGGGTCGGTGCCCGGCGCGGTGTCGAGGGGTTCGTCGAGCCGCGGACGGCGGTCAGTGACGTCACGCTGCTGCTGGTGGCCCACGACGGGGAGTGGACCCGGCGCCGGGTCCCGTCGGTGAAGTGGGCCCACGACTTCTGCAACCGGGCCCAGGTGCCGTCCTACGACGCGGCCGTGGTCGGGGTTCCGCAGCGCATGCGCGACTGGAACCGCCGCCAGCGCGAGGCCCAGAAGCAGCAGGCGCGCGACCTGGATTCCTGAGCCGGATTCCTGAGCGGGCTCAGTCGCCCAGCGAGCGCGCGAGGTCGACCAGGGTCGCCACCGCGAAGCCGGTGCCGCCGGCCGTGAGGTGCCCGGACGGGCCGCCGCTGGCGAAGGACGGGCCGGCGATGTCCACGTGCGCCCACGGGCGCCCGGCGGTGAACTCGCGCAGGAACGCCCCGGCGAAGAGCCCGCCTCCCCAGCGCACCCAGTCGTGCTGGGCCAGGTCGGCGATCTTGGAGGAGGTGATCCGCTGCTTCATCTCCTCGGGGATCGGCATCGGCCAGCACGCCTCGCCGGCGCTCTCGGAGGCGGCGAGCACCTGGGAGACCACCTCCTCGCTGCCCATGACGCCCGCGACCTGGGTTCCCAGGGCGACGACCATGTGGCCGGTGAGGGTGGCGACGTCGACGATGAGGTCGGGCTCCACCTCGGTGGCCCGCACGAGCGCGTCGCCGAGGACGAGGCGGCCCTCCGCGTCGGTGTTGAAGATCTCGACGGTCGTGCCGCCGTACATCCGCAGGACGTCGCCGGGCCGGGTGGCGGCACCGGAGAGCATGTTCTCGGCCATCGGCACGAAGGTGGAGACCCGCACCGGGAGGTCCAGCCGGGCGATGGCGAGGGTGGCCTGCACGACCGCAGCCGCGCCGGCCATGTCGGACTTCATCTCGTGCATCGAGGCGGCCGGCTTGATGCTCAGGCCGCCGGAGTCGAAGGTGATGCCCTTGCCCACGAGGGCGAGGTGCGGGGCGTCCTCGGGCAGGCCCTTGGGGGCGTAGCTGATCTCCACCAGGCGCGGGGGAGCCTCGGAGCCCTGGCCGACGCCGAGGATGCCGCCGCAGCCGAGCTCGGCCAGGGAGACCTCGTCGTGGACGGTCAGGGTCAGCTTCTTGCCGCGGCCCTTGGTCAGGGGCGCGGCCGCCGCCACCACGACGTCGGCGAAGAGCGGGGGTGTGAGGTCGCCCGGCGGGGTGTTCACCCAGTCGCGGCAGCCGGCGACCGCGGCGGCGACCACCTGGGCCTCCTCCAGTGCGGTCACGACCTCCTGCTTGCGCGCGCCGGCGCTCAGGACCACGACCTCGCCCGGGCCGCTCGCGTCGGAGGCGGTGTCGCGCTGGTAGGTGGTGAAGCGGTAGCCGCCCAGCAGCCACCCCTCGGTGACCGCCCGCACCTCCGCGGCACCGGGGGTCGGCAGCGCCACGGCGACCGAGGCGGCGTTGGGGACCGCCCGCGCCGCGGCGCCGGCCGCCCGACGCAGGTCGGCGGTCGAGGGGGCGGTGCCGAGCCCGACCAGCACGAGCACGGGGGCGTTGATGGTGCCGGCGGTGGGGATGCGGGTCGTCTCGCCCAGGCTGCCCTTGAGCGACAGCGAGGACAGCAGCGGACGGAGCTTGCGGCCGTAGGCCTTGGCGACCTCCTCCCCGCCGGGGGCGAGGTCGACCCCGGAGTCCTGCGCGACCACGCCCACGACGACGGCGTCGACCTTGGTCTTGGCGGGGCTGGCGTTGCGGAGGATGAACGAGGTCACCGCCGCAGGATAGCCACGCGGTGGTGCTCGCCTGCCCCGGTCGGGGGGTCGGGCGCTGCGATAGGTTCGCGCCATGACGCTGGAGGACCAGACCGACGGCCCGCTGCTCACCTCGCCGTTGCACGCCAGGCACGAGGCCCTCGGCGCCAAGTTCGCCGAGTTCGGCGGCTGGTCGATGCCGCTGGAGTACGCCGGCGCGGGGGTCGTCAAGGAGCACACCGCGGTCCGCGAGGCAGTCGGGGTCTTCGACGTCAGCCACCTCGGGAAGGCGACGGTGACCGGGCCCGGTGCGGCCGAGTTCGTGAACTCCTGCCTGACCAACGACCTGGGCCGCATCGAGGTGGGCCAGGCGCAGTACACCCTGTGCTGCGACGACGAGACCGGCGGCGTCGTCGACGACCTGATCGTCTACCTGCGTGCCGACGACGACGTGCTGCTGGTGCCCAACGCCGCCAACACCGCCGAGGTCGTCCGACGGCTGGCTGCCGCGGCGCCCGAGGGCATCGAGGTCACCGACCGGCACCGCGACCTGGTGGTGCTCGCGGTCCAGGGCCCCCGCTCCGACGAGGTGCTCACCGCCCTGGGCCTGCCCGTCGACCACGACTACATGGCCTTCTCCACCGGCACCCGCGACGGCCACGAGGTCACCGTGTGCCGCACCGGCTACACCGGGGAGCGGGGCTATGAGCTGGTGGCGCCCAACGCCGCCGCCGAGTCGCTGTGGGACGCGCTGCTGGCGGCCGGCGAGGAGCACGGGATGCTCGCCTGCGGGCTCGGTGCCCGCGACACGTTGCGCACGGAGATGGGCTACCCCCTGCACGGGCAGGACATCTCGATGGACATCACCCCGGTCGAGGCACGGCTGGGCTGGGCCGTCGGCTGGTCCAAGCCGTCGTTCTGGGGGCGCGAGGTCCTGACCCGCCAGCGCGCGGACGGCCCCCAGCGCGTGCTGCGCGGCATCGTCGCCACCGGTCGCGGCATCCCGCGTCCGCACATGCGCGTCATGCTCACCGCCGACGTCCCGGTCGGCGAGGTCACCTCCGGCACCTTCTCCCCGACGCTGCGCAAGGGCGTGGGCCTGGCGCTGGTGGCCGCCACGGTGGCGGCCGACGCCGAGGTCTCGGTGGACGTCCGCGGTCGGCGCGAGGTCTTCGCGCTCACCAAGCCGCCCTTCGTCGACCCGTCGGTCCGGGAGGCCTGAGCCCATGAACCTCCCCGAGCAGCCCGCGACCTTCCGCGCCCCCACCGCCGCCGAGCGCCCCTGGTGGTGGCGGCTCGAGGACGCCTCCGGCGCCGAGGTGACCCTCGGCCCCGACGCCCCGTCCGACCTGGTCGACCAGCGGTTCACCAGCCAGGCCGACGCCGAGTCCTGGGTCGGTGAGACCTGGGCCGAGCTGGCCGAGCACGGGGTGGACGCCGTGACGCTCTTCGAGCTCGAGCGTCGCGTCTACGGCCCGATGTCGCTGCACGCCTGAGCCCCGTCGTGGCGCGGTCGGGTCGCGGGCCGGACTCCCGGGAGGCGGGCTTCGAGGAGTACGCCGCCGCCCGGCGCCCCGACCTCGTCCGCCTCGCCGTGCTGCTCGGCCACCCCGCCGGGCACGCCGCGACCCTGGCCGACCGCGTGCTGGGCCGGGCCCGCCGCTCCTGGCGGCGGCTGCGCGACGAGCACGACCCCGACGCCACCCTGCGTGACCTGCTGCTCGAGGAGCGCGCCGCCGCCCGGGCCGCCGGGGAGTCGTGGTGGACCGCCCCCTGGGCCGAGCCGCGCACGGTGACGCTGCCCGCCGGGCTCTCGGCGGACCTCGACCGGCTGCCGGTGCCGGTGCGGGTCCGCCTGGCCTGGACGGCGCTGGGGCGGGCGCACGACCCTGATTCCGGCACGGTCTCCGGCACGGTCCCCGACCCGCAGCTGCTCGCCGCGGTGGTCGCTGCGGTCCCGGGGTTGCCCGTGCCGCCGCCGACCGGGGCGGAGCCCGCGCGGCGCCGGGGACGAGTCCTGCCGGTCCTGGCGGTCGTGACGCTCGCCCTGCTCGTCGGTGTGGCGGTCACCGCCCTGCTCCCCGACCCGGCGCCTCCCGAGCCGGCCCTCGGACCGGTGGTGGTCTCGCCGGCGCGCAACCCCGCGCCCGTCGCGTGGTACGCCGACGGCCGGCTGCACCTGGCGGGCGGCACCGCCGACGTGGACGGGGTCGTCGCGCTGGCCGAGCTGGGGACGCAGGTGGTCTACCTCGACGACCGGGGCGACGTCGTACGACTCGGGCCCGAGGGGGAGCGCGTGCTGCTCGGCCGGGCCGAGCCGTCCGCGGGCCTGGTGGCCTCCGAGCCGGCCGGTCGGGTGGCGTGGGTGGCCGAGGACGGGTCGACCCTGGAGGTCGCCGACGTCCCCGACGCCGAGGTCGTGGCCCGGCTGGAGACGGCGACCGACGGCGGCGAGGTGCAGCCGCGGCTGGTGCGGCTGGCCGCCCCGGTGCTCGTCTTCGTCGACGCGGCCGGGGAGCACGAGTGGCACACCGGCACCGGGTCGGTGAGCACCGTGGTGAGCGCGCCCGAGCAGGGGGCGCTCGTCGACGTCGTGGGCGTCACGCAGCTGCGGCAGGTCGGCTTCGAGTCGATCGCGATCCGTCAGCTGCTGGGCACCCCGGTGGTGCGGCTGGGGGACGGCGGGGAGGTCTCGCCGCGCCAGCAGTTCGTGTGGACCCGCAGCGGGGAGGACGGCTCGGGGGTGCGGGTCTTCGCCGTCGGCACGGGCGAGGAGCTGGCCTCCGGCACCGAGCGCGCCGACGTGCTGCTGGACGCGCGGTTCACCGCGGCCGACCGGATCACCTACCTGCTGGCCGACCGCGCCGCCCTGCCCGGCGCCTCCGAGGCCGGTCGGGTCTCGTCGACCGGGACCCTGGAGGTGCGCACCTGCCAGGTCCGCACCGGCGACTGCCGGGTGCACGCCGTCGGCGCCGGGGCGGGGGACAGCACGGCGCTGCTGGCGAGATGATCGCCCCGTGACCCACACCTACCGCTGCGTCGACGTCTTCGGGTCCGGCCCCCTGACCGGCAACCCGGTCGCGGTCGTGCACGACGCCGACGACCTGTCCGAGGACCAGATGGCCGCCTTCGCGCGCTGGACGAACCTGTCGGAGACGACCTTCCTGCTGCGGCCGACCGACCCCGCCGCCGACTACCGGCTGCGGATCTTCACCCCCGGCGAGGAGCTGCCCTTCGCGGGGCACCCGACGCTCGGATCGGCGCACGCCTGGCTCGGGGCCGGCGGGGTGCCGGCGACGCCGGGCGTGCTGGTGCAGGAGTGCGGCGCGGGCCTCGTGCGCGTGCACCGCGGCGAGCGGCTGGCCCTCGAGGCGCCGCCGTTGGTGCGCAGCGGGCCCGTCTCCGCCGACGACCTCACGCGGATCGCCCGGGCGCTGCGCATCGACGAGGCCGCCGTCGTGGACGCGGAGTGGATCGACAACGGCCCGGGCTGGGTCGGGGTCCTGCTCGCCGACGCCGCAGCGGTCACCGCGCTGCGCCCCGACTGGGCCGCCTTCGACGGGCTCGACATCGGGGTCGCGGGCCTGCACGCGCCCGGGGGAGAGGTGCTGCTCGAGGTGCGCGCGTTCTGCCCGGGCCTGGGCATCACCGAGGACCCGGTCACCGGCAGCCTGCAGGCCGGCCTCGGGCAGTGGCTGACCTCGACGGGGCGGCTCCCCGCGTCGTACGTCGCAGCGCAGGGCGCCGCACTGCAGCGACGCGGGCGCGTGCACGTGGACGTGGTGGACGGGCAGGTTCGGGTCGCGGGATCGACCGTCACGACCGTCGAGGGACGCGTAGCGTTCGCCACGTGACCCCCCACCCCGCCGTGCGAGGCGTCCTCGTGCGCCTGCTCGCCCCCCTGCTCTTTCTCGCCCTCGCCGTCGCGGCGCTGCCCGCGCCGGCCACCGCCATCGTCGGAGGCGAGGACGCGAAGAAGGGGGAGTTCCCCTTCATGGCCTCCATCCAGCGTGCCGGCTCGTCCGGCAGCGAGGGCCAGATCTGCGGTGGCTCGGTCGTCGGCAAGCGCTGGATCCTCACCGCCGCCCACTGCACGGTTTTCTCGAAGAAGCAGGTCCAGGTCGTGGTCGGTCGCACCGACCTGTCGGCCAAGGGCGGGCAGGTGCTGCGGGTCTCCGGCTTCGCCGTGCACCCCGACTACGACGACACCGGCTCCAGCGACGTGGCACTGTGGCGCACCAAGAAGCGCATCAAGGCGCCGCGCATCGCGCTCCCCAAGGCTGCCGACGACGCGCTCGAGGCCGCGGGCACGGTGCTGACCGTCGCCGGGTGGGGCGTGGAGTCCTCGGGTGGCAGCGAGGCTCCGGAGAACCTGAAGAAGGTCGACGTCTCGGTCAGCAGCGACCTGGAGTGCATCACCAACCTGCTGCTCGGGTTCAACGCCGACACCGAGTTCTGCGCCTCCGAGCTGGGCGGCGACTCCTGCCAGGGCGACTCCGGCGGTCCGATCTTCGGCACCCGTGAAAGCGGCAAGGTCGTCCAGGTCGGCGTGGTCAGCTACGGCCTGGGCTGCGCGGTCCCGCTGTTCCCGGGCGTGTACGCCGAGCTGAACGCCCCGGGCATCATCGACTGGGTGCGCGCCACCATGAGGGCGGGCAAGAAGGCCGGCTCGTAGCAGCGGCGGTAGCGTTCGCACCGTGCAGGCCTACCTCGACCTCCTCACCCGGATCCTCGACGAGGGCGTCGAGCGCACCGACCGCACCGGCACCGGCACGCTGTCGGTGTTCGGGCACCAGATGCGCTTCGATCTCGCACCCGAGCGCGGTGGCGGGTTCCCGCTGGTCACCACCAAGAAGGTGCACACCCGCTCGGTGTTCGGCGAGCTGTTGTGGTTCCTGCGCGGCGACACCAACGTGCGCTGGCTGCAGGAGCGTGGCATCAGCATCTGGGACGAGTGGGCCGACGAGTCCGGCGACCTCGGCCCCGTCTACGGCGCCCAGTGGCGCTCGTGGCCCACGCCCGACGGCCGCCACGTCGACCAGCTGGCCCAGGTCGTGGAGAACCTCCGACGCGACCCGCACTCGCGTCGCCACGTCGTCTCCGCGTGGAACGTCGCCGACATCCCCGAGATGGCACTCGCGCCGTGCCACGCGCTGTTCCAGTTCTACGTCGCGCCCGACGCCGACGGCGGACCGGACCGGCTCAGCTGCCAGCTCTACCAGCGATCGGCCGACGTGTTCCTGGGCGTGCCGTTCAACATCGCCTCCTACGCGCTGCTGACCCACATGGTCGCGCAGGTGACCGGTCTGCGCGTCGGCGACTTCGTGCACACCCTGGGCGACGCCCACCTCTACCTCAACCACCTCGAGCAGGCCCGGCTGCAGCTGACCCGGGAGCCGCGCCCGCTGCCCACCCTGGTGCTGGACCCCTCGGTGACCGCGCTGGACGCCTTCGAGCTCGAGCACATCGCCGTCGAGGGCTACGACCCGTACCCGGCCATCAAGGCCCCGATCGCGGTCTGAGGGATCGTCATGAGTCGCAGGATCGTCCTGGTCGCCGCGGTCGCCCGCAACGGGGTGATCGGCCGGGGACCCGACATCCCCTGGCACGTGCCGGGGGAGCAGACCGCCTTCAAGCACCTCACGATGGGCCACGTGCTCGTGATGGGCCGCACGACCTACGAGTCGATCGGGCGCCCGCTGCCGGGCCGGGAGACCATCGTGCTGACCCGCGACCCCGCCTGGTCGCCCGGGCACGACGCGGTCCACGTCGCCCGTGACCTCGACGACGCCCTCGTACAGGCCACCCGGCTCCCGGGGGAGATCGTGGTCGCCGGTGGCGCCAGCGTGTACGCCGCCGCCATGCCGCTGGCCACCGAGCAGGTCATCTCCGAGATCCCGCTGGAGCCGGAGGGCGACGTGTTCTACCCCGACTTCGACCGGCACCACTGGAAGGAGACCCGGCGCGACGAGCTCGAGGGCTTCGACCGGGTCTGGCTGCGCCGGCGGTAGGCCGTTCGGGGGTGCTTCGTAGGGTGGGCGCCATGGAGCTGCGCATCTTCACCGAGCCCCAGCAGGGCGCCACCTACGACGACCTCCTGCGGGTCGCCCTCGAGGCCGAGCGCCTCGGATTCGGGGCGTTCTTCCGCTCCGATCACTACCTGGGCATGGGCACGCCGGGCCTGCCCGGGCCCACCGACGCCTGGACCACCCTGGCCGGGCTGGCGCGCGAGACCAGCACCATCCGGCTCGGCACGATGATGACCAGCGCGACCTTCCGCTTCCCCGGACCGCTGGCGATCCAGGTCGCGAACGTCGACCAGATGAGCGGCGGACGCGTCGAGCTCGGCATCGGCGCCGGATGGTTCGTCCAGGAGCACGAGAAGTACGCCATCCCCTTCCCCGGCACCGCCGAGCGATTCGACCGGTTCGAGGAGCAGCTGGCCGTGGTCACCGGGCTGTGGTCGGCCCCGTCGGCCGAGGACGGTGGCTTCTCCTACGACGGCACGCACTACCAGGTCAGCGAGTCGCCCGGCCTGCCCAAGCCCGTGCAGCGCGACGGTCACGCCGGCGGACCGCCGGTGCTCATCGGAGGCGTCGGCAAGCGTCGTACCCCGGCGCTGGCGGCGCGGTACGCCGACGAGTTCAACCTCCCGTTCGTGCCGTTCGACGTGGGGCTGGAGCAGATCGCCCGGGTGCGCGCGGCGTGCGAGGAGATCGGCCGCGACCCCGACTCGCTGACCACCTCCTCGGCGCTGGTGCTGTGCGTGGCCGAGACCGAGGCCGAGCTCGCCCGACGGGCCGCGGCGATCGGGCGCGAGGTCGAGGAGCTGCGCGAGAACGGGCTGGCCGGACTGGTCCCGGAGGTGGTCGACAAGATCGCCCGCTACGCCGAGTCCGGGCAGTCCCGGCTGTACCTGCAGACCCTCGACCTGGGCGACCTCGACCACCTGCGGCTGGTCGCCGAGCAGGTCGCCCCGCAGATCCCATAACCTTGGCCGCATGACCTCCGCCCCCGTCGCTCCCTTCGGTCGGATGCTGACCGCGATGGCCACGCCCTTCCTCGAGGACGGCAGCGTCGACCTGGACGGTGTGCAGCGGGTCGCCAAGCACCTGCTGGGGCACGGGCACGACGGGCTGGTGGTCTCCGGCACCACCGGTGAGTCGCCCACCACGACCACCGACGAGGACGGCGAGGTGCTCGCCGCGGTCCGGGACGCGGTCGGCCCCGACGTCCCGATCGTGGCCGGCGTCGGCACCAACGACACCCGCACCTCGCTGGTCCTGGCCAAGCAGGCCCGGGAGAAGGGCGCCGACGGCGTCCTGCTCGTCTCGCCGTACTACAACAAGCCCGGCCAGCGGGGCATGCTCCACCACTTCCGCCAGGTGGTCGACGCCGCCGAGCTGCCGGTGATGCTCTACGACGTCCCCGGTCGCACCGGCTCGACGATCGGGCTCGAGACCTACGAGGAGACGCTGGGCTGGGAGCAGGTCGTGGCGGTCAAGGACGCCGTCGGCGACATGCCCCGTGCCGCGCGCCTCGCGCAGATGGGCTACGCCGTCTACTCCGGCGACGACGTCAACACCCTCGGCTTCCTCGCCCACGGCGCCTGCGGGCTGGTCTCGGTCGTGGGCCACGTCGCCGGCACCGAGATCGCCTCGATGATCGAGCGCTTCCTGGCCGGCGACCACGCCGCCGCCCTGGCCACCTACCAGCGGCTCCTGCCGGCCTTCGAGGCCGTCATGGGCGTCGCCAACTACGGCGCCACCACCGCCAAGGGCGGCCTGGAGCTGCTCGGCGTCCTCGACAACCGTCGCGTGCGATCGCCGCTCGTGCCCCTCGACGACGAGGAGCTCGCCGCGCTGCGCACCGGCCTGGAGGCCGCCGGCCTGCTCTAGGCCCCGCGCTCCGGCACACCCACAGCCACCCCGGCAGAACAGGACGAGATGTCACACCCGCACCCCGAGCTCACCGCACCCGCTCCGCTGGCCGAAGGAGGCCTGCGGGTCACCCCGTTCGGTGGTCTCGGCGAGGTGGGGCGCAACATGACCGCCTTCGAGTACGCCGGCCGGCTGCTCATCGTCGACTGCGGCGTGCTCTTCCCCGAGGACCACCAGCCCGGCGTCGACCTGATCCTCCCGGACTGGTCCTCGATCCGCGACCGGCTCGACGACGTCGAGGCGCTCGTGCTCACCCACGGCCACGAGGACCACATCGGCGCGACGCCGTACCTCCTGCGCGAGCGGGGGAACATCCCGCTGGTCGGCTCCGAGCTGACCCTGGCCCTGCTGGGCTCCAAGCTGCGCGAGCACCGTCTCAAGGAGACCGTCCACCACGTGGTGAAGGAGGGCGAGCGGATCACGTTCGGGCCCTTCGAGCTGGAGTTCGTGGCGGTCAACCACTCCATCCCCGACGCGCTGGCCGTGGCCATCCGCACGCCCGCCGGGATGGTGCTGCACACCGGTGACTTCAAGATGGACCAGCTGCCGCTGGACGGCCGGATCACCGACCTGCGTGCCTTCGCGCGGCTGGGGGAGGAGGGCGTCGACCTCTTCCTCACCGACTCCACCAACGCCGAGACCCCCGGCTTCACCCCGACCGAGCGCGGCATCACCCCGGTCATCGACCAGGTCTTCCGCGAGTCCCAGCAGCGGGTCATCGTGGCCTGCTTCGCCTCGCACGTGCACCGCGTGCAGCAGGTGCTCGACGCGGCGTACGCCCACGAGCGGCAGGTCGCCTTCGTCGGCCGCTCGATGGTGCGCAACATGGGCATCGCGCGCGACCTGGGCTACCTCACCGTCCCCCCGAACACCATCGTGGACGCCAAGGAGCTCGCCGACCTGCCGCCCCAGCACCAGGTGCTGATCTCCACCGGCTCCCAGGGCGAGCCGATGTCGGCGCTGTCGCGGATCGCCCAGCGCACCCACAACTTCGTGCACATCGAGGAGGGCGACACCGTCCTGCTGGCCTCCTCGCTCATCCCCGGCAACGAGAACGCCGTCTACCGCGTCATCAACGGCCTGGCCCGCTGGGGCGCCCGCGTGGTCCACAAGGGCAACGCGATGGTGCACGTCTCCGGCCACGCCTCGGCCGGAGAGCTGCTCTACTGCTACAACATCGTCAAGCCCCGCAACGTGCTGCCCGTCCACGGCGAGATCCGGCACATGCAGGCCAACGCCGCGCTGGCGAGGATGACCGGCGTCGAGAACGTCGTCATCGCCGAGGACGGCGTGGTGGTCGACCTCGTCGACGGGGTGGCCTCGGTCGCCGGGAAGGTGGACTGCGGCTACGTGTTCGTCGACGGCTCCTCGGTCGGCGACATCACCGAGTCCGACCTGAAGGACCGTCGCATCCTCGGCGAGGAGGGCTTCATCTCCGTCATCGTCGTCATCGACTCCTCCTCGGGGAAGGTCGCCGGCGGCCCGGAGATCCACGCCCGCGGCTTCGCCGAGGACGACTCGGTCTTCGAGGACGTCAAGCCGGCCATCATCGATGCCCTCGACAAGGCCGTGGCCGACGGGGCCACGGACGCCTACCAGCTGCAGCAGACCGTACGCCGGGTGATCGGCCGCTGGGTGTCCAACACCCACCGCCGCCGGCCGATGATCATCCCGGTGGTGGTCGAGGCCTGAGGGCGCGACGCCGACCCGCCGCCAGGGTGGTGCGCAGCCCCGGCACGGACGGTAGCCTCCCGGCCCACCCAGGAGGTGCGACGTGATCGACGACTACCCGCTGCTGACCCTGCTGCCCCCGGTGCTGGCCATCGGGCTGGCGGTGACCACCCGCAAGGTCCTGCTGAGCCTCGGGCTCGGCGTGGTCTCGGCGGCGCTGCTGGTCGCCGACCTCAGCCCCGTCGACACCCTCGAGGAGCTGTGGTCGGCCTTCGCCCAGATCTTCTGGGTCGACGGCGAGCTGAACACCACCTACGTCTACATCCTCGTCTTCACGCTGGCGCTCGGTGTCATCACCGCCTTCGTCTCGATGTCGGGCGGCACCCGCGCCTTCGCCGACTGGGCGCACGACCGCATCCGCACCCGTCGCGGCGCCATCGCGCTGCCGGCGGCCCTGGGTGGCGCGATCTTCGTCGACGACTACTTCAACGCGCTCACCGTGGGCCAGGTCAGCCGACCGATCACCGACCGGCACCGCGTGTCCCGGGCGAAGCTGACCTACCTCGTCGACTCCACCTCCGCGCCGGTGGCGGTGCTGATGCCGTTCTCCAGCTGGGGCGCCTACATCCTGGGCATCTTCACGCCGATCATCGCCGCGTCCGCGCTCACCGTGAGCGACCTCGGTGCCTACGTGCGCGCCGCCGCCGCCAACTACTACGCCTGGGCGGCGCTGCTGATGGTCGTGCTCGTGGTGGTCCTCAACGTCGACCTCGGCCCCATGCGCCGCGAGGAGCGCCGCGCGCTGGAGGAGGGCAAGACCTACGAGCCGGGCGACGACATCCCCGGACAGCTCTCGGAGGACCTGCCGGTCCACCGCCCGGGTGCCAAGCGCGCCCTCGTGGTGCCGTTCGCGCTGCTGGTCGTCGGCGTCCTGGCCGGCATCGTCTGGAGCGGGGTGCGCGCCTCGGGGTCCTGGGCGCCCCTGGACCTGCTGGCCGAGGCCGACGTGACCTGGTCGCTGCTCGTCGGGGTCGTGCCGGCCCTGGCCGCATCGTTGTACTACTACGCCCGCGACACCGCCTCGAACCCGAAGTTCGGCCGGTCCACCTTCGGCCGCGGCTGGTGGGAGGGACTGCGCTCGATGTGGCCCGCCGTCAGCATCCTGCTGCTGGCCTGGATGCTGGGCTCGCTCATCGACTCCCTCGGCACGGGGGAGTACCTCGGTGGTCTCGTCGAGGACTCCTCGTTGCCGACCGAGTGGTTGGTCCCGGTCGTCTTCCTCGTCGCCCTGGCGATGGCCTTCGCCACCGGCACGAGCTGGGGCTCCTTCGGGCTGCTGCTGCCGATCGCCGGTGGCATCGTCAACGCCGTCGACGCACCCGAGCTCCTGCTCCCCGTGCTGGGTGCGGTGCTCGCCGGTGCGGTGGCCGGCGACCACGCCTCGCCGATCTCCGACACCACGATCCTCAGCTCGACCGGTGCCGGCTGCAACGTCATCACCCACGTCACCACGCAGCTGCCGTACGTCGCGGTCGCCGTCGTGTCCGCCACGCTCGGCTACTGCGGCCTGGCCCTCACCGGGTCGACCACGATCGGCTTCCTGGTCACCATGGCGGTCGGGGTCGCGATCATGCTCGCCGCCCGCCGCCTCTCCCCGCCGCTCGACGCGCTCCCCGACTCCGCCCACGAGCCCCGGGACGCCGAACCGGCGTATTGATACGCCGGCTCGGCTGGGTCTCGACACGCCGTCGCGACCTCGTGCCTCGGTCGCGGGCTCGCTCGTCCTCCTCCGCGTCACGTCCTCGCTGCGCTCGGACGTGTCGTCGGAAAACCCTCAAGCGACACGTGAGGGTGGGACGTGAGTCAATCCCTGTGACTCGTGGGGTGGTCGCCTAGGGTCGTGACCATGGCGACCCGTACGTCTTCCCCGCCGGGGTCGCGGAGCACGAGCACGTCCACCCGCAGCACGAGCAGGACCGGCAGCGGCACGAGTTCGGGCACCCGACCACGGAGTACCTCCACCAGGACCACCTCGAGCGCGGCCAAGCGACCGCCGGCGCGCAAGCCTGCGCCGAAGAAGGCGACGGCCAAGAAGGCCACGGCCGGGCGGCCGGCTCCGCGCTCGGTGCGCAGCGGCCCGAACCCGGTGGGGCTGGCGCTCGGCGCGCTGCTGCGCGGGATCGTGGCCTTCTGGCTCGCGGTCGCCCACGGCATCGGCGCGGTGGCCCGCGGCATCGGCCGCGGCGCCCGTGACCTCGAGCCCGAGCACCGCCGCGACGGAGCCGGGCTCGCGCTCGTCGCCATCGCGCTGGTCTCGGCGGCCGCGGTGTGGTTCCAGGTGCAGAGCCCGGTGACCGACCCGGTCCGGGTCGCCGTCGCCGGCACGGTCGGCAAGATCGGTTGGTTCGTCCCGATGGCCCTGGTCTGGGCGGGCTGGCGCGTCATGCGTGACCCGGTCGGCCACGGCCCGGCCGGCCGCCAGGTCATCGGCTGGACCGCGCTGTCCTTCGGGCTGCTCGGCATCGTCCACGTGGCCAACGGCAGCCCCCAGCCGGTCGACGGTGACGCCACGCCGCTGCAGGAGGGCGGGGGAGCCGTCGGGTACGTCGTCTCCTCGCTGCTGCTGGACCTGCTGCGCACCTCCTACCTCGTCGTGCCGCTGCTGATGCTGCTCGGCGTCTTCGGGGTGCTGGTCATCACCGCCACCCCCGTCTACCAGGTGCCCGACAAGCTCGCCGACCTGCGCGACCGGGCCCTGGGCCGGGTCCACGACGAGGACGAGCCGACCACGAGGCGCCGCCCGCGCAAGGGCGAGGAGGGCTACGAGCCCGAGGGCTACCCGGCGTACGACACCCCGCTGGTCGACGAGACCTCCGCCAAGGGCCGCAAGAAGCGCGGCAAGGACGCGCTCGACGTCGCCCTGGAGGAGGACGCCACCCCCACCGACGACGACGCCGGCCTGGGGATCTTCGACGACGTGCCGACCGAGGCGATGGCTGCCGTCGCCGACACCGAGGACGCGCAGCCCGACCACAAGGACGTCCTGGAGCCGCCTCCGCACTCGCCGCTCCCGCAGCGGGTCGAGCAGCTCGCGCTCTCCGGCGACATCACCTACACGCTGCCGGCGAACGACGTCCTCAAGGAGGGCTCGCCGCACAAGGCGCGCTCCAAGGCCTCCGACGAGGTCGTGGACCGGCTCACCCAGGTGCTCGAGGAGTTCTCCATCGACGCCCAGGTCACCGGCTACACCCGTGGCCCGACCGTCACGCGCTACGAGGTCGAGCTCGGCCCCGGCGTGAAGGTCGAGAAGATCACCAACATCCAGCGCAACATCTCCTACGCGGTGGCCAGTGCCGACGTGCGCATCCTCAGCCCGATCCCCGGCAAGTCCGCGGTGGGCGTGGAGATCCCCAACGTGGACAAGGAGGTCGTCTCCCTCGGTGACGTCCTGCGCTCGGGCCGCGCCCGCGCCGACCACCACCCGATGGTGGCCGGGCTCGGCAAGGACGTCGAGGGCGGCTTCGTCGTGGCGAACCTCGCCAAGATGCCGCATCTGCTCGTGGCCGGCGCCACCGGCTCGGGCAAGTCCAGCTTCATCAACTCGATGATCACCTCGGTGCTGATGCGGGCCACGCCCGACGAGGTCCGGATGATCATGGTCGACCCCAAGCGGGTGGAGCTGAACGCCTACGAGGGCGTCCCGCACCTGATCACCCCGATCATCACCAACCCCAAGAAGGCCGCCGAGGCGCTGGCCTGGGTCGTGCGCGAGATGGACCTGCGCTACGACGACCTGGCCAACTTCGGGTTCCGCCACATCGACGACTTCAACAAGGCCGTCCGGGCGGGCAAGGTCGAGGTGCCGCTCGGCTCCGAGCGCAAGCTCGAGCCCTACCCCTACCTGCTGGTCATCGTCGACGAGCTCGCCGACCTGATGATGGTCGCGCCCCGCGACGTGGAGGACGCGGTCGTCCGCATCACCCAGCTGGCGCGAGCGGCGGGCATCCACCTGGTGCTGGCCACCCAGCGCCCGTCGGTGGACGTGGTCACCGGCCTGATCAAGGCCAACGTGCCCTCGAGGCTGGCCTTCGCCACGTCCTCGGTCACCGACAGCCGGGTCATCCTCGACCAGCCGGGTGCGGAGAAGCTGGTCGGGCAGGGTGACGGCCTCTTCCTGCCGATGGGCGCCTCCAAGCCGGTCCGCGTGCAGGGCTCGTGGGTCACCGAGGCCGAGATCGCCCAGGTGGTCAAGCACTGCAAGGGGCAGCTGGAGCCGTCGTACCGCGAGGACGTCACCGCGCCGCAGCAGAGCAAGAAGGAGCTCGACGACGACATCGGGGACGACCTCGACCTGGTCGTCCAGGCGGTGGAGCTGGTCGTCTCGACGCAGTTCGGCTCCACCTCGATGCTGCAGCGCAAGCTCCGTGTGGGCTTCGCCAAGGCCGGTCGTCTCATGGACATCTTGGAGTCCCGAGGCGTGGTCGGTCCCAGTGAGGGCTCGAAGGCTCGCGACGTGCTCGTGAAGCCCGACGAGGTCGACGGCGTCATCGCGACCCTGCAGGGGGAGATGTGAACGTGGAAGTACGACGCAACACGCTGCTCACCGCGAGCACCGGTGTCGTCGCGGGCGTGGTCGCCGCGGCGTACCTCGCCCGCGCGGCCGGTGGCGGCACCACCGTGGACTGGGTCGTCGCGGTGGTGCTGGCCGCGATCGCCCTCGTGCACGCCCAGGGTGTCCTCGACGCCCGTGCACCCCTCTTCGTCGCCGACGAGCTCGGCGTGCGGCTGCGCGCCGGCAAGGAGTGGCGCGGTCTGCCGTGGACCGAGATCGAGGCCGTCGAGGTGCTGCCGCGCCGGCGGTTCCTGCGCGACGGCTCCATCGACGTGCTCAGCGGCGAGGACCCGATCCAGGTCCCGCTCTCGCTCTCGACCAGGGTCACCGGCCTGACCGACGGCGACGTCGTCGACGCTCTCGCCGCGCTCGCCCAGGACCGTTGCGAGGTCGCCGAGATTGACGGCTACACCTACGTCTCCGACGAGGACTGGCACGACGACGGGCACGACGACGGGCACGACGACACCGACGGCGCGGGCTCCCCGGCGTACGACGAGCACGACGTCCCCGAGCCCGAGCCCGAGCGCGTGCACGCCGGGCTGCGGCCGATGCTGGCCCACGCCATCGACTCGGTGGCCCGCTTCCTGCCCGAGCGTGCGGGATCGGCCGCACCGTTGCCGTCCATGGCGTCGGGGACGTCCGGGACGGTCGCCGCCCCGGCGATGAGCGCGAGCGCCACGCCGTCGGCGCTGCGTGAGCCGGTGACCGCGGTCCGCGCGGAGATCCGCAGCGACCTGACCATGACCCAGCCGATCATCGGCGCCACGGCCCTGCGCCTCGACGCCGCCCACGACGAGACCGACGAGAGCGCCCGTGCCGAGCTGCCGGAGGCCCGCGAGCTGCGGCGACCCGGCAGCGTGGACCTGGTCGAGGAGACCGAGGTCTGGGGCGACCGTGTCCGCCCGATCGCCACGGAGGGACACGCCGTCGAGCCGATCGTGCTGCCCGAGGAGGAGCAGCCCGCGCCGGACCCGGTCATCGGGCCCGAGCTCGCCGCTGCGCGTACCCGCCTCGGTCTCACCGTCGACCAGCTGGCCGACCGCACCCGCATCCGCCCGCACGTCATCGAGGCGGTCGAGGTCGACGACTTCAGCCCGTGCGGCGGCGACTTCTACGCCCGCGGACACCTGCGCACGCTCGCCCGCGTCCTCGGCATCGACGCGGCCCCGTTGGTCGCCTCCTACGACGAGCGGTACGCCGACGCGCCGGTCACCCCGCGACGCGTCTTCGAGGCCGAGCTGGGCCAGGGCGGGGCGCTGCGGGGCACCCGCGGCGGCCCCAACTGGTCGGTCCTCGTGGCCGCGGTGATGGCCCTCGTGCTCGCGTGGTCGGTGGCCCGCCTGGTCACCGACACCCCGGTGGAGGTGCGCGACCCGCTGCCCAGCCTCACGACCACGAGCGGTGCGCCCGCGACCGGCGCGAAGGTGCCGGTGGTGCTGACCGCCTCCGGCGGGGGAGCCGAGGTCGTGGTGCGCAACGGCGCCAACGAGCTGGTCTACAAGGGCACCCTCGCCTTCGGACAGGTCAAGGTCCTGCCGAAGGTCTCCCAGCCGGTGCGGGTGCAGTCCTCGGACGGCTCGCTGCAGGTCAGCGTGGGTGGTGTCGATCACGGTGCCCTCGGTGCCACGGGTCGTCAGGCGCAGGACACCTTCGTCGGGGAGTAGCGCGGAGCGGTCAGGAGTAGGTGCGCACCGACGCCTCCGGCCATACTGACGAGTCGTCATGAGCACCCACACCGCAGGCACCCAGCCCACCGAAGCCCCGACCGCCGCCGCACCCGTCCAGGAGCGTCCGCTGCTGTCGGTGGCGATGGTGACCCTGGGCTGCGCCCGCAACGACGTGGATTCCGAGGAGCTCGCCGGCCGGTTGGAGGCCGGGGGGTTCCGCCTGGTCGAGGACGCCGAGGACGCCGACACCGTGGTGGTCAACACCTGCGGCTTCGTCGAGGCGGCCAAGAAGGACTCCGTCGACGCCCTGCTCGCGGCGGCCGACCTCAAGACCGAGCACGGCGGCAAGGCCCAGGCCGTCGTCGCCGTCGGGTGCCTGGCCGAGCGCTACGGCAAGGACCTCGCCGAGTCCCTGCCCGAGGCCGACGCGGTGCTCGGCTTCGACGACTACCCCGACATCGCCGAGCGGCTGCGCGGCATCCTGGCCGGTGAGTCCCACCAGGCCCACACGCCCAGCGACCGCCGGCTGCTGCTCCCGATCACCCCGGTCGAGCGCTCGCTGTCCACGGCCGCCGTCCCCGGGCACGCCTCGGGTCCGGCGTCTGTCCGCCGCCGCCTGGAGTCCGGCCCGACGGCCTCGCTGAAGCTGGCCAGCGGGTGCGACCGGCGCTGCTCGTTCTGCGCGATCCCCTCCTTCCGCGGGTCGTTCGTGTCGCGGCGCCCCACCGACGTGCTCGAGGAGGCGCGCTGGCTGGCCGGCCAGGGCGTGAAGGAGCTCTTCCTCGTCAGCGAGAACTCCACGTCGTACGGCAAGGACCTCGGCGACATCCGGCTCCTGGAGACGCTGCTCCCCGAGCTGGCGGCCGTCGAGGGCGTCGAGCGGGTGCGGGTGTCCTACCTGCAGCCCGCCGAGACCCGCCCCGGCCTCGTCGAGACGATCGCCTCGACCCCGGGCGTCGTGCCCTACTTCGACCTGTCCTTCCAGCACGCCAGCGCGACGGTGCTGCGCAGGATGCGTCGGTTCGGTGACCCCGAGTCGTTCCTGGGGCTGCTCGAGCAGGTCCGCGCCCTGGCGCCGGAGGCTGGCGTGCGCTCCAACGTGATCGTCGGCTTCCCCGGCGAGACCGAGGAGGACCTGCAGGTGCTGTGCGACTTCCTCGTCGCTGCGCGGATGGACGTCACCGGCGTCTTCGGGTACTCCGACGAGGACGGCACCGAGGCCGCAGGCTTCGACGACAAGCTCGACGAGGACGAGGTCCGGGCCCGCGCGGAGCACGTCACCTCGCTGGTCGAGCAGCTGACCTCCGAGCGCGCCGAGGAGCGCATCGGCGAGCTCGTCGAGGTGCTGGTGGAGTCGGTCGAGGACGACGAGGTCGTCGGCCGGGCCGCCCTGCAGGGCCCCGAGGTCGACGGTACGACGCTGCTCGACGGGCTCGACGACACGACCGTCGCGGTGGGCGACCTCGTCCGCGCCGAGGTGGTCGCCACCGACGGCATCGACCTCATCGCCCGGCCCCTGTCCTGACCGGACGCCCCTGACCCAGGAGAGCACGTGACCGAGACGTCCCAGAAGCCCAGCAACTGGAACCTGCCCAACCTCCTCACGAGCCTGCGCATCGTGATGGTGCCCTTCTTCGGGTGGGCCCTGCTGGTGGACGGTGGGGAGTCGGGCACCTGGCGTCTTGTCGCCTACGCGATCTTCGCGGTCGCGATGATCACCGACAAGATCGACGGCGACATCGCCCGGGCCCGCAACCTGGTGACCGACTTCGGCAAGATCGCCGACCCGATCGCCGACAAGGCGATCACGGGCATGGCCTTCATCGGGCTGGCGATCGTCGGCGACATCTGGTGGTGGGTCACGATCCTGGTGCTCGTGCGCGAGTGGAGCGTCACCCTGCTGCGCCTCTCGGTGCTGTCGAAGGTCGTCATCGCCGCCAAGGACCTCGGCAAGTGGAAGACCACCGCGCAGGCGCTGGCCCTGGGCGGGCTGGTGCTGCCGCTGCGCGACCCCGACCTGCCCTCGGCCCTGCAGACCCCGGGCGAGGTCCTCTTCTACGTCTCGCAGGGCCTGCTGGCCGTCGCGGTCGCGCTGACGCTGTGGTCGGGCTGGGAGTTCTACCGCGACGTCTGGAAGCAGCGCCACCAGCTGCGCGGCTGACCCAACCCCTCACCAGATCACGCGGCGCCCTGCGGCGCCAGAGGCAACACCTGACCATCCGGACGGTCCCCGGATGGCAACCCTTCACCGGATCCCCGCTTTCGTGGGGGCGTCACACGACGTTCACGATCGGGGAGGTCGCACGACCCCCTGGCGGGGTTACGGTGCGCTGGTCCGTACCAGCCCCACCTGAAGGGTTCCCCCAGTGCACTCACGCTCCGGGTCCTCGCCGCTGCGCCGACGCGTCGCAGCGGCCGGCCTCGGGCTCGCGGTCGCCGCCACCTCGGCGACCTTCGTGGCCCAGGCCCCTGCCGCCCACGCCCTCTCGCCGGTCGACGTCACCATCGTCGGCATCAACGACTTCCACGGGCGGCTGCTCGCCGGTCGTGACGCCGGCGGCGCGGCGAAGCTCGCCACCGCCGTCGACTCCGTCCGCGCCGAGTACGGCGAGGAGAACACCATCTTCGCCGCCGCCGGTGACCTCATCGGCGCCTCGACGTTCGAGTCCTTCATCCAGCAGGACAAGCCGACGCTCGACGTGCTCAACGCCGCCGGCCTCGACGTGTCCGCCGTGGGCAACCACGAGTTCGACAAGGGCTACGACGACCTGGTGGACCGGGTCATGGCGCCCTTCGACGCCGAGACCAACCCGCGCGGTGGGGCCGAGTGGACCTACATCGGCGCCAACGTGAAGATGAAGGACTCCGGCGAGGACGCCCTGGAGCCGACGTACGTCCAGACGATCGGCGAGGGCGACTCCGCCGTCGAGGTCGGCTTCATCGGCGCGGTCACCGAGCACCTGCCCGAGCTGGTCTCGCCCACGGGCATCGCCGACCTCGAGGTCACCGACATCGTCGAGGCGGTCAACACCGAGGCCGACGCGCTCGAGGCCGACGGGGTCGACCTGATCGTGATGCTGGTGCACGAGGGCGCCCCGACCACCGACTGCGCCGCCATCGGCGCGCTGGCCGACGACACCGACTTCGGCTCGATCGTGCAGGACGTCGACTCCTCGGTCGACGCGATCATCTCCGGCCACACCCACCTGGCCTACGACTGCCTCATCGCGCCCGCAGACGCCCCCCTGAAGCCCCGTCCGGTGGTCTCGGCCGGGCAGTACGGCCTCAACATCAACCGCCTCACCTTCACCGTCGACGCCGACGGCCAGGTCGAGCCCTCGCTCAAGGTCGGTGACGGCAGCGAGATCATCAACGTGGGTCGCACCACCGACCCGTTCGCCGAGGACCCCGAGGTGAAGGCGATCGTCGAGGCTGCGCAGGAGGTGGCCGACGAGCTCGGGGCCGAGCCGCTCGGCGAGATCGCCGGGCCCTTCACCCGGGCCAAGCGCGCCGACGGCACCACCGAGAACCGTGGCGGCGAGTCCACCGCCGGTCACCTCGTGGCCGAGGCCCAGCGGTGGGCGGCCGACGCCCAGATCGGCTTCATCAACCCCGGTGGCCTCCGCGCCGACATCGTCGGGCTGGCCGAGGGCGGCTACCCGGCGACGCTGACCTACAAGCAGGCCGCCGACATGCAGAACTTCGCCAACACCCTGGTGAAGATGACGCTGACCGGTGAGCAGCTCGAGGAGCTCCTGGAGCAGCAGTGGCAGCCGGCCGGTTCCTCGCGGCCGTTCCTGCACCTGGGGGCCTCCGACGGCTTCGAGTGGACCTACGACCCGACCGCGGCCGCGGGTGAGCACATCACCGGCATGTGGCTCGACGGTGAGGCGATCGACCCCGAGACGTCGTACTCGGTCGTGGCCAACTCCTTCCTTGCCGGCGGCGGTGACAACTTCTCCGTCTTCGCCGAGGGCGCCGACCCCCGCGACACCGGCCAGGTGGACCTGGAGTCGATGGTGGCGTACATGGCCGAGTTCGGGACGGGCACCGCCGTGCCGGTCGACTACGCCCAGGACTCCCTCGGCGTCGTCCTGCCCGAGGGTGCCCCCGCGACGTACGCGCCGGGTGACGAGGTGTCCCTCGAGCTCTCGTCACTGGTCCTCGCGCCCAGCGCGGGTCTGGCCACCCTCGCCGACGAGGAGGTCGTGGTCCGGATCGGCGACAAGCGACTGGGAGCCTTCGCGGTCGACCCGACGGTGAGTGAGAACCCCGACGACGAGACCGGCACCGCCACGGTGACCGGGATCGTGCCCGCCTACCACGGCAGCCCCGCGGGCCTGGTGGTGAAGGGCCGCACGACCGGCACCGAGATCGTCGTGCCGCTCGCCTTCGAGGCCCAGCCCGCGATGGCGGAGATCACGACCAAGCGCAACCCGAAGGGCCCGCTGAAGGCCGGCAAGAAGAAGCTCAAGGTCACCGTCACGGTGAAGGTCGACGGCGAGCCCGCCTCGGGCAAGGTCGTCCTCTCCGGCGCCGGTGTCGAGAAGACCGTGAAGCTGGACAAGAAGGGCAAGGCCGTCACCCGCGTCGGTCCCTTCGACGACAAGGGCGTGCAGGTCATCACCGTCTCCTACGGCGATGCCTCGGACACCCTGCGGTTCAAGGTCCGCTGACCCGGCACCCGCACCTCTGAGCACCACCTGACAGCGAACGCCTCCCGGTCGTCCCCGGACGGTCGGGAGGCGTTCGCCGTCGGTTCTCCCGGACCCCTCTCGGAAAGGCAGTCACCCGTGCCCACCACCTCTTGGGGCGCAGGCCGCCGGCTCGCGCTGCTCAGCGCCGGCTCGCTCGGCCTCGCCACCCTGGCCACCGGTCTGAGCCTGGCCCCCGCCCAGGCCGTCAGCACCGGTCTCGTCATCAGCGAGGCCTACGGCGGCGGCGGCAACGCCGGCGCCACGTTCACCCACGACTTCATCGAGCTGCACAACCCCACCGACGCACCGATCAGCGTCGACGGGATGTCGGTGCAGTACCGATCCTCCGGGGGCACCGCCGCCGCGACCGGCGTCACCCCGCTCTCCGGCATCGTGCCCGCCGGCGGGCACTACCTGGTCCAGCAGGGCGCAGGCGCCGGAGGCACGACCCCGCTGCCCACTCCCGACGCGGTCGGCAACGTGTCCATGTCGGGCACCGCCTTCACGGTGTGGCTGACCCAGGGCACCACCGCCCTCAACCCCGGCACCGGCTCGGTCACCTCGGTGCCCGGCGTCGTCGACCTCCTCGGCGTCAACAGCAACACCTTCGAGACGACGAAGACCCCCGGGGCGTCGAACACCACCTCCGCCTCGCGGACCAGCCCCGACGGCGACGTCAACGCCGCCGAGTTCACCCTCGGCGCACCCGACCCGCAGAACTCCGCCTCCGACGGGCCCGACCCCGACCCGGAGCCCACTGAGGCCACGATCGCCGAGATCCAGGGCGAGGGCTCGACCAGCCCCCTCGTGGGCACCGAGGTGGTCACCACCGGCGTCGTGACCGCGGTGCCGCGCTTCCTCTATGGCTTCTACCTCCAGACCCCCGGCACGGGCGGCGAGGCCGAGCGCGCCGGCTCCGACGGCGTCTTCGTCTACTTCCCCCAGGGTGCCGGCAGCATCACCGTCGAGCCCGGTGACCACGTGCAGGTCACGGGTGACGTCACCGAGTACGCCGGCCAGACCCAGGTCGTGTCCTCGCAGGCCGGGGTCGTCGAGCTGAGCGAGCCGGCCGAGCCGGTGACGGCGTACGCCGGTGCCTGGCCCGCCTCCGACGCGGAGAAGGAGGCGCTGGAGGGGATGCTGTTCGACCCGACCGGCGAGCGGTTCACCGTCACCAACACCTACTCCACCAACCAGTACGGCGAGGTCGGGCTGGCCCTGGGCGACACCCCGCTCATCCAGCCGACCGAGGTCGCCGACGCGCAGGACCTCGCCGCGATCGCCGCGGTCGAGGCCGACAACGCCGCCCGGGCGATCACGCTGGACGACGGGTCGGGCACCGACTACACCCGCAGCCAGTTCCTCACGCCGCCCTACGTCTCGAACACCGACCCGGTCCGGGTCGGCGCCGCGGCGACCTTCACCGAGCCGGTGGTGCTCACCGAGGGCGGCTCGCCGAGCAACCCGACGTACCGCTTCCAGCCGACGACCTCGGTCAGCGGCCCGGACTACACGAGCACCTCGCCGGCGGTCTTCGAGAACACCCGCACGGCGGCGCCCGAGGAGGTCGGCGGCGACCTGAGCGTGGCGTCGTTCAACGTGCTCAACTACTTCACCACCCTCGGGGACGCCGACGACGACAACGTGGGCGACAACGGCTGCCTGGCCTACGTCGACCGTGACGGCGACGGCAACAACGTGCGCGGCGGCTGCGACCAGCGCGGCGCCTGGGACCCGGCGGACCTGCAGCGCCAGCAGGAGAAGATCGTCGCCGCGATCAACACCCTCGACGCCGACGTCGTCGGCCTGATGGAGATCGAGAACTCCGCCGCGCTCGGCGAGCAGCCCGACGAGGCCACCGAGGCGCTCGTCGCCGCACTCAACGCGGCCGCGGGGGAGCAGAAGTGGGCGGCCAACCCGTCGTCCGACGAGCTGCCGCCGGCCTCGGAGCAGGACGTCATCACCAACGCGATCATCTACCAGCCGGCGAACGTCGAGCGGGTGGGCGAGGCCCGTGCACTCGGTGACCAGTCGGCCTCGGGCCAGGCCTTCGGCAACGCCCGGGAGCCGATCGGCCAGGTGTTCGCGCCCGTGGGTGGCGGCGAGGAGTTCCTCTTCGTGGTCAACCACTTCAAGTCCAAGGGCTCCGGCGCCGACGACGGCACCGGCCAGGGCAACGCCAACCCCGACCGCATCGCGCAGGCCGAGGCCCTCGCGGCCTGGGTCCCCGGCATCGCGGCCGAGACCGGCACCGACGCGGTGCTGCTCGCCGGCGACTTCAACGCCTACTCGATGGAGGACCCGATGCAGGTCCTCCACGACGCCGGCTACACCGACACCGAGACCGCTTCGACAGACGAGGAGTGGTCCTACTCCTTCAGCGGCCTGTCCGGCTCGCTGGACCACGTGCTCGCCAACGACGCGGCCCTGGCAGCCGTGACCGGCGTGGACATCTGGAACATCAACTCCGGTGAGTCCGTGGCCATGGAGTACTCCCGGTGGAACTACCACGGCACCGACTTCCACGACGCCGGTCCGTTCCGTTCGAGCGACCACGACCCGGTCAAGGTCGGCCTCGACCTCGTCCCGGAGGCCCCGCAGACCGCGCCCTCGACGGTGGCGCTCGAGGTCCGGCCGAAGGAGCCCAAGGCGGGCAAGGGGAACCTGACCTTCAAGGTCGAGGTCACCAGCGACGCAGGCGTGCCCACCGGCACGGTGACCGTCACCGCGGGTGGCGTCGAGGTCAGCGGTGAGCTGGACAAGCACGGGCGGGTGAACCTGCACCTGCCGAACCCGTTCGGCACCCCCGGTGACCACACCATCACCGCGGCGTACGCCGGCGACGACGCGGTCTCCGCCTCCGAGACCTCGGAGGTGCTGACCGTCCGTCGCTGATCTCGGCAGGCTCTGCCGCGACAGCGGCACTGCACGCCGCAGCGCCGGTCGCGACCTCGGTCGCGGCCGGCGCTGTCGTGCGTTCAGAGCTCGGTGGTGCCGTCGGGGTGGACGAGCATGCGGATGCCGTGGGGGCTGGTCCAGAGCCAGGTGGTGGGGGTGAGCTGCTGGTAGTCCCACTGCCCGTCGGGGGATGGGTGGGTCTTGGCTCGGTGGTGGCGTCTGCACAAGGGGGCGAGATTCTGTGTTGATGTCTGGCCGGGTGGTCCACCTTCGTCGGGTGGGACGTACTCCTCGATGTGGTCGAGGTCGACCTTGGCTGAGGTGCGGGTGCAGTGCGGGAAGACGCAGGTCGTGCGCTTGAGCTTGACCCGGGTGGAGATGCGGTCGGGGATCTCGTAGGAGTCGACGGCGATCTGGTCGGCCAGGTCGATGACCGGCTTCACCACGATGTTGGCGCCGGGCACGGCGAGCCACTCGCGGACGGTGTCGGCGGTGAGGGTCTGGTGGTGGTTCTCGAGGCGGGCGAGGTGGAGACCGAGCCGGCCGGTGTCAGGGTCGACCTCGGGGGTGCCGGGTCCTTCGTTTCCGCGGAGCGCGGCTTCTGAGAGGTGGAGGTGGAGGACGACCTGGCGGGGACGGCTCGAGCGGGGTGGTCTCGACGCCCGCTCCTCGCTGGCGCTCGTCGCTGCTCGACCACCTTCATCAGCGAGGTCGAGGGTGAGGTCTCCGCGGCTGAGGTAGCCCAGGGCCTTGGCACGGCGGACGTCGAGGGTGTCGGTGGATCCGGCGGCGAGCAGCTGCTCGGCGATGGTGCGGATCGCGTGCTCGAGCTCTTCGGCGTCGGCGCGGTCCAGCAGGCCGGACAGGGGGACGCCGTTGGCGGTGCCGATGGTCCACGCGGTCGAGAGGTCGAGGGTGACGTGCAGAGACGCGGCGGTGTCGACCTCCTCCATCTCACATCCCTCGGGGTCGAACCGTGCTGCCGCCTCGGCCGCGAGCCGCTTGACCGTGGCGAACGAGGCGGTGTGCACGACGTGGGCCAGGTGCGCATCGACGAACGCAGCAGCGTCGGCGGTGAGCTGACGGGTGACCTCGGTGACCCGCCGTACCCGCCAGACCTGCACCTGGCCGTCGAGGAGTCGCTGCCAGATCTTCGGCAGTCGGTAGCGGGCTTCGACCGCGTCAGAGAGCAGGGCCCGCCCGGAGTCGGTGGAACGGCCCAACGCCGCGGCAAGCTCGATGACCGCGAACTCCGAGACCTCGGGGGCACCAGGCCCGGCGAGCTCGAGCATGGTGTCGGCACCCGACATCCCGAACCGGGAGACCCAGGCGTTCTCGGCCTCGGTCAGTGCGTCGTCGTCGGCCAGCCCGTAGGTGCCGTAGAGGTCGGGGAGCAGGGCGCCGGTGGTGTGCCGGTCGGCCCAGGCGGCAATGGTGATGAAGAGCTGGCGGTCGGCGTCGTCGGCGGCCTGCTTCTGCGCGACGGCCAGGGACAGGAGGTCACCGGTCGACACTGCAGGAGAGCCCTGCGCAGTGGTGTCGTGGTGCCCGAGTGCCATGACCAGATTCTACTAGAACAAGTGTTCGAATGGAATGGTCGTGAGGGCTCCGAAGTGAATCTGTGGAGGACGATCCAGCCGCAACCCGAGCGAGCACCTCGACGTGCCGCAAGGCATGCGAGCGGCGCGCAACCAGGTGCCGGTAGCGAAGCGGACGGCAACCGTGTCTTCGATAAATGAAGGGCCTGCTGCAGCGCGAACGTCCAGACGCCCACCCACGGTGACCCAGTAGTCGAACCGGACCGGAGGGCGTGCCGTGAAAGGGGGTCACGAGGAACCCACCAGTCGCCCTGTGGGGGGCGGTTGGTTGTCGGCGTTTGGGGTCTCGACGACGGCTCGCTGGCGCTCGCCTGCTCGACCAGCAGGGGGCCCGGCCAGCAGGGGGCGGCTCGCTGGCGCTCGCCTGCTCGACCGGTGGTCGGGTCAGCCGGTGGTGGAGGCGTCGGCGAGGTCGAAGGCGGCGCGGACCAGCGCGAGGTGGCTGAAGGCCTGGGGGAAGTTGCCGGCCATCCGGCCCTCGCCGGGGTCGTACTCCTCGGCGAGCAGGCCGACGTCGTTGACCAGACCGACGAGCCGGTCGAAGAGGGCGTGGGCGTCGTCGACGCGGCCGGCGGCGGCGTAGGCGGAGACCAGCCAGAACGAGCAGGCCAGGAACGGGTGCTCGTCGCACTCGATGCCGTCGACACCCGAGGAGGTGCGGTAGCGCAGGACGAGGCCGTCGCGCATCAGGTCCTCCTCGATGGCGCGGATGGTGCCGAGCATCCGGGGGTCGTCGCCCTCGATGAACCCGAAGGCGGCCAGCTGCAGCAGGGAGGCGTCGACCTCGGAGCTGCCGTAGTGCTGGACGAACGTGCCGCGCTCCTCGTCGTACCCGTGCTCGAGCACCTCCGCGCGCACGCGGTCGCGGACCTCCCGCCACCGCTCGACGTCGCCCTCGAGGCCGTAGGTCTCCACGGCACGGACGGCGCGGTCGACCGCGACCCAGGCCATCGCCTTGGAGTGGGTGAAGTGCTGCGGCTCGCCCCGGATCTCCCAGATGCCCCGGTCCGGCTCCTCCCAGTGCTCGAGCAGGGAGCCGACCAGCGCCCGTTGGAGCGACCAGGCGTTGCCGTCGGGGTCGGTGGCGTGCTCGCGCACCCGGGCCAGCGCGTCCATCACCTCGCCGAAGACGTCGTGCTGGAGCTGGCCGACGGCGTCGTTGCCGACGCGCACGGGGGTGGAGCCCTCGTAGCCGGGCAGGTGGTCGAGCTCGATCTCGGGCAGCCGTCGGGCGCCGTCGACGCCGTACATGATCTGCAGGTCCTCGGGGTCGCCGGCGACGGCGCGCAGCAGCCAGTCGCGCCACAGCGTGGCCTCGTCGGTGAAACCCGCCTCGATCAGCGCGCCGAGGGTGAGAGCGGCGTCGCGGAGCCAGCAGTAGCGGTAGTCCCAGTTGCGCGTGCCGCCGAAGCACTCGGGCAGCGAGGTCGTCGGTGCCGCGACGATGCCGCCGGTCTCCTCGTGGGTCATCAGGCGCAGGGTGAGCAGCGAGCGCTTGACGACCTCGAGGTGCGGCAGGTCGTCGCGGCAGGCGTCGACCCACCCCTCGTCGGCCTCGACGGTCTTGTTGATGACGTCCTCGTGGGCGGCGAGGTCCTCCAGCGAGCGGTGGGAGGGGATCCAGGTCATCGAGAAGCGCAGCTCGTGGCCCTCCTCGACCTCGACCTCGCCCTGGTGCGTGTGGTCGACCGCGACCGGGAGGTCGGGGCCGCGCAGCACGAGGGTGTCGGGGCCGGCGATCGCCGTGATGACCGGCTCACCGCCGGCCTCCGCGCGGCGCACCCACGGACGGACGTGGCCGTAGTCCATCCGCACCCGCCACGTGTGCGTGAACCGAACGCGGCCCTTGACGCCCCACAGCACCCGGACCACGTCGGCGCGGCCGGCGGTGTGCGGCATCAGGTCGGTCAGCGTCGCCTCGCCGTCCTCGGTGCGGAAGGTGGTCTCGAGCACCGCGGAGTCACCGACGTAGCGCCGCTCGACGGCGTAGTCACCCACCGGCTCGAACTGCCAGAAGCCGTGCTCCTCGGTGCCGAGCAGGGCTGCCAGGCAGGCGGGGGAGTCGAAGCGCGGCAGGCACAGCCAGTCGATCGAGCCGTTCGTGCCGACGAGCCCGGCGCCGCGGCGGTCTCCGATGAGGGCGTAGTCCTCGATGCGCAGCGCCATGCCTCGAACCTACGTGTGCCACGCTCACCCCCATGGTCGACGACGGTGCGAGCCCCGCCATGGAGCCCGCCATGGAGCCCGCCATGGAGGTGGTGCGCCTGCTGCGCGAGCGCGGCGAGACCCTCGCGACGGCCGAGTCGCTCACCGGGGGGCTCCTCTCGGGCGCGGTCACGGCCGTGCCCGGCTCCTCCGCGGCGTACGTCGGGGGGCTGGTGACCTACGCGACCGAGCTGAAGCAGCGGCTGCTCGGCGTCCCCGCCGAGCTGATCGCCTCGGACGGCGTGGTGTCCGCGGCGTGCGCGGAGGCGATGGCCCGCGGGGCAGCGAGCCGCACCGGGGCCGCCTGGGCGCTGGCCACGACCGGGGTCGCGGGGCCGGACCTGCAGGAGGGCAAGCCGGCAGGGACGGTCTTCGTGGGTCTGGTCGGCCCGGGTGTGGAGACGCACCGCCGGCTCACGCTGGGCGGCGACCGGCAGGACGTGCGCGCGGGGACGGTCTCTGCCGCGCTCGACATGCTGGTCGACGTTCTGCTCTCAGCGAACACGGAGCCGTGCTGAGCGTGGGTGCACGTCGTGTCGTGCCCTCGCAGGGCGTGAGGACCGTGCAAAGACTGCTCCCGGGCGGTCCACCAGCGGGGGATAGCCACCCGGGAAGGTCACGGCGTCCGGTAGCGTTGAGCCATGGTGCTGTTCCGACGTCTCCTGGGTGAGGTGCTCCGCGCCCACCGCGTGGATCGGGGCATGACGCTGCGCGAGGTCTCCGCCGAGGCGCGTGTCAGCCTCGGCTACATCTCCGAGATCGAGCGGGGGCAGAAGGAGGCTTCCTCCGAGCTGCTCGCCTCGCTGTGCGGTGCGCTCGACGTGCCGCTGTCCTCGGTGCTGCGCTCGGTCTCCGACGCCGTGGCGCTCGAGGAGGCCGCGATGGCCCCCACCCCGATCCCGGTGCTGCCGGTCGACGCCCGCGTGGCCGCCTCGGTCGCCTCCGCCGCCTGATCCTCACGTAACCGCGCGCCCTCGCGGGTCGTTGCCCCGGCGTGCCCCTCACCCGCGTGCGCCCCACGCCCCTCGTGCTGCTCCTGGTCGCCGCTCTCGGGTTGGTGCTCCCGGCTCTGGTGGTCGCGCCGGCCACCGCGGAGACGATCGGCGACGGGGGGAGCCGCGACACCGACCGTCGGGTGGGTCTGTTCTCCGCGGTGGAGGGCTACGCACTGCCACCTGCGGACCGTGTCGACGGTGCCCCGGTGCGGGTGCGCCCCGACACCTACGCGGCCTACCGCCTCGACGTGGCCGGGCTCGCGCGCCAGCTGGCTGGTGCGGCCCCCGGCGCCCGCAGCGTCCGGGTGCAGGTGCCCGGCCCGGACGGTGCCGCCCGCACGCTGTCGGTCGTGGAGGACCCGGTCCTGCAGGCAGGCCTCCAGGCCGCGCACCCGGAGATCCGCACCTACGCCGGCCACGTCGTCGGAGACCCGCGCTCCTCCGTGCGGCTCGACGTCACCCCGCTCGGCTTCCACGCCTCCGTCCGCGGCCCCGAGGGCGCCTGGTCGGTCGACCCCGCGGTCGACGCGCCCGGGGAGACCACGCACGTGGTCTACGACCGGGCCGCGCTGCCCGGGGAGGACGAGCTGCACCGGGTCGCCGAGGGGCTGATCCGCGCCGCCGCGCCCGGTCGCGCGAGCGGGCTGCCCGCGGCCGCGCGGACCGCTCCGGGCGCGCTGGTCGAGCGGCGTACCTTCCGGTTGGCGCTGGTCACCGACCCGGCCTACGCCCGCTACTTCGGCAGCGGTGGCCAGCCGGCCGACCCCGACATCGTGCTCGCCCAGAAGGCGGTGCTGATGAACCGGGTCAACCAGATCTACAACGACGACCTCGCCATCCACATGGTGCTGGTCGACGGCAGCGAGGCGCTCAGCCTCGACACCGCGGCGAAGGCGACCGGGCCCGATGGGCCGTGCGGCGCGAGCGCCTGCTTCGACGCCGCCGACCTCGACCCGGAGACCGGCGGCTGCAGCGGGGCCCTGCTGACCCGCATGCAGTTCGTGGCCGGGCAGATCATCGGCGCCGACCACTACGACGTCGGTCACCTGATGCTCGGCATCAACGGCGGCGGCGTCGCCTACCTCGGCGCCGTGGGCGGTGCAGACAAGGCGGGCGGCTGCACGGGCCTGCCGTTCCCGAACGGCGACTTCATGGCCATCGACTACGTCGCCCACGAGCTGGGCCACCAGTTCGCCGGCAACCACACCTTCAACGGCACCCAGGGCGCGTGCTCGGGCGGCAACCGCAACGGCGGCACCTCGGTCGAGCCCGGCTCGGGCTCCTCGGTGATGGCCTACGCCGGCATCTGCGACACCGACGACCTCCAGCCGCACACCGACCCCGCCTTCTCCCAACGCACCATCGACGAGGTCACCGCGCACGTCACCGACTCCCCGGGCGTCTTCGACGAGGTCCAGACGATCTCGATGACCGGCTTCGACGACGTCGAGGAGCTGACCTTCCACTACCCGGGCGCCGAGCCGATCACGATCGGCACGTCCTTCCTGGAGTACAACTCCCTCAACATCTCCAGCACCGTCTACCGGCTGACCGGCTTCCGCCCCACCGTCGTCGGGTACGACGCGCTGCTGCCGCCCGTGAGCGCGGACGGCTTCACGCTGCAGTTCAACGTCTCGGCGGGCCGCGGCGTCGACGTCGAGCGGGTCACCGTCACCGGTGACGCGCCCGGCTTCACGGCGACGACCGGTGTGCAGGTGCAGGGCGGTCCGGGCACCAACCAGGGCTTCCTCGTCGAGGAGACCGCCAACCACGCGCCCACCGTGACCGCCCCGGCCGACCGCACCATCCCGCTGCGCACCCCCTTCGAGCTCACCGGCTCCGCGACCGACGCGGACGGTGACGCCCTGACCTACCTGTGGGAGCAGAACGACACCGGCGGCACCACCGGGACCCAGCTCACCAGCAGCTCGACCGCCTCCGGGCCGCTGTTCCGGGTCTTCGGCACCGCTGCAGACGTCTCGCGGGAGGAGTCGCTGACCTACGGCTCCCCGGACCTCAACCTCGCCACCGACGACCCGAGCCGCTCCTTCCCGGACCTCGCGCAGGTGCTGAGCGGCAACACCAACGCCGCCACCGGGTCCTGCCCGGCGGCCTCCGGCGAGGTGCTCGCGCCCGAGGTCGTCGAGTGCTACTCCGAGCGGCTGCCCACCGCGACCCGGTCGCTGTCGTTCCGGCTGACGGCCCGGGACGGCTTCGCGACCGGCGGCGGGACGCAGTACGACGACGTGACGCTGAGCGTCGGGTCGGCCGGCCCGTTCCGGGTCACCTCCCAGCCTGCCGCGACGGTCGTGGAGGGCGGCACCCCGGGCACCGTGACCTGGGACGTCGCGGGCACCAGCGCTGCGGCGTACGCCCCGCAGGTGCGGATCCTGCTCTCCACCGACGGCGGCGCGACCTTCCCGACCGTGCTGGCGACGACCGCCAACGACGGCAGCGAGCAGGTCACCTGGCCGCGGACAGCGACCGAGCGGGCCCGGCTGCGGATCGAGGCGGTCGACAACTACTTCTACGACGTGAACCGCGCCGACTTCACGATCGAGTCGCCGGTACGGCTCACCGTTCCCGCCTCCGCCGCGGTGCAGCACTCCGACCCGCTGCTCGACACCGAGGGCGAGCCGCTGACCGTCGAGGTGACCGGCGCCGATGCCGACACGCTCGACGCGCTCGAGGTCGCGGTGACCGGTATCAGCGGCGTGAGCGCCGTGCGCCGCGGGGGCAGCGGCGTCTTCGGCGTGGTCGGCGGCCTCACCGACGCACCGGGGACCGCGGAGGCGACGGTCACCGTGACCGGTCCCGAGGACCTGCTGGTGGAGGAGTCCTTCCCGGTCACCGTGACGCCCGAGGACCTCGACGTGCGGTGGACCGGCCCGAGCGTCGCTCGGCTCGACGAGCCGGTGACGCTGAGCGTCGCGCTCGCCGAGCCCGACGACGGCTCGGCCGGTGACCCGCGCACCGCTGCGGTGACGCTGGTCGACCGCGACGGCGGCGAGCTCTGCACGGCCACGACCGCCGGCACCGCGGCGGCCGCCACCGCCTCGTGCACGATCACCCCGACCGGGGAGCCGCGCACGATCACCGTCGGCACGGTCGTCACCGGCACGTACGCCGCCGACGACCCGACCGACGACGTGGCGCTCGACCTGGTCGTGACCGTGGTCGACGACGTGGCGCCGGAGACCTCCTTCGTGACGGCGCCGGCAGAGATCCTGTCCAGCAAGCGGCTGTCGGCCTCGCTGCTGTCGTCGGAGGCCGGCTCGACGTTCCGCTGCACGCTGGACGGCAAGGCCCTGCCGTGCGCGGACGGGGCCGTCGACCTCGCCCGTGTGAAGAGCGGCACCCGCGTGCTCGAGGCCGCTGCAGTGGACGAGGCCGGGAACATCGACACGACCCCGGTGCGCGCGGTCGTCGCCGTGCCCTACGGCCCCGGCACGCTGAAGAACCTCACCGGCTGGAAACGTGTGAAGACCGAGTCCGCCTTCGGCGGCTCGTTGTGGCGCAGCGACCCCCGGGGGGCGCTGCTCACCACCAAGAGCAAGGTCAAGAGGGCCGACGTGCTCGCGCTGGTCGTCTCGACCGGCCGCAAGGCGGGCTCGATCACCGTCGACCTCGGGCGTCGGGACCTCGGCCGCTACTCGCTGAAGACCGACGAGACCCAGGAGCACGTCGTGCTGCTGCTGCACCTCGACAAGCGACGCAGCGGCAAGCTCGAGATCCGCACACTGAGCAAGAAGGACGTGGAGATCGAGGGGATCGCCTGGCTCACCCGGCCGTGAGACCGGCCCCGGTGGTCAGGCGGGGGTCTCCGGCTGGCAGCGCGGGCACCAGTAGATCGCCCGCTCCCTGCCGGCCGGGCCCTGCATGTCCACGGCGACCGGGGTGCCGCAGCGGCGGCAGGGGGAGCGGTCGCGGCGGTAGACCCACATCCGCTCCCGCTCGCGCAGGTCGCCGGTCGTGGACTGGACGGCCCGCTCCTTGTTGAGCTCGAGCATCTGCTTGCCGCGCCGCAGCATCCGCGGCAGGCCGGTCAGCTCGCCGACGGGTCGCCGCGGGTGCACCCCGGAGACGAAGCAGAGCTCGGCGACGTACATGTTGCCGAGGCCGGCGAGGTTGGTCTGGTCGCGCAGCGCGTCGCCCACCTCGCGGTCGGGCTGGGACAGCAGGCGCCGCAGCGCCTCTGGCTCGTCCCAGTCCGGGCCGAGCAGGTCGGGGCCGAGGTGACCCACGACCCCGAGCTCGGCGTCGGTGGGCAGCAGCTCCACGACGCCGAGGCTGAAGCCGACCGCGACCTTGGCCTCGGACTCCAGCACCACGCGGGCCTGGTGGGCCGGCCGCGGCCAGCGACGGCCGTGGTCGAGGACCCGCCAGGCGCCCTCCATCTTCAGGTGGGTGTGCAGCGTCCAGGCCAGACCGTCGTGCTCGATGCGGGTCAGGATGTGCTTGCCGCGCGGCAGCGTCGTGAGCACCAGCCCGCCGGACAGGTCGGTGGTCGCGTGCTGGGGGACGCGGAAGTCGGTGCGCGTGAGACGGCGGCCCGACAGCTCGCGGTCGAGCAGCCGGGCGGCCCGGAAGACGGTGTCGCCCTCGGGCATCAGCGGCGCCCGGGGCCGGGGTGCAGGCGCAGGCCGCGCGGGGTGGAGACGAAGCCGGCCTCGGTCAGCGCGGTGCGCAGCGGGGTGGTGCCGGAGCCGAGCAACGGCTCGCCGTCGGCCTTCTCCACCGTCATCCGACCCAGGGCCCCGCGGGCCGCGGCGTCGGCGAGGGAACGGGCAGCCAGGCCGAGCAGCTGGGGGTCGTCGCTGAAGGTGAGCAGGGTCTTGCCGCCGCGCTCGACGTAGAGGACCAGGCGTCCGTCGACGATCACGACGAGGGCGCCGGCCTTGCGGCCGGGGCGGTGGCCGGCCCCGCCCTCTTCGGCGCTGGAGCGCTCGGGCCAGGGCAGGGCCGCGCCGTACGGGTTGGCGGGGTCGGTCGCGGCCAGGGCGACCGACACGACCTCGGCATCACTGCTGCTCGTGGGGGCGGCGTCCGGGCCGGTGGTGGGCTCGGAGAAGGTGCGCAGCCGGTCGATGGCGCCGACGGTGCCGAACTGGGCGGCGCCGAGGCCGGAGACGAAGTAGCCGCGGCGGCAGCGTCCGGAGTCCTCGAAGGCGGCCAGCACCTTGTAGACCGCCGCGAAGCCGCCGGGGATGCGCTCGCTGGCGACGGCGCCGCGGGTGATCACGCCGTGCCGGTCGAGCAGGTGCTCGGCGGCGGCGTGGGCCCGGCGGGTGGGGTCGGTGTCGAGCTCGGGAAGCAGCGCCCAGCGCCCGGCGGTCTCGGGCGGACCGGTGCGGGCGCCGGTGGCGCGCAGCCGGCCGGCCGAGCCGGTGGTCGAGGCCAAGCGCGGACGCGCGGGCGCGCGCTTGGTGCGGTGGGTGGTGCCGCCACCCCGGGTCAGCGCCCGCAGCGGGGCCAGGGTGTCGCCGGCGACCCGGCCCGACCACACCAGCTGCCACAGGGTCCTGGTGAGGACGTCGTCGGTGGCGCTGACCCCGGCGGCCTCGACCTGCTGGGCCAGCTGGCGGAAGAACCACGCGCCACCGCCGGCCAGCGCGGCGAGCACCGCCTCGGCGGCCTCGCTGTGGTCGAAGGGCACCGGCTCGGGCAGCGTGAGCGGCGCCTGGTCGGCCAGGTGCAGGCTGACCCAGCCGTCGTTGCTGCCGAGCGCACCGTGGCCGACCCACAGCACCTCGCCGGAGGCGGTGAGCTCGTCGAGCATGGCCGGCTCGTAGTCGCGGACCCGGGAGGCCAGCACGAGCGGCTCCAGGGCGCTGGCGGGGACGGCGCAGCCGGCGAGCTGGTCGACCGCGGCGAGCAGGCCATCGAGGCCGCGCAGGCCGCGCTTGCCGGAGACGTGCTGCCAGGCAGTGCCGAAGCGGCCCAGCGCCTCGGGCTCGACCGGCTCCACCTCCTTGCGCAGCCGGGCCAGCGAGCGGCGACGCAGCTTGCGCAGCACCTCGGCGTCGCACCACTCGGTGCCGGCGCCGGAGGGTCGGAACTCACCATCCAGCACGCGCCCCTGGGCCGCCAGGCGCTGCAGGGTCAGCCGGACGACGGAGACCCCGAGCCCCAGCCGGGTGGCCACCTCCTCGGCGGTGAACGGGCCGTGGCTGCGCGCGTGCCGGGCGACAAGGTCGGAGAGCGGGTCCTCGACTGGGTCGGCGAAGACGTCGGGGGTGCCGGGCGGGACGGGGACACCGAGGCCGTCGCGCAGCCGGCCGACGTCCTCGATGGCGGCCCAGCGCTCCTCGCCACCGAGGCGGACCTCGACGGCCCGACGGGCGGTGGCCAGGTCGAGCGCCCACTGCTTGACGTCGGCGTCGGGCACCGAGCGGGCGACCAGCTCCTCGGTCGTCAGCGGGCCGAGCAGCCGCAGCAGGTCGGCGACACCCTCGGCGTCGCGGACCCGACGGTCCTCGGCGGTGCGCTGGAGCTCGGCCTCGACCTCCTCGAGCACCGCGGGGTCGAGCAGCTCGCGCAGCTCGGCGCGACCGAGCAGCTCGGCGAGCAGGCCCTGGTCGAGGGAGAGGGCCGCGGCCCGCCGCTCGGCGATGGGGGAGTCGCCCTCGTAGACGAACTGGGCGACGTACCCGAAGAGCAGCGAGCGCGCGAACGGCGACGGCGCGTGGGTGGGGACGTCGACGACGGAGACCTCGCGGCGCTCCACCCGCCGCATCAGCGAGACCAGGCTGGGCAGGTCGTAGACGTCCTGGAGGCACTCGCGCACGGCCTCGAGGACGATCGGGAAGGAGGGGTACTTCGAGGCGACCTCGAGCAGCGCGGCCGAGCGCTGGCGCTGCTGCCACAGCGGGGAGCGACGCCCGGGGTCGCGGCGCGGCAGCAGCAGGGCGCGGGCGGCGCACTCGCGGAACCGGGAGGCGAAGAGCGCGGAGCCGCCGACCTCGGCGGTGACGATCTCCTCGATCTCGTCGGGCTCGAAGGCCACCACGTCGGCGCCGGGCGGCTCGGCGTCGGTGTCGGGGATGCGGACCACGATGCCGTCGTCGCTGGCCACCGCCTGCCCGTCGACGCCGAACCGCTCCCGCAGCCGGGCGTTGATCGCCAGCGCCCAGGGGGCGTGGACCTGGGTGCCGTACGGCGAGTGGAGCACCAGCCGCCAGTCGCCGAGCTCGTCGCGGAACCGCTCGACCACCAGCGTCTGGTCGCTCGGCAGCACCGAGGTGGCCTCCATCTGCTCGTGGAGGTAGTCGACGAGGTTGGTCGAGGCCCACTCGTCCAGGCCCTGCTCGCGGACCCGGGCCTCCGCCTGCTTGCGCGGCACGGAGCCGAGCTCGCGCACCAGCGCTCCGACGGCCTGCCCGAGCTCGGCGGGGCGGCCGAGGCCGTCGCCCTTCCAGAACGGCAGCCGGCCCGGGATGCCGGGGGCCGGGGTGACCAGGACGCGGTCGTGGGTGATGTCCTCGATGCGCCACGAGGTCGCGCCGAGCGCGAAGACGTCGCCGACGCGGGACTCGTAGACCATCTCCTCGTCGAGCTCGCCGACCCGGGCGCCCCCGCCACCGCTCCCTGAGCCTGTCGAAGGGCCGCCGACGAGGAACACGCCGAACAGGCCGCGGTCTGGGATGGTGCCGCCGCTGGTGACCGCGAGCCGCTGCGCGCCCGGACGAGCGGTGAGCTGCCCGGTGACACGGTCCCACACCATGCGCGGGCGCAGCTCGGCGAACTCGTCGGAGGGGTAGCGACCGGTGAGGAGGTCCAGCACGGCGTCGTACGCCGAGCGCGGCAGACCGGTGAACGGCGCGGCGCGGCGGACCAGGTCGTAGAGGGCGTCGACGTCCCACGCCTCCATGGCGGTGGCGGCGACGAGTTGCTGGGCGAGGACGTCGAGGGGGTTGGTCGGCACCCGCATCGACTCGATGGCGCCGGTGCGCATCCGCTCGACCGCGACGGCGGTCTGGGCCAGGTCGCCGCGGTGCTTGGGGAAGAGCACGCCGCGGGAGACCTCGCCGACCTGGTGGCCGGCGCGGCCGACGCGCTGCAGGGCGCTGGCGACGCTGGGCGGGGACTCGATCTGGACGACGAGGTCGACCGCGCCCATGTCGATGCCGAGCTCGAGGCTGCTGGTGGCGACCACGGCGGGCAGGCGACCGCGCTTGAGGTCGTCCTCGATGAGGGCGCGCTGCTCCTTGGAGACCGAGCCGTGGTGGGCGCGGGCCAGCACCGGCGCCCCCGGGTTGTCGGTCGAGCTCGTCGAGACCCCGGACTGCGCCATCACCTCGGCGGGCATCCGCGTCTGCTGTCGAGGCACCACGTCGCCGGGCTCCGGCTCGACGCCGGCGCGCTCGGCGGCGATCTCGTTGAGCCGGGCGGTGAGCCGCTCGGAGAGACGCCGGGAGTTGGCGAAGACGATGGTGGAGCGGTGGGCCTCGATGAGGTCCGCGACGCGTTCCTCGACGTGCGGCCAGAGGCTGTTGTCGCGGCCGCCGCCCTCGGAGTCGCCGGTGCCGTCGGGGTCGTCGAGGTCCTGGACGCCGCCGGGGTTGGTCATGTCCTCGACGGGGACGACGACGGAGAGCTCCCACTCCTTGCTCGAGGGCGGGGCGACGATCTCGACCGGGGCGCTGCCGCCGAGGAACCTGGCGACCTCCTCGAGCGGGCGCACGGTGGCGGAGAGGCCGATGCGCTGGGCGGGGGAGTCGAGCATGGCGTCGAGACGCTCGAGGCTCAGCGCGAGGTGGGCGCCGCGCTTGGTGCCGGCGACGGCGTGCACCTCGTCGATGATCACCGTGCGCACGCCGCGCAGCGACTCGCGCGCCTGGCTGGTGAGCATGAGGAACAGCGACTCGGGCGTGGTGATGAGGATGTCGGGCGGCTTGGTGGAGAGGCGTCGCCGGTCGGCCGCGCTGGTGTCGCCGGAGCGGACGCCGACCTGGACGTCGGAGACGCTGGTCTCCAGCCGCTCGGCGGTGTGGCGGATGCCGGTCAGCGGGGCGCGCAGGTTGCGCTCGACGTCGACGGCCAGCGCCTTCAGCGGACTGACGTAGAGGACGCGGCAGCGCTCCTGCGGGTCCTCGGGCGGGGTGCCGGTGAGCACCTGGTCCAGCGACCAGAGGAACGCGCTGAGCGTCTTGCCGCTGCCGGTGGGGGCCACCACCAGCGCGTGCTTGCCGGCGCCGATGGCCTGCCAGGCGCCGACCTGGGCAGGGGTGGGCTCGGCGAAGGCTGCGCGGAACCACGTCCGCGTCGGCTCGCTGAACTCCTCCAGCACGTCGGCACCCCTGCTCACCCGCTCATCCTGTCCGATGGCACCGACAGTCCTCTCGCCTGATCGGGTAGGGCCGCTTCGTGGAGGTGCCTGAAAAGGTGGGGGCATGTCTCGTGGGTGGGGTGGCCAGGGCCAGGCGGCGGCGTACGCCGCGACGTGCGCGCGGCTGTGCGCCGGGGCGCACCCGGCGCTGCTGTCGGCGCTCCGACCGCTGACCGGGCGGCGCGTGCTCGACGTCGGCGCCGGGGACGGTCGACTGGCGCGGGTCCTGCGCGGGGCGGGAGCCCACGTCGTCGCGGTCGACCCGGACCCCGAGATGGCCGGGCTCACGGTGGGCCTGCCGGACCTGCCCTTCGAGGACGGTGCCTTCGACCTCGTGGTCGCCGCGTTCGTGGTCAACCACCTCGACGATCCGCGCGCGGGCGTCGCCGAGCTGGCCCGTGTCACCGCGCCCGGCGGTCGCGTGCTCGCGACGATCTGGCCGTCGGGTGCCAACGCCCAGTCGCGGATGTGGCAGCGGGTGCTCGACGCCGTGGGGGTCGTCCCGGCGCCGGGCGTGCGGCTGCCCGAGCACCTCGACTTCCCGCGGACCGTGCAGGGTCTGCAGGACCTCCTGGCCGATGCCGGGCTCGACGCCGACGCGCACCCGATCACCTGGACCCACCGCGGCCCGGTCGACGAGCTGTGGGACGGCGCGGCTGCCGGCATCGGTGGCATCGGGGCGACGGTCGCCGCGCAGCCGGTCGAGGTGCGCGAGCGGTTGCGGGCGGCGTACGAGCAGGAGGTGCGGGCCCTCGTCGTCGACGACGAGCTGTGCTTCACCACCGAGGCGGTGCTGGGCGTGGGCGTGGCGCCGGGGAGGATGAGGGAGTGAGGTTCACCGAGCACGAGATGACGACCGCGCTGCAGGGTGCCGTGCGCGCCGGACTGGCCGAGGACCCCGACGAGGCGAAGGCCGCGTGGGAGGAGCTGGACAGGTTCACGCGCTTCCAGACGCTGACCCTCATCGGCGACCAGGTGCTGCCGGTGCTCGTCGGACTGCCGGACGTCACGGTGGAGCCGGGCACGCGCGCGGAGTACGACGACGAGACCGTCGCCTCGGTCGCCGGCCCGCTGCTGGCCGCCGAGTGGGACCGCTCGCAGGGTGACGGCTCCTGGGAGGCCCAGCCCGCCGAGGACCGCGACGCCTACCTCGACCACCGGGTCGGGCTGGTGCAGGAGGTGCTCTCGCACCTGCCGCCGCGGCAGGACCCGGACGCGCTCATCGTGCCGGACCACCTGTAGGGCACGCGGTGGAACCAGACGGGCCGGCGTCACGGAACCGGACGGACCGAGCAGCCGCCCATGAGCGTCAGGTCAGTCCCAGCCCATCGTCCACGAGGCATCCTGCGGCCGCGGTGACGCGTCCTCCGGCAGGTCGTGCCGCAGCCGGTTGAGGTAGTCCTGCGGGACGTCCACGCCTGCCTCGCCCAGCTCCGCAGCGGACGGCAGCCGGTCGTCGAGCAGGCCGAACGGCTCGCCCCTGCGGTAGAGCAGGGAGACCACGCCCGCCTCAGCCAGCTCCAGCAGGCGCGGCTGGTCGATGCCTGCAGCGCGACAGAAGTCGTGCACGAGCACCACACCGGTGGTCGGCAGCAACTTCTTGCGGGGCGGTTCGTCCCTCATGACTCCAGTGTCACCGCCGTGTCCACCGCTCGACTTCGCGCCATCGCTCGTACGAGAACAGGCACAACGGCGGATGCAGCCGTCCGTCGCGGCGCGACGACCCGGGGATCCGTGCGTTGTGCCTGTCTTCGTACGCATCAACCGGCGCTAGCGTCCGGTCCACCTCGGGGGCCGCTTCTCCGCGAAGGCGGCGACGCCCTCGCGGGCGTCGTCGCTGAGGATCACCGGGCTGGCCATCTCGCTCTGCCGGGTGAACGCCTCGTCGACCGGCCAGGCGGGAGCGGCGTCGATGATCTGCTTGCCCACCCGCACCGACAGCGGGGCGTTGTCGGCGACCTGACGCGCCAGTTCCAGCGCCGCCACCAGGGCGCGGCCGTCCGGGACGACCCGGTTGACCAGGCCCAGCTCGTGCAACCGCTGCGCCGAGACCGGCTCGCCCAGCAACGCGATCTCCAGCGCCACCGCCCGCGGCAGCCGCGTCGCCGTGCGCAGCAGACCTCCGGCGGCGGCCAGCAGGCCGCGCTTGACCTCCGGCAGGCCGAAGGTCGCCGCCTCGCCCGCCACCACCAGGTCCGCGCAGAGCGCCAGCTCGAAGCCGCCCGCCAGCGCCGAGCCCTCGACCGCGGCGATCGTCGGCTTCGTCGGCGGCAGCTCGGTGAGACCCAAGGGGCCGCGTCGCTCCGTCACCGGCACCTCGCCGCGGTGCGCGCCCGAGAGGTCCATCCCCGCGCAGAACGTGCCGCCGGCGCCGGTCAGCACGATCGCCCGGACCGCGTCGTCGGCCTCCACGTCGTCCACCGCCCGCTCCAGCATCCGTGCGGTGCGGGCGTCGATCGCGTTGCGCACCCGAGGCCGGTCCAGCGTGATCATCGCGACCGGGCCGTCGAGCGTGGTGTGCACCGGCGCCGCCGGCGCTTCCGGCAGCGGCACCCGCTCGTCCCCGAGCACCAGGTGACCGTCCTCCGAGCGCAGCACCCGGCGCAGGGCGTCGGTGCCGGTCAGCAGCGCCACGTCCTCCTCGGCCTCGCGCCGCAGCAGCACCCGGCTGCCGTCCTCGGCGATGGCCGAGACGACCACGCCCTCCACGCGCCCCTCCCGGTCGTGACCGACCGTCACGGCCTCCACGACCGCCGGGCCGTCGAGCTCGGTGACCACCGGCCGCGGCGCCGGCCGGTCCACCGTCGGGCGCAGGTGCGCGAACGGCCGAGCAGGCGGCGTGGCGGAGTAGACCCCGAGCGCGTGCTTCGTGGCGTACCAGCCCAGCGAGCTCGACAGCCCCACCTCGTCGGGTCGCTCGCGCAGCTGCGGGACCATCGTCGCGATGGCGTGCAGGCCGTAGCCGTTGCCCGGACCACCCGCCGACGTCAGCCCGCCCGTGACGCTGAGCGGCCGTGCCGGGTCCTGCCACGGCAGCCCCAGCGCCTGCGCGCCGAGCTGCACCGCGGCCGGGAAGCAGGAGTAGAGGTCCACCGGCCCCAGCTCGTCGGCCCGGACCCGGGCGTGCTCCAGTGCCGCCCGGCCGGCTGCGGCGATGGCGGGGGAGGAGGCCAGGTCCGCCCGCTCGGAGACGAACCACTCGTCGGTCGCCGAGGCCCCGGAGTGGAGGAACACCCACTTCTCCTGCGGTACGCCGAGCGCGGCTGCCGCGGCCACGCTGGTCACCACCACGCCGGCTGCCAGGTCTACCTGCAGGTTGGCGCACATCAGCTTCGTGTACGGGTCCGAGACGGCCCGGTTGGCCGGCGTCACCGTCGCGATCTCCTCGGCCGTGCGCGCCGTCGGGTCCCACGCGTAGGGGTTCTCCGCCGCGACCGCGCTGTGCCGCGCCCACAGGTCCGCGATCGCGGCCCGGTGCTCGGCCTCGTCGGTGCCGGCGGCACCCCGCAGCGCGGACTCGATCAGCGCGTAGACGTAGATCGGCGCCCCCAGCCCCACGCTCGTCTCCGCCTCGTTGTTGGCCGGCCGGTCGACGCCGATCACCCGGTCCGGGGCGGCGTCGTCGGGCTGCCGGGTCCACTGCGGCTCGCGCCCCTGCGCCTGCAGCGCCGCGACGGTCGCCCCGGCCTCCGCGCCGCTCACCAGCACCACGTGCGCGTCGCCGTTCACGACCCGGTCGGCGGCGTCGTTCATCGCGAGCTGTCCGCCGTCACCGCCGTACGCCGACGTCTGCACGGTCCGCGCCTCCTCGGCTCCCACGAGCGAGGCGACCAGGCCCGCCTGGTCGGGGTAGGTCCACGAGGCGCTCGGCACGGCGTACACCAGGTCGGCGCGACCCAGCACGTCCACGCCCGCGTCGCGCTCGGCCGCGCGCAGCGCCTCGACGGCGGAGGCCACCGGCTCCACGGGAGCATCGAGGTCGGGCGTGCGCCGCACGACCTGGCCGACCCCGATCACCACCGGCGTGGTCGGCTCCAGCAGCGCCCCCGTCCGCTCGTGCAGCACCGGCTCGTCGGCCACTCGCAGCCGGGCACCACCCTCGGCGTCCCCGAGCAGCTCGGCCACCCGCGCCAGCGAGTCGGCCAGCGCGACCTCCACGCTGCGCACGGCCGTGAGGCCCACCGGCCCCTTGACCGGCGGGCCGTCCAGCGCCCCGTCGAGTCGTACGCCGCTGCCCGCGGGCGTCGGTACGACGGAGGCCCACAACCCGACCGTGATGCCCATCGGGCCGGTGCCCCGCAGCTCGAACCCGTCCGCGTCGACCCGCGCCACGCTCCACCGCGCCTGCGCGGGGATGTCCATCAGCGAGATCTGCTGGGTGAACTCCGCGCCCGTCTCCATCCGGCTCGGCCGCTCGCCGCGCCACGAGCGGTGCAGGGTCAACCACTCGTGCACCCGGTCGAGGTCGGTCAGCAGCCCCACCACCTCCGCGGGGGCTGCCGTCACCGTGCCGGTCGCGTGGACCCGGCGGGCGTAGTCGGCCGCACCCTCGGGCTCGGCGATCGACACCCCGGGATCGGCCACGGACCGATCGGTGCCCGGCCGGAGCCGGGACGCCACGTCGCCGGCCACCACCTTCGCGGTCTGCGCCAGCACGGGGGCCAGCGTGGTGACGGTGCCGAGCACCCGGGTGCGACGCGAGGAAGGCATGGGCGTCACCGTAGAGGGAGGTGGGTGCAGCGCGTGGCGGGTCTCGGTGCGGCGCGCATACCCCGCCAGGGATCGCGTCCTAGGGTGAGGGCGTGAGCACAGGTGTGCCGGCCTCGGGAGCCGGCTCGATGATCCACGCGGCGGGACTTCGCAAGAGCTTCGGAGGGTTCGAGGCGGTGCGCGGGATCGACGTCGACGTACGTCCGGGGGAGGCCTTCGGGTTCCTCGGGCCCAACGGGGCCGGCAAGTCCTCGACGATGCGGATGATCGCGGCGGTGTCGCCGGTCAGCGGCGGCACGCTGCGCATCCTGGGCATGGACCCGGCGACCGACGCCCAGCAGATCAAGGCCCGCATCGGCGTCTGCCCGCAGGAGGACACCCTCGACACCGAGCTGACGGTGCGCGACAACCTCGTCGTCTACGGCCGCTACTTCGGGCTGCCGCGGGCGGAGGTGCGCGAGCGGGCGCAGGAGCTGCTGGAGTTCGTGCAGCTCACGGAGAAGGCCGACGCGATGGTCGACGACCTGTCGGGCGGCATGAAGCGCCGGCTGACCATCGCCCGCTCGCTGATCAACCGCCCCGACATCCTGCTGCTCGACGAGCCCACCACCGGCCTGGACCCCCAGGCCCGCCACGTCGTCTGGGACCGGCTCTTCCGGCTCAAGCAGCAGGGCGTGACGCTGGTGCTCACCACCCACTACATGGACGAGGCCGAGCAGCTCACCGACCGGCTCGTGGTGATGGACAAGGGGGTGATCGTTGCCGAGGGCTCGCCGCTGGACCTGATCGCCGCCCACTCCACCCGCGAGGTCGCCGAGCTGCGCTTCCCGGTGCCCACCGACGGCGGCACCCACCAGCCGCTGGCCGAGAAGGTCGCCGACCTGGCCGAGCGCGTCGAGGTGCTGCCCGACCGGCTGCTGCTCTACACCGCCGACGGTGAGGAGACGGTCGCCAAGGTGCACGAGCGCGGCCTGCAGCCGATCGCGACCCTGGTGCGGCGCTCGACCCTGGAGGACGTCTTCCTGCGGCTGACCGGCCGGACGCTGGTCGACTGATGACGAGCACGGAGCCACCGAAGACCGCGCGCGCCACGCAGGCCACCGCGCCCCGGGGCACGATCGACGGCGCCCTGCGACTGCTGGACTACTGGACGACGGCCTACCGGCGTACCTGGAAGGGCAGCGTCGTGTCGTCCTTCGTCACCCCCCTGCTCTACGTCGTGGCGATGGGCGTGCTGCTGGGCGGCTTCGTGGAGGCCGACCCCGACACGCTCGAGGGTGCGACGAGCTACCTCGCGTTCGTGGTGCCGGGGATGGTCGCTGCCCAGTCGATGACGCTGGTCTTCGGCGAGGTGACCTACCCCGTCATGGGGATGATCAAGTGGAACCGCACCTACTACGCCATGACCGCGGGCCCGCTCGGTGTCGAGCACGTGATCCTGGCCCACCTGGGCTTCGTGGCCTTCCGCGTCGCGGTCAGCGCGGCGGTGTTCCTCGCCGTCGTGACGCCCTTCGGGGTGCACGAGTCGTGGTGGGGCGTGCTGCTCGCCTTCCCCGTCCAGGTGCTCATCGGGCTGGCCTTCGCCGCCCCGATCTACGCGTTCTCGGCCGGGCTGAGGAGCGAGAGCGCCTTCGCGCTGGTCTTCCGGCTCGGGATGATCCCGCTGTTCCTGTTCTCCGGGGCGTTCTTCCCCGTCAGCAACCTCGACCAGCCGCTGGAGTCGCTGGCGGTCATCACGCCGCTGTGGCACGGGGTGGACCTGACCCGGATGCTCACCCTCGGCACCCTCGAGGTCGGCCCCGCCCTGGTCCACGTCGCCTACCTGGGTGCCCTGGTGGTGCTCGGCTGGTGGTGGGCCCAGCGCCGGCTCCAGCGACGGATGGTGGTCTGAGTGGCGATCACGACCGCGACCGCGGCACGCAGCATCGCCCGGCACCCGTTGGGCCCCACCGGCGCCGCCGCGCTGCTGGTGCAGCGCAACTACCTGGCCTACCGACGGGTCTGGTACATCTTCGCCTCCGGCTTCCTCGAACCCGTCTTCTACCTGCTCAGCATCGGCATCGGCGTCGGCACCCTGGTCAGCGGCTTCGAGGTGGGCGGGCAGGAGATCCCGTACGCCGAGTTCGTCGCCCCCGGCATGCTGGCCGCCTCCGCGATGAACGGCTCGGTGCTGGACTCGACGTTCAACTTCTTCTTCAAGCTCAAGTTCAACAAGCTCTTCGACCAGATGCTGGCCACGCCGCTGACCACGCTCGACATCGCCCGCGGCGAGCTGTCCTGGTCGCTGATGCGCGGAGGCGCCTACTCCGCGGCGTTCCTGCTGGTGATGCTGGCCATGGGGCTGGTCTCCTCGTGGTGGGCCCTGCTCGTGGTCCCCGCTGCCCTGCTCATCGGTGCCGCGTTCGGCGCGGTCTGCATGGCGCTGACGACGTGGATGCGCTCGTGGCAGGACTTCGAGTTTGTCACCTTGGCCACGCTGCCGATGTTCTTGTTCTCGGCGACCTTCTTCCCGGTCACGGCCTACCCCGGTGTGCTGCGCTGGGTCGTCGAGGCGACGCCGCTCTACCGAGGCGTCGTGCTGTGCCGCGAGCTGACGACGGGCACGGTGTCGTGGGACTCCGCGGTCTCGGTGGTCTACCTCGTCGCGATGGTGGTCGTGGGACTGCTGCTGGTCAGGCGTCGACTGGACCGGCTGCTGCTGACCTGACGCCTGCCGGCTCGGGTGCCTCGCCCGCGGCGAAGGCCCGTCCGACGGCGACGGCCAGCGGCAGCGGGGCCAGGACCCACACCAGCGCGAGGGCCACGAGGAGGACGGTGATCATGTCCCCGACTGTCCTCCTGGGCGCTCCACGATCGATGCACGTGCGCGCCACGACACGACAAGAGTTCGACACCGGATCTCCACAGGACATCCCCGTCTGCCACGCTGCTGCCCATGAGTGAGGGGTTGCGCGACACCAAGGACTGGACCTGGGTGCTGGAGCGCCCCTGCGAGCAGTGCGGCTTCGACGCCGCCGGGGTCGCCCGGCACCAGATCGGTGCCCGGCTGCGTGCCGGGATGCCCGCCTGGCACCGCTTGCTGTCCGGGCCGACCGCCACCCGGCGCCCCGACCCGACCACCTGGTCGCCGCTGGAGTACGCCTGCCACGTGCGTGACGTGCACATCGTCTTCAGCGCCCGGGTCGCGATGGTGCTGTGCCAGCACGACCCGGAGTTCGCCAACTGGGACCAGGACGAGACCGCCGAGTCGCAGGCGTACGCCGAGCAGGACCCGGCCACGGTGGCCCGAGAGCTCGCCGAGGAGACCGAGCGGGTCGCGGCGACCTACGACGTCCTCGACCCGACCGACGAGGCGCTGTGGGCCCGACCGGCCCGACGCAGCAACGGGTCCGTCTTCACCCTGGACTCGCTGGCGCGCTACCACCTGCACGACGTCGAGCACCACGTGTGGGACGTCCGCCCGGCCGGCTCCTGAGGCCGTCGGGGATGATGGCCGCGTGCGGCACACGGAGTTCTGGGAGCGGATGGACCACGCGCTGGGGCAGGCCTCGGCGCGGTCCTGGGCGAGCCTGACCGTGATCGCCGGCCTCGGCGGCCGCACGGTGCAGGAGGCGCTGGACGCCGGCGTCGCCCCCAAGGAGGTCTGGGCCGAGGTCCACGGCTTCCTCGGCCTCCCGGCGACCCTGCGGTGACCGCGGGCAGCACGCGCCCCGACCCGGCGGCGGCCACCTCGACGCCCGACCGGGCGGCCGCCCAGCGGCGTACCGTCCGTGTGCTGGTCGCGACCCAGGCGGTCGGCGCGGTCGGCATCACCATCGGCATCGCGACCGCGTCGCTGCTGGCCCGCGACATCTCCGGCAGCGAGTCCCAGGCCGGGCTGGCGCAGACCTTCCAGGTGCTCGGCGCGGCCGTCGCGGCGTACCTCCTGGCCCGCTTGATGAGCCTGCGCGGCCGGCGCATCGGCCTCGCCACGGGCTACCTCGTCGGCGCCGGCGGTGCGGTGCTGGCCGTGGTCGCCGGCGCCATCGGCTCGATGCCGCTCCTGCTTTTCGGGGCGCTGCTGCTCGGCGCGACGACGGCCGCCAACAGCGGGGCGCGCTACGCCGCGACCGACCTCGCCGAGCCGCTGCACCGCGGCCGGGCGCTCTCGGTCGTGGTCTGGGCGACCACCATCGGCGCCGTCGCCGGGCCCAACCTCACCGGCCCCGCCGCGGCGCTGGCCCGCGCGCTCGGGCTGCCCGAGCTCACCGGCCCGTTCGCCCTCGGCGCCATCGGCATGCTGCTGGCCTCGCTGCTGGTCGGCACCCTGCTGCGCCCCGACCCGCTGCTGCTCGCCCGCCGGATCGCCCACGACGAGGCCGACGCCGCGGGGGAGGTCGTCGGGGTGCCCACCGGCACGTCGTGGAGCCGGGTGCGCGCCGCGTTCGCCGAGCGGCCGGTGCTGGTGGCCGCCGTGCTCGGCCTGGTCGGCAGCCACGCCGCGATGGTCGCGGTGATGGTGATGACGCCGCTGCACATGGAGCACGGCGGAGCCGAGCTGCGGATCATCGGAGTGGTCATCAGCGTGCACGTGCTCGGGATGTTCGCCTTCTCCCCGCTGGTCGGGCTGCTCGCCGACCGCGTCGGCCGGGCACCGACGCTGGGGGCCGGGGGAGTGCTGCTGGTGCTGTCGCTGCTGCTCTCCGGCGCGGCGCCCGAGGGCAGCTCGTGGCAGATCTTCACCGGCCTGTTCCTGCTCGGCCTCGGCTGGAGCTTCGGCACCGTCGCCGCCTCCACCCTCATCGCCGACCACGCCCCGCTCGACGTCCGCGCCGACGTCCAGGGCGCAGCCGACCTGATGATGGGGCTGGGCGCGGCCGCCGCCGGCGGACTGGCCGGCGTCGTGGTCGGGACCCTGGGCTACGCCCACCTCTCCCACGGCAGCATCGGCCTGGCGCTGCTGGTGGTCCTCGCTGCGGTGCTCGCCCGGTCGGGGTCCGACCGCCTGGCACAGTGAGCGCATGACCTCCACGCAGGCCCCTCCGCCCGCTGCCGCAGCCGACATCGCCGTCATCGGCGGCACCGGCTTCTACTCCTTCCTCACCGACCCCGAGGAGGTGCGGGTCGAGACGCCGTACGGCGACCCCTCGGCACCCATCGCGATCGGCACCGTCGCGGGGCGCCGCGTCGCCTTCCTGCCGCGGCACGGTGCACACCACGACTTCCCGCCGCACGGGATCCCGTTCCGCGCCAACCTGTGGGCGCTGCGCTCCCTCGGCGTGCGCCAGGTCCTCGCGCCCTGCGCGGTCGGCGGCCTGCGCCCCGAGGTGGCGCCCGGCGACGTGGTCGTGCCCGACCAGCTGGTCGACCGCACCTACCGCCGGATCCCGTCCTTCGTGGAGAGCGGGGCGGTGCACCTGCCCTTCGGCGACCCCTACTGCCCGGGCCTGCGCGGCGCCGTGCTCGGCGCCGCGCCCGACGTCACCGACGGCGGCACGATGGTCGTCATCGAGGGCCCGCGCTTCTCCACCCGCGCGGAGTCGCGCTCCTACGCCGAGCAGGGCTGGACCCTGATCAACATGACCGCGCTGCCCGAGGCGGCGCTGGCCCGCGAGATGGGGCAGTGCTACGCCTCGATCGCGCTGGTCACCGACATGGACGCCGGCGCCGAGGAGGGCAGCGGGGTCAGCCAGGAGGAGGTCTTCGCGCTGTTCAAGGCCAACCTCGAGCGGCTCACCGGCCTGCTGGCAGCCACCATCGAGGCGCTGCCGGACCCCGACGGCTGCACCTGCGGGAGCTGGACCGACGGCGTCGAGCTCACCTATGACATCCCCGGCCAGACCCCCGGCGCGATTCCGGGCGGGGCCGCCTGATGCGGGTGCTCCTCACCGGCTCCGCGGGGTTCATCGGGGCCGCGGTCGCCGAGGCGCTCGAGGCCCGCGGCGACGAGGTCGTCCGGGTCGACGTGATGCTGCCGATGGCGCACGGCGCGACGGGCGCGCCCGAGGGCACCCACGCCCTCGACGTGCGCGAGGCCGCCACGTCCGCGGCGTGGGCCGGTCTGCTGCGTGGCGTCGACGCCGTGTGCCACCAGGCGGCCGTGGTCGGTGCCGGCGTCACGGTGGCCGACCTGCCGGCGTACGCCGGGCACAACGACCTGGGCACCGCCGCCCTGATGGCCGCGATGCACGAGGCCGGGGTGCAGCGGCTGGTCCAGGCCTCGAGCATGGTCGTCTACGGCGAGGGGCGCTACACCTGCCCCGAGCACGGCGAGCAGGTGCCGGGGGTGCGGGGGCGCGAGGACCTCGAGGCGGGACGCTTCGACAACCCGTGCCCCGTGTGCGGCGGCCCGCTGGCGTGGGCGCTCGTCGACGAGGACGCCCGGCTCGAGCCGCGGTCGAGCTACGCCGCCTCCAAGGTCGCCCAGGAGCACTACGCGACCGCCTGGGTGCGGCAGGCCGACGCGGCGGCGGTGTCGCTGCGCTACCACAACGTCTACGGCCCGGGGATGCCGCGGGACACGCCGTACTCGGGCGTCGCGGCGATGTTCCGCTCCTCCCTCGAGCGGGGCGAGGCGCCCCGGGTCTTCGAGGACGGCGAGCAGATGCGCGACTTCGTCCACGTCAGCGACGTGGCGCGGGCCAACGTCGCCTCCCTCGACGCGGTGCTGGAGGCGCCGGCGGGGCACCACCGCGCCTACAACGTGGCCTCGGGCCACCCGGTCGGCATCCGTCGGGTCGCCGAGCTGGTGGCGGAGGGGACCGGGCGCGACCTGGCCCCGGAGGTGACCGGCGGCTACCGGCTCGGGGACGTGCGGCACATCGTGGCCTCTCCCGAGCGGGCCCGGGTGGAGCTCGGGTTCAGCGCCGAGGTGCTGCCCGAGGTCGGGCTCCCGGCGTTCGCGACCGCGCCCCTGCGCGCCTGAGCTACCAGCTCGTGTAGGCCAGGTGCTGCAGTGCCAGCGCCGTGACGACCTGCGCGAGCAGGGCGGGCGAGCGCCAGCGCGGCGGCAGCAGGGCCACGGTGAGCGTCAGCCACGGCACGAACGGCACCCAGATCCGCTCGACCTCCGACTTGCTCATCCGGGAGGCGTCGGCGGCCAGGACGACCAGCAGCATCGCGCCGGAGAGCAGCACGACCACCCGCTCCGGCTCGGGCAGTCGCCGGCGCGCCAGGGTGCGTACCCGGGTCACCAGGACCCCGACGCCGCCCCACACGGCGGGGCCGGTGATGACGGCGAGGGCCGCGAGGTTGCCCCAGAGCCAGTACGACGCCGGGCGGATCGAGGCGATGCCCTCCCAGTAGCGGTCGTGCAGGACGGGGTAGGCCTCCCACCACGCGAACCCGGCGGCCGCGAAGCCGAGCACGGGCACGAGCGCGGCGCCCACCGCCACCGGGAGCACCGGCCCCCGCCAGGCGCAGCCGGCCCCGATGACCGCCAGGGCCACCAGCCCCACCAGGGGCATGCCGTAGGACATCAGCACCGAGCAGCCCAGCAGCAGGCCGGCGGCCGCCGACCAGCCCCAGCGTCCGGGCCCGGGCCCTGCGCGCCGGGTGGCCAGCGCGAGACAGGCCAGTCCCCAGGCGACGACGGCGCCGATGACGGCGTCGGCGGAGACCGCGACGAAGACCGCGACGGGCGACAGCGCGAGCGGCACGGCCAGGCGGCGGGCGACGTCGGGGACGCCGAGCGCCCGCAGCGCCACGAGCACCGCGACCGGCATCGACGCGCCGATGACGGTGACGACGACGCCGGCGGCCAGGTCGCCGCCCAGGCCCACCTGCACCAGGCCGACGAAGAACAGCAGCATCAGCGGCGGGTGCCCCGCGACGTGGGTGGGCCAGTTGCGCGGCGCGGCGTCGTAGGAGATGCGGTCGACGTACTCGCGCAGCAGCAGGCCCACGTCGTCGACCGCGCGGGCGGTGGGGAGGTACTCCACCGGGTGGCCGAGCACCCGCGAGAGGCCGCTGGGGCCGTCGACCAGCGCCAGCGAGAGGCACCAGCCCAGCGCGAGGAGGTACGTCGCGAGCAGCAGGCCCCGCCACGGCAGGACCCGCGCCCAGCGCGCTCCCCACCACCAGCCGCCCAGGCCCAGCACGAGCGCCGGGAGCGTGCCGGGGCCGAACCACTGCGGGGCGAACCACCCGTGCAGCGGCGGGACCAGCAGCTCGTCGACCGTCGAACGCGGCGCGCGGGTGTGCACCTCCCAGTCGACCAGGTGGGGGACCGTGAAGGCGGCCAGCACCAGCAGCGCGACGACCACCACGCCCGCGGTGGCCGCCCTGACGACCGCAGGGGGCGCGGACCGGGGGACCGCGGGGGAGGGCATGCCCGCGACTGTAGGGGGAGTCGCCCAGCGACCGCACCGCCCGCGCGCCGGGCGTCACGGTGCTGGCGTCACGAGGCCGTAAGAGTTGCCCCACCCCTGCGGTACCGCCGTCGGGCTACGGTCGCTGCCATGCCTGCACCCGACCCTGCCTCGCCGGTCGCCGACCCGGCGGCCGACCCGGTGGCCGGCCCCGTCGCGGACCTGGTGCTGCCGTGCCGGGACGAGGGCCCGGCGCTGGCGACGCTGCTGCCGCGGGTGCCCGCGCAGTTCCGCGTGATCGTGGTCGACAACGGCTCGACCGACGACACCGCCGAGGTCGCCGAGCGGCTCGGGGCGCACGTGGTGCGGGAGTCGACGCCGGGCTACGGCGCCGCGGTCCACGCGGGGCTGCTGGCCGCCACCCACGACCACGTCGCCTTCATGGACGGCGACGGCAGCTTCGACCCCGACCAGCTGCTGCCGATGCTCGACGACGTCCGCTCCGGCCGCGCCGACGCGGCGCTGGGCCGCCGCCGGCCGGTCGACCGTCGCGTCTGGCCCTGGCACGCCCGGCTGGGCAACAACCTCATCGTCTGGTGGTTGCGCCGGCGCCTGGGCATGGCCGCCCACGACATCGCGCCGATGCGGGTGCTGGACCGGCGTGCCCTGCTCGACCTCGACGTGCGGGACCGGCGCTTCGGCTACCCCGTCGAGCTGCTGCAGAAGCTGACGTCGGCCGGGTGGCGGGTCAGCGAGCACGACGTCGACTACCACCCCCGGGCCGAGGGCACCCGCTCCAAGGTCTCCGGCTCGGTACGCGGCACCGTCCGGGCCGCCCGCGACTTCTGGCGGGTGCTGTCATGACCGGCACCGCTGCTGCTCCTACCGGTCCGGTGCGGGCCCTGGTGCTCGCCAAGGCGCCGGTCGCCGGCCACGTGAAGACCCGGCTGGGCGCCGACGTCGGCCTCGGGCGGGCGGCCGAGCTGGCCGCGGCCGCGCTGCTGGACACGGTGGAGGCCTGCACGGCGGCGTACGGCGCGGAGCACTGCCACCTGGCGCTCGCCGGCGACCTCGCCGACGCGGTCGCCGGCCCCGAGCTGCTCGCAGCCACCCGGGGGTGGCACGTGCACCCCCAGCGCGGCGGCGGCTTCGACGAGCGGCTGGCCGCGGCCCACGCCGACGTCGCGACCAGCGGGCCGGGCCCGGTGGTGCAGGTCGGCATGGACACCCCGCAGCTCACCCCCGACCTGCTGGCAGTGGTGGTGGCCGGCCTCGAGCGACACGACGCCGTGCTGGGGCCGGCCGAGGACGGCGGCTGGTGGGTGCTGGCGCTGCGCGACCCGCGCGATGCCACGGTGCTCGCCGGGGTCGAGATGTCGACCGAGCACACCCACGACGACACCCTGGCCGCGCTGCGTGCCCGGGGCCTGGACGTCGGAACCGCGCCGGTGCAGCGCGACGTGGACACCGTCGCCGACGCCGACCAGGTCGCCGCCGGCTGCCCCACCACCCGGTTCTCCCGGGCATGGCTGGGGGTCGAGGCATGAGCCTCGCCGAGGAGGTCCCGGACCTGCACGACCGCTCGTTCAGCACCCTGTTCAGCCATGCCCTGCGCGGCGTGCCCTGCCGGGTGCTCGGCCTGGACGGCGGGCCCGCCGAGCTGCCCGTCCACGACTGGACACGGGAGGCCGACGCCCACGACGAGGCGCTCCTCGCCGAGTGTGTCGGCGACACGCTCGACGTCGGCTGCGGGCCCGGGCGGCTCGCGCAGCGGCTCGCCGAGCGACGCGATGGGCGGGTGCTGGGCATCGACGTGGTCCCCGAGGCAGTGGCGCAGACCCGGGCGCGCGGGGTGGTCGCGCTCCAGGGCAGCGTCTTCGACCCGGTCCCGCGGGAGGGCCGCTGGCACACCGTGCTGCTGGCCGACGGCAACGTCGGCATCGGCGGCGACCCGCTCGCGCTCCTGGCCCGGTTGGGTGAGGTGGTCGCGCCCGACGGACGTGTCGTCGTGGAGCTCGCCGCTCCTGGCGTGCCCTCGACGACCCGCTGGGCGCGGCTGGAGCTGGCCGGCACCACCAGCAGGCCGTTCCGCTGGTCGGTCGTCGGCGTCGACGGGGTGCTCGGCCTGGCCCGCGCGACCGGGTGGGCGGTCACGACCCGGGCCCCGTTCGCCCCCCAGCGCTGGCTGGCCGTCCTGGAGCGACGGCCGTGACGACCATGCCGACGGTCCGCGAGACCTCGCACCTGCGCAGCGCCGCGGTGGCCGCGCGGGTCGGGCGATGGCTCGGCATCTGCTTCGGCATCGCCTTCCTCACCGGGCTGGTCAGCCACTACGCGCAGAACCCCTCCCAGCCGATCCCCTTCCCGACCAACCCGTCGTGGGGCTACCGCCTCACCCAGGGGCTGCACGTCACCGCCGGCATCGCGTGCATCCCGCTGCTGCTGGTCAAGCTCTGGAGCGTGCTGCCGCTGCTGGTGCGCGGGCTCCCGGCCGACTGGGCCGGCCGGGCCCGTGACGGTGCCGAGCGGGCCTCCATCGCGGTGCTCGTCTCGGCCTCGGTCTTCCTGCTGGTGACCGGGCTGCTCAACTCCACCCAGTGGTACCCCTGGGACTTCTCCTTCCGCCGCAGCCACTACGCCCTGGCGTGGATCGCCACCGGTGCCCTGCTGCTGCACCTGGCCGTCAAGCTGCCCACCATCCGTGAGGCGCTCGGGCGCGACGTCGACGACACCGCCCTGGACCGGCCCGAGGCCGTGGTCCGCGGCGGTCTGAGCCGCCGCGGCCTGCTGCGCTCGACGTGGGTCGCCGCGGGCCTGGCCGTGCTGGCCACCGCGGGCTCGACCGTCCCGTGGCTGCGGCGCGTGTCCGTCCTGGGGGTCCGTTCCGGGGACGGCCCGGGCGGGGTGCCGGTCAACCGCACCGCGGCCGCAGCCGGGGTCGAGGAGTCGGCGTCGTCACCGGCGTACCGGCTGGTGGTGGGGTACGCCGGCACCACCGTCTCCCTCACCCGCGACGACCTGCTGGCCATGCCGCAGCGCTCCGAGGAGCTGCCGATCGCGTGCGTCGAGGGGTGGAGCGCCTCGGCGGTGTGGACCGGCGTGCGGCTGCGCGACCTCCTCGACCTCGTCGACGCCCCGCGCGGGGCCGAGGTGGTGGTGACCTCGCTGCAGGAGAGGGGCGCGTTCCGCGCGACCCTGCTGCAGGGCAACTTCGCCGACGACGACCGCACCCTCGTCGCGCTCGCGCTGTCCGGCGAGCCGCTGGACCTCGACCACGGCTACCCGGCCCGCCTCATCGCGCCGAACCGGCCCGGCGTCCTGCAGACCAAGTGGCTCTCGCGGCTGGAGGCGGTCACATGAGCGGCGGTGAGACGGGACGGGTGAGCCCCGGAAGGGCGGTGCTGGGCTCCGCGGGCGTGCTGCTGGCGGCGTACGGCGCATGGCTGCTGCTCTCGCGGCAGGACCTCTCCGGCAACCTCGACGTGGCCCTGTGGCTGGCCGGCGGCGTGCTCGTCCACGACGTCCTGCTCGGCTCGGTGGTGATCGTCGTGTCGTTGCTCGCCACCCGGCTGCTGCCGGCCGTGGCCAGGCCGGCTGCAGGTGCGGGCCTCGTGGTGCTCGGCAGCCTGACGGTGCTGGCCGTGCCGTTCCTCGGCGGGTTCGGGCGCGAGAACGCCCCCGACAACCCGACGCTGCTGGACCGTGACTACACCGCGGGCTACCTCGCCCTCGTCGCGACCGTCATCATCGTGGTCGTGCTGCCCGTCCTCCTCCACTCGCTGCGCGCTCGCCGGGACCAGCGCTGATGGGGCGGGTGCTGGTCGTCGACGACGACGTGACCGTCCGCGAGGTGGTCGTGTCCTACCTGCGGGCCCACGGCCACGAGGTCGAGGAGACCGGTGACGGGGAGGACGCCCTGCGCCGCCTGGGACCGCCCGGCCAGGCGCCCGTCACCGGCGCGCCCGACCTCGTCGTCCTCGACCTGATGCTGCCCGGCATGGGTGGCCTGGAGGTCTGCCGCCGGCTGCGCGCGCTGCCGGACCGGCGCGCCGAGGTGCCGGTGGTGATGCTGACCGCCCTGGGCGAGGAGGGCGACCGGGTGGCGGGCCTGGAGGTCGGTGCCGACGACTACGTCACCAAGCCGTTCAGCCCCCGCGAGCTCGCGCTGCGGGTCGACTCCGTCCTGCGGCGTGCGGGCGTGGGCCAGGAGCCGGAGCCGGCGGGGGTGCTCACCGACGGCGACCTGGTGCTCGACACCTCGCGGCACGAGGTGACCAGGGCGGGGGAGACCCTCGCGCTGACGGCGCGCGAGTTCGACCTGCTGCGCTTCCTGCTCGCCCACCCCGGCACCGCGTGGTCCCGCGAGGACCTGCTGGAGCGGGTCTGGGGGTGGAGCGTCGGCGACCTGTCGACGGTGACCGTGCACGTGCGGCGGCTGCGCGAGAAGGTCGAGGCCGACCCCAAGCAGCCGACCCGGCTGGTCACGGTGTGGGGGGTCGGCTACCGCTGGGAGCCGGCTCCCGCATGACCCAGGAGCCCCGATGACCCAGGACAAGCTGCAGATCGTCGCGATGGCGGTCGCGGCGGCGCTCGCCGTCGGCACGCTCGGGCTGGCGGCGGCCTGGGCGGTGCGCCGGCTCTCGATCGCCTGGCAGCTGGTGCTCGTCGCCGTGGTGCCGGTGCTCGGCATGCTGGCCGGCGTCCTGGTCGTGGCGCGGGCGATGTTCATCTCCGAGCACGACCTGGGCGCCCTGACCCTCGTCGCGGCCAGTGCCGCGGTGGTCTCGGTGCTGGTCGCGGTGGTCCTCTCGCGCGCGGTCGTGGTGTGGTCGCGGGGGCTGGCCGAGGAGGTGCGCCGGGTCGGGTCGTCCTCGCCGTACTCCGCCGGGCCCGCGCGCGGGCCGGCCGAGTTCCGCCGGCTCTCCGAGGAGCTGGCCGCCACGCACCACCGGCTCAAGCAGGCCCGTGAGCGCGAGGCCCGGCTGGAGGAGGCGCGCCGCGAGCTGGTCTCGTGGGTCTCCCACGACCTGCGCACGCCGCTGGCCGGGATGCGGGCGATGTCCGAGGCGCTCGAGGACGGCATGGCGGCCGACCCCGCCCGCTACCACCGGCAGATCCGCACCGAGGTCGACCGGATGAGCAGGATGGTCGACGACCTCTTCGAGCTCTCGCGCATCCACGCCGGGGTGCTGCGCCTGGCTCCCGAGCCGGTCTCGCTGGGGGACCTGCTCAGCGAGGCTATCGCCGCAGCCGAGCCGGTCGCCGCGGCCCGCACGGTCTCGGTCGGCGGCTCGGTGGACCCCGGCCTGGAGGTGCACGCCGACCCGGGCGCGCTCTCGCGCGTGGTCGCCAACCTCGTCGGCAACGCGGTGCGGCACACCGCCCCGGGCGGACGGGTGGACGTGCAGGGTCGTGCGGTGCCGGGCGGCGGGGTGGAGATCTCGGTCAGCGACGCCTGCGGCGGGCTGGCCGCCGAGGACCTGTCCCGCGTCTTCGACGTGGCCTGGCAGGGCAGCGCGGCCCGTACGCCGGAGCAGCAGCCCTCCTCGCGCGGAGCCGGCCTGGGGCTGGCGATCGTCGCCGGGCTCGTCGAGGCCCACGGGGGGACCGTGCGGGTCGACAACCAGCCTGCGGGCCCCGACGGCTGCGTCCCGGGCTGCCGGTTCACCGTCACCCTGCCCTGACCCTGTCCCGCCCCTGCCCTGACCCTGCCCCGAGCTACCGGCGTGTCGCGCGTGTCGCAGCCGCGATCGAACAGGTGTTCGGCTACCGTGGCGTCCACAGGCATGACGCGGAGCGGGGTTCTCCACAGTGCACGACACGCTGATCAGGCGTTGTCGGTGGCCCGCTCTAGCGTCGTCGACGTGCCTGGCCCACGACGAGAGAAGAGGACAACACCCATGGCTGGTGGAGATCGCGACAAGGCGCTGGATGCAGCGCTCGCCAACATCGAGCGGCAGTTCGGCAAGGGCTCGGTCATGCGACTGGGCGACGAGACCCGCGCCCCCCTGGAGGTGATCCCCACCGGGGCGATCGCCCTGGACGTGGCCCTCGGCCTCGGCGGTCTGCCGCGCGGCCGCGTCGTGGAGATCTACGGTCCGGAGTCCTCCGGTAAGACCACGGTGGCCCTGCACGCGGTGGCCAGCGCCCAGCGCGCCGGCGGCATCGTCGCCTTCATCGACGCCGAGCACGCGCTGGACCCGGAGTACGCGAAGAACCTCGGCGTCGACACCGACGCCCTGCTGGTCTCCCAGCCCGACTCTGGTGAGCAGGCGCTCGAGATCGCCGACATGCTGATCCGCTCGGGTGCGCTCGACCTCATCGTCATCGACTCCGTCGCCGCGCTCGTGCCGCGCGCCGAGATCGAGGGCGAGATGGGCGACAGCCACGTGGGTCTGCAGGCACGCCTGATGAGCCAGGCGCTGCGGAAGATGACCGGAGCGCTGAACAACTCCGGCACCACCGCCATCTTCATCAACCAGCTGCGCGAGAAGATCGGCGTGATGTTCGGCTCGCCGGAGACCACCACCGGTGGTCGGGCGCTGAAGTTCTACTCCTCGGTCCGCCTCGACGTGCGTCGCATCGAGACGCTCAAGGACGGCCAGGAGATGGTGGGTAACCGCACCCGCGTCAAGGTCGTCAAGAACAAGGTGGCCCCGCCGTTCAAGCAGGCCGAGTTCGACATCATGTACGGCAAGGGCATCTCCCGCGAGGGTGGCCTCATCGACGTCGGCGTGGAGGCGGGCCTGGTCCGCAAGGCCGGCGCTTGGTACACCTACGAGGGCGACCAGCTGGGCCAGGGCAAGGAGAACGCGCGGACCTTCCTGCGCGACAACCCCGACCTGGCCAACGAGCTGGAGAAGAAGATCCTCGAGAAGCTCGGTGTCGGCCCGACCGTCGACGCCGAGGCGCCCGCCGACCCGATCGGCGTCGACGACTTCTGATCGTGGAGCCCGAGACCCGTCCCGCCCCTGACTGGGCGGGTGACGTCAGCCTCGGCGTCGACGCCTGGACCGGCGCACGCGAGGCCAAGCAGGCACGCGACCGCGCCCAGCCGCCACCGGAGGACCCGGTGGCGGCGGGGCCGGACGCCGACCCCGAGCAGGTCGCCCGCACGATCCTGCTCGACCAGCTGACCGGTCGCGCCCGCAGCCGCAAGGAGCTCAGCGACAAGCTGCGCTCCAAGGACGTCCCCGACGAGCTGGCGACCCGGCTGCTCGACCGGTTCGAGGAGGTCGGGCTGGTCGACGACGAGGCCTTCGCCCGCAGCTGGGTCGCCGGTCGGCAGTCGGCCAAGGGCCTGGCACGCCGTGCGCTGGCCCAGGAGCTGCGCCGCAAGGGCGTGGACGACGAGGTCGCCCGCGAGGCGCTCGACGAGCTCGAGCCGGAGCAGGAGGAGCAGGCCGCGCGCACCCTGGTGCGCAAGAAGCTGCGCTCCCTGAGCCGGGTCGACGACGTCACCGCCACCAGACGGCTGGTCGGCATGCTGGCCCGCAAGGGCTACGGCTCGGGCATGGCCTTCGCCGTGGTCCGCGACGAGCTCTCCCGCGCCGGCCGAGACGACCCGACCGACGACGGCGACCTCGGCTGATCCAGTCCCGACCCGTCCCGACCCCTCAGTCCCGCCGAGCCGGCGTATCAGTACGCCGGTTCGACCCCATGAGGCCGGGAGTGGAGTGCTGGTGACACGGCATGCGTGTCACCAGCACTCCGCACTCCAATCGCGCTGTCCTCGGCCCGACCTCAGGCCATCTCGCCCACCCAGGTGATCACCTGGTCGGCGACCCGTTCCCAGCCGTGGTCCAGCATCACGTCGTGCCCGATGCCGGGGACGACGACGGCCTCGGTGCCCCAGGCGGCCGCGGTCGCCTCGACGTCGGCGACGCGGAAGATCGTGTCGTCGGCCGCGCCGAGGACGCGGACCTGCGTCGCGCGCGGGCCCCGGCCCGTCGCCGGCCGCGGACGGTCAAGGGCCAGCATGTCGAGGAACGCGCGGAACGACTCACCGTGCAGCCGGGACTGCACGGCCGCCACGACGGCGTCGTCGGTGTCGGCGGAGAGGAACATCCGGCGTACGTGCTCGGCCTCCACGACCAGCATCCCGAGGTCACGACGCACGTTCGCCCGCAGGAAGGTCGCCGTCCGCTGCCGGGCGGTGTCGGCGGTGACCCGCCAGACCCCGGCCGGGGGCATGGAGGCGAGCAGCACGGCGCCGCCGAGCGCCGGTCGGTCCAGGCGACCCACCAGGTGCTGCACGACACCGCCGCCCATCGAGTGCCCCACCACGACCGGCGGCGGACCACCGGCGGGCAGACCGCGCAGCACCTCGACCACCGAGTCCACGTAGTCCCGCAACCGCGGTCCGTGCCGCAGCGAGCGGAGCCGGTCGGCGTCGAGGCGGTCGCCGTGCGCCGGCAGGTCCGGGGTCGTGACCTGCAGGCCGGCCTGCTCCAGCCGCTGGGCGAACCCGTCGCGCCAGCACCACGCGCCGTGCCAGGCGCCGTGGACGAGGACGACGTGCGGAGAGGAGGTATCGGCGCTGCTCATGGCTGACATGATGGCGCAGTGATCCAGCACCACCTGCGCGTCCCACCCGGCCCGGTCGACCTGGGGGAGTGGGCCACCGACGCCACCCCCGGCTTCGACGGCGACAAGGAGGAGGGCAAGGCGGCCCTCGAGGAGGTCGGTCAGGAGCTCTCCGAGCTGCAGGAGCGTCTCTTCGCCGAGGGGCGGGTGGCCGACGACGTCGAGGAGCGCGAGGGTCGGGGGGTCCTCCTGGTCCTCCAGGGCATGGACACCTCGGGCAAGGGCGGCGTGGTGCGCCACACCGTCGGGCTCGTGGACCCCCAGGGCGTCGACATCACCGCCTTCAAGAAGCCGACCGAGGAGGAGCTGGGCCACCACTTCCTGTGGCGCATCCGCAAGGCCCTGCCGGGCCGGGGCCGGATCGGGGTCTTCGACCGGTCCCACTACGAGGACGTCCTCATCGCGCGGGTGCGCGAGCTGGCCGAGCCCGACGTCATCGAGCAGCGCTACGACGAGATCAACGAGTTCGAGGCCGAGGTGCTCGGCTCCGGCGTCCGGGTGCTCAAGGTGATGCTGCACGTCTCGCCGGAGACCCAGAAGGAGCGCCTGCTCGAGCGCCTGGACCGTCACGACAAGCACTGGAAGTTCAACCCCGGCGACATCGACGAGCGCCAGAGATGGGGTGACTACCAGCGGGCCTACGAGGTCGCGCTGGAGCGCACCAACACCGAGGTCGCGCCCTGGCACGTCGTGCCGGCCGACCGCAAGTGGTACCGCAACCTCGCCGTCGCGATGCTGCTGCGCCAGACCCTGCAGACGATGGCCCCCACCTGGCCGCGAGTCGACCTCGACGTCGAGGAGCAGCGCCGGCGGCTCGAGGAGGAGGACCCCCTCTCGTGAGCCCCCTGGACCGGGTGCGCGTCACCCGCTACGTCACCCCGCTGCGCGAGGGAGGCTCCCTGCCGGGGATCGTCGAGGCCGACGACCTCGGCACCTACGTCTGCAAGTTCCGCGGCGCCGGTCAGGGCCTGCGCGTCCTCGTCGCCGAGGTCATCGCCTCCGAGCTCGCCCGGCGCGTCGGGCTGCGCACCCCGCGCCTGGTGGTGCTCGACCTCGACCCCGCGATCGCGCGCTACGAGGCCGACGAGGAGGTGCAGGACCTCCTCAACGCCAGCGCCGGCGACAACCTCGGCATCGACTTCCTGCCGGGCGCCTTCGGGTACGCCGACGGGGAGGCGGGCACCCCTGAGGAAGCCGCCCGGGTCCTGTGGCTCGACGCGTTCATCGCCAACGTCGACCGCTCCTGGCGCAACCCCAACCTGCTGGTGTGGCACGGCGACCTCTGGGTCATCGACCACGGCGCCTCGCTGTACTTCCACCACGCCTGGCCCGGTGGCTCGCTGACCCGCGAGGGAGCCGCGCAGCGCTTCGCCGACCAGCCGTGGGACCCCTCCGACCACGTCGTCGACCCGGCCGAGGTCGACCTGGCCGCCGCCGACGCCGCGCTGCGCGCCGAGCTCGGCACCGAGGTGTTCGCCGAGGTCCTCGACCTGGTCCCGGACGCCTGGCTCGAGCCCGTCCCGGGCGCGGAGACACCGGCGCAGGTGCGGGCGGCGTACGTCGACTTCCTCAGCGCGCGTCTGGCCTCGCGCGCCTGGCTCCCGGGAGGCGCGGGTGCCTGAGCTGCTGCCCTACCAGTACGTCGTCATGCGCTGCGTCCCGCGCGTGGAGCGCGAGGAGTTCCTCAACGTCGGCGTCGTGCTCTACAGCCAGGCCGCCGACCTGCTGGAAGCCTCCTGGCACGTCGACACCGACCGGGTACGGGCGCTCTTCCCGGACCTCGACGTGGCGCGGCTCTGCGACGCACTCGGCTTCGTGGAGGGGGTCTGCGCCGGTGACGACCGGGGGGGCGCCGCCGCGACACAGTCGCTGGGCCAGCGATTCGGGTTCCTCAAGGCGCCGCGCAGCACGGTCCTGCAGCCCGGCCCGGTGCACGGCGGCCTCGCCGCCGACCCCCGGGCCGAGCTCGAGCGTCTCCTGGACCGGTTGGTGCGCTGACGCGTCGTCGAGCCGGCGTATCAATACGCCGGCTCGACCACAGGGCGCGGGTCAGACGGGGACCAGCTCGACGGCACCGACGGCGTAGCGGGCCAGCACGACCCGGGCCACCTCGGGGTGGGCGCCCAGGGGTGCGGAGACCGCGACGGCGCCGGCCTCGAGCGCCAGCTCGGCCGCGCGGTCGGGCAGGAAGCCCGGGGCGAGGAAGAGCGAGGCGACCGCGATGTGGCGCCGGCCCTCGGCCCGGAAGGCGCGGACGGCCTCACCGGTGGCCGGCGGTGCGGCCGAGGCGTAGGCCGCGGTGACGGGGAGCTTGTGGTGGCTTCCCCACACGCGGGCCAGGCGCGCGACGGCCTGGTTGGCCAACGGGTCGCTGGAGCCGGCGGCGGCGAGCACGAGGGCGTCGAGCTCGCGGACACGGGCCTCGCGCAGCGCCTCACGCAGCCGCTCGTCCAGGACCTGGAGGAAGCAGGCCTCCAGGCCGAGCACGTCGGTGGCCTGGATGCGGACCTCGGGGTGGCGCTCGGTGGCCTGCGCGACGGCGGCGGGGACGTCGACCGTCGCGTGGTGGGCCTCGGTGAGGAGCAGGGGGACGACGACGATCTCGTCGTGGCCGGCCTTCACCAGGCGGTCGACGACCGTCTGGAAGCCGGGACGGGAGAGCTCGAGGAAGGCCGGCTCGACCTTGAGGTCGGGGCGTACGGCACGGACCTCGTCGACGAGGGCGCGGATCGTGGCGGCCGAGCGGGGGTCACGGCTGCCGTGGGCGAGGGCCACGAGGGCGGGAGCTGCCATCGAGTGCCTCCTTCTCTGCGATCTTCACTGCTTCTGTGTGGGGGTGGTGCTCGCGGTGCTCCGTTGCACCCGCGGGTGGTGCTGCTGCCGGGAGCGGCTCACATGTGGATGCCGCACTCGGTCTTGTTCGTGCCGGCCCATCGGCCGCTGCGCGCGTCCTCGCCGGGGGCGACCCGCCGGGTGCACGGCGCGCAGCCGATGGAGGGGTAGCCGTCGTAGACCAGCGGGTTCACCAGGACACCGTGCTCGGCGATGTAGGCCTCGACCTGCTCGTCGGACCACCGGGCGATGGGGGAGACCTTGACCTTCTGCTTCTTGGCGTCCCACCCGATGACCGGAGCGATGACCCGGTTGCTGGTCTCGGCGCGACGCAGGCCGGTGGCCCACGCGTCGTACCCGGACAGTGCGTCCTGCAGCGGCGCCACCTTGCGCAGCGCGCAGCAGCGGTCGGGGTCGGTGCGGAAGAGGTCCTTGCCCTCCGTGGCGTCCTGCTCGGCGACGCTCTGCACCGGTGTGATCGTCAGGAGGTTGACGTCCATCGTGGCCTCGACGGCGTCGCGGGTGCCGATGGTCTCGACGAAGTGGTAGCCGGTGTCGAGGAAGACCACGTCGATGCCGGGGACGACCTTGGCGGCGAGGTGGGCCAGCACCGCGTCCCCCATCGAGGAGGTGATGCAGAACCGCTCGCCGAAGGTGGCGGCGGCCCACTCGATGATGGACTCGGCCGGCGCCAGCTCGAGCTCGGCGCCCCAGTGGGAGACCAGCTCGCGCAGCTCCTCCGAGGAGCGGCCCTCGGTGTGGGTGGCACGGTTCTCGCGTGCGGCACGTGTGGTGGCGGACGTCATGAGGCTCCTCCCTGCTGCGGCGGCCGGGCCAGGTGCCCGATCAGCCGCAGGGAGAAGGCGCGCCGGCAGGAGTGGCATTCCCAGGTCCCGTGCTCCGCTGCGTGCGGGCGCAGGTCCTCGTCGCCGCAGTAGGGGCAGTGGAAGGGCACGGCGCGCTCGGACATCAGGAACCGCCGCCCGAGGCGGCACCGTCGAGCACCCGGTCACCCTTGAGCAGGGCCTCGTCGGCGCGGTGCACCCAGTCGGCGAAGCTCTCGCCCTCGGTGCGGTCGGCCAGGAAGTTGGTGACCACGACGGTCACGTAGTCGTCGAGGCCGGCGCTGGTGACCTTGTGGGCCCGCAGCTTGCGACCGAAGTTCGCCTTGAGGCCGGTGGCGCCGCCGAGGTGCACCTGGAAGCCCTCGACCTGCTGCCCCTCGTGCATGACGAGCTGGCCCTTGAGGCCGATGTCGGCGACCTGGGTGCGCGCGCAGGCGTTGGGGCAGCCGTTGACGTTGACCGAGATGGGCACGTCGAGGTCGGGGAAACGACGCTCGAGCTCGGCGACGAGGTCGCGGGCGCGGTTCTTGGTGTCGACGATCGCGAGCTTGCAGAACTCGATGCCGGTGCAGGCCATGGTGTTGCGACGCCACTGCGAGGGCCGCGCCGAGAGGCCGATGTCCTCCAGACGGTCGAGCAGCTCGTCGACGCGGGCGGGGTCGGCGCCGATGAGCACGATCTTCTGGTACGCCGTCAGCCGCGCGCCGGCCAGGTCGAACTCCTCGATCACCTCGGCGAGGTCGACCAGGATCTGGCCCGACACCCGACCCACGACCGGGGCGACCCCGACGTACTTCTTGCCGTCCTTCTGGTCGTGCACGCCGATGTGGTCGCGGAAGCCCTCGGGGGACTCCGGCGAGGGGCAGGAGACGAGCGCGGCGCCGAGGTACTCCTTCTCGAGCACCTCGCGGACCTTCTCGATGCCCCAGTCGGCGACCAGGAACTTCAGCCGGGCGCGCGAGCGAAGCCGGCGGTAGCCGTAGTCGCGGAAGATCGAGGCGATGCCGGCCCACACGTCGGCGACCTGCTCGAGCGGGATCCAGACGCCCATCTTGGCCGCGAGCATCGGGTTGGTGGACAGGCCGCCGCCGACCCAGACGTCGAAGCCGGGACCGTGCTCGGGGTGGGTCGTGCCGACGAAGGAGATGTCGTTGGTCTCGGGGGAGACGTCGTGGCCCGGGTGGCCGGTCAGCGCGGTCTTGAACTTGCGGGGGAGGTTGGAGAACTGCGGGTCGCCGATGTAGCGGCGCTTGATCTCCTCCAGGGCGCTGGTGCCGTCGATGATCTCGTCGACCGCGACGCCGGCGACCGGCGAGCCGAGGAAGGGGCGCGGCGAGTCGCCGCAGGCCTCCAGCGAGGAGAGCCCGGCAGCGTCGAGGCGGTCCCAGATGGCGGGGACGTCCTCGATGCGGATCCAGTGGTACTGGATGTTCTCGCGGTCGGTCACGTCGGCGGTGTCGCGGGCGAAGTCGCGACCGATCTCGCCCAGGGCGCGCACGGCCGCGGCGTCGAGCAGCGCACCGTCGGAGCGGACGCGGAGCATGAAGTAGCGGTCGTCGAGCTCCTCCTCCTCCATCGAGCCGGTGCGCCCGCCGTCGATCCCGGGCTTGCGCTGGGTGTACAGGCCCATCCAGCGGAAGCGGCCGCGCAGGTCGGCGGGGTCGATGGAGTCGAAGCCGCGCTTGGAGTAGGTGTAGAGGATGCGGTCGCGCACGTTGAGCGCGTCGTCGTCCTTCTTCGACTGCTCGTTCTTGTTCAGCGGCTCGTTGAAGCCCAGGGCCCACTGACCCTCACCGCGCTTGGGGCGCGGGATCTCGGTGTGCTGGGGGCGGGTGCCGTGGAAGCGCAGGTCGGGCATGACTGACTCGGGTGTCCTTCGCTGAGGTGGCGGCCTGCGGGCCGCGGGAGGAGGGCGGGTGCTCGGGTGCTCAGCGGGGTCGACACATCGCGCTGCGGGTGCGCCCGAGGTCCACGTGGCGGCGTACCACGAGCCAGGCGTGCGTGGCGGCGAAGGTCATGTCAAGGAGTCTCACCCTGCGGACCATCCTCCTGCCACCTTCGATCTCATGGAGTGAGATCGCAGTCCCGACATCTGGGATACCGGTGGCATGTGGTGAGCGTGGACGGGGTCACGCGTGCGGCGCACGTCACACCGTGCCGCCGGGCCGGTCCAGCCCACCGCTGCCCGGGTGCGCGCCGTAGGCTGTGCGGCATGACCGACGTCTCCCGTCTCGCCAGCAGCGCCTACAGCCAGGCCCTCGAGGTCATCGCCTCGGTCGAGCCCCGCATCGCGGAGGCCACCCGCGCCGAGCTGGCCGACCAGCGTGCCTCGCTGAAGCTGATCGCCAGCGAGAACTACGCCTCGCCGGCGGTGCTGATGACGATGGGCACCTGGTTCAGCGACAAGTACGCCGAGGGCACGGTCGGTCACCGCTTCTACGCCGGCTGCCAGAACGTCGACACCGTGGAGTCGCTGGCCGCCGAGCACGCCCGCGAGCTGTTCGGCGCGGAGTACGCCTACGTCCAGCCGCACTCCGGCATCGACGCCAACCTCGTGGCCTTCTGGTCGATCCTGGCCCACCGGGTCGAGGGTCCGTGGCTGCAGCGGGCCGAGAAGAAGAACGTGAGCGAGCTGACCGAGGAGGACTGGGAGTCGCTGCGCCGCGAGCTCGGCAACCAGCGCCTGCTCGGCATGAGCCTGGACGCCGGCGGTCACCTCACCCACGGCTTCCGCCCGAACATCTCCGGCAAGATGTTCCACCAGCAGCAGTACGGCACCGACCCCGAGACCGGCCTGCTCGACTACGACGCGGTCGCGGCCAAGGCGCGCGAGTTCAAGCCGCTGGTCCTGGTCGCCGGGTACTCGGCCTACCCCCGCCGGGTCGACTTCGCGAAGATGCGCGAGATCGCCGACGAGGTCGGCGCCACGCTCATGGTCGACATGGCCCACTTCGCCGGCCTGGTGGCCGGCAAGGTCTTCACGGGGAACGAGGACCCGGTCCCGCACGCCCACGTCGTCACCACGACCACCCACAAGTCGCTGCGCGGCCCGCGCGGCGGCATGGTGCTGGCCACGGAGGAGTACGCCCCGAGCGTCGACCGCGGCTGCCCGATGGTCCTGGGCGGCCCGCTCTCGCACGTGATGGCCGCCAAGGCCGTGGCCTTCGCCGAGGCACGCCAGGACGGGTTCCGCACCTACGCCCAGCAGGTTGCCGACAACGCCCAGTCGCTGGCCCAGGGCTTCTTGTCCCGTGGCGCCGACCTGGTCACGGGCGGGACCGACAACCACCTGGTGCTGCTGGACGTCTCGAAGTTCGGCCTGACCGGTCGACAGGCCGAGTCGGCGCTGCTCGACGCCGGCGTCGTGACCAACCGCAACTCGGTCCCGAACGACCCCAACGGCGCGTGGTACACCTCCGGCATCCGGCTGGGCACCCCGGCGCTGACCACCCGCGGCTTCGGCCACGACGAGTTCGACACCGTCGCGGACCTCATCGTCACCGTGCTGCAGAACACCGAGCCGGGCACCACCAAGGCCGGTGGCCCCTCGAAGGCCTCCTACTCCCTGGGCGACGGCGTGGCAGACAAGGTCCGCGCCGCCTCGGCCGAGATGCTCGACAAGCACCCGCTGTACCCCGGTCTCGACCTGGCCTGAGGGGGACCCTCGGCCTCCACCGGCCGGCCGGCTCGGCGGGTGTGAGACCGGTGTGAGGCCGGTGTGAAGATCGCGCTGGACCTGCGTGATCATCGTGTGAGGTGCCTGGTGGGGGACTGGGAGCGCACGCACGCTGGACGGGTGTACGACTCCACAGCACCTCAGGACCCAGCCGAGTGGCCGTACGAGGGCACTCACGGCTCCGCACCCGAGCCGACCGGGACCGCGCAAGCGGGCCCGGGCGACGTACGGACCAGGACCCGCGAGAGGACCCAGGAGTCCGCGGAGCCGCTGTGGGGCCTGGACCAGGGGATCTTGGACATCCAGGCGCAGGAGGTGGCCGAGAGCCCGCTGTCGGTCCTGCTGGTGAGCCGTGACGACCGGATCCTGGCCGCCTCGCGTCGGGTGCGCACCCTCCTCGGCAGGGACGACGAGGAGCTCGTGGGTCGCCGGGCGCGTGACGTCCTCGTCGCCTCCGGCGCCGAGCGGCAGCGCCTGGCGCTCCAGATGCTGATGAGCGGGGGCGAGGTCGGCGGCGGGTCCCGCCACTGGGAGGGCGACCTGCGGGGCGCGAATCGACGCGAGGTCCGGGTCCGGGTCACGGCCCGCCGCGCCGGGCTCACCGGCGCGGACGCGCTGTGGTGCGCGATCGACGAGGTCGTCGACGGCGGGAACCGCGCCCGGACCGATGCCCCGGGTGGTGCGTCGGCGGCCGCGCCCGCGCCCGCGCAGCCTCGCTCGGACGCGGCCCCCGCGCGCCCCGCCGAGCCGGCGCTGCGGTCCGAGGGGCACACGGGTGCCGCGCCGGTCGAGGCCACCTTGCTGATGGACCTGGTGGAGGCGGTGAGCCGCCACCCGCGTCGTGGGGCGCACCTGGTGGAGGACGTCCTGCACATGACGGCGGTGCAGGCAGGGACGATGGCGGTCGCGACCGAGCCGTGCCACGTGCGCGGCGCCGTCCTGGCGGCCGTCTCCGACCGGGCGGGCGTCGCCGTCCGTCACAAGGTCGGGTTCGACCTGGCGCTGGACGAGGCGCCGACCGTCGCGGCCGACCCGGTGCTCCTGCGCAAGTGCCTCGACCAGATCATCGGCAACGCGGTGAAGTTCACCGCGCCGCACGGCTCCGTCACCTGCACCTGGCGGGTGGACGAGGACTTCCTGGTCCTGAGGGTGGCCAATCCCGCGGGTGACGCCGACCAGGAGGTCGTGGACCGTGCCTTCGACCCGTGGGCTGACGGCACCGCGGCGGTGCACGACCCCCGGCCCGGCGTCGGGCTCGGCCTCGCGGTCGCCCGCGGCCTGGCCCGGCTCATGAGGGGCGACGTGGCGCTCCAGCTCTCGCACCGGACCGGGTCGACCCCGGTCGTGCACTGCGAGCTGAGGCTCCCGCTGGCCTAGTCCGTGGTGGGGGTGGTGCGGGCCACGACGGCGGCCAGGTCGCCCCCGTCGAGCGCGCCGAAGACCCCCTCGGACGAGGGGCCGAGCCGCGAGGCGCAGAAGACGTCGGCGACCTCGGCGGGCGCGTGCCGCACGAGCAGCGAACCCTGCAGCACGGCCGCCATCCGGCCGGCCAGGCGGCGGGCCTGCCGCTCGAGCTGGTCCGGCTCGCCCATCAGCGCACCGATCATCGCCAGGGTGTCCTCGATGGCGCGGTCGAGGCGGGCGTCCCCGCCGCGGGCCCGCCCGACCTCGGTGATCCAGGCGTCGAGCACCTCCGGCTCGCGGCCCAGGGCGCGCAGCACGTCGAGGGCGTTGACGTTGCCCGAGCCCTCCCACACCGAGTTCAGCGGCGCCTCGCGGTAGAGCAGCGGCATGCCGGACTCCTCGACGTAGCCGTTGCCGCCGAGGCACTCCAACGCCTCGGCGACCATGAACGGGGTGCGCTTGCAGACCCAGAACTTCGCCAGCGGCAGCGCGATGCGCCGCAGCGCCCGCTCGTGGTCGTCGTGCGGCGCGTCCACGGCGGCGGCCAGCCGCATGGCCAGCGCGGTGGCGGCCTCGGTCTCGACGTGCAGGTCGGCGATGACGTTCTGCATGAGCGGCTTGTCGACCAGGCGGGAGCCGAAGGCCGAGCGGTGGCTGACGTGCCACGAGGCCTCGGAGACGGCGCGACGCATCAGCGAGGTCGAGCCCAGGACGCAGTCGAGGCGGGTGGCGGCGACCATCTCGATGATGGTGCGGACCCCGCGGCCCTCGTCGCCGAGGCGGTGGGCGACCGTGCCGTCGAGCTCCAGCTCGGAGGAGGCGTTGGACCGGTTGCCGAGCTTGTCCTTCAGGCGCACCACGTCGAGCTGGTTGCGAGTGCCGTCGGGAAGCACGCGCGGCACCACGAAGCAGGTCACCCCGCCCTCGGCCTGCGCCAGCACCAGGAAGACGTCGTTCATGGGGGCGCTGGTGAACCACTTGTGGCCGTGCAGCGTGTACGTGCCGTCGGCGCCGGGCACCGGGACGGCCCGGGTCACGTTCGCCCGCACGTCGGAGCCGCCCTGCTTCTCGGTCATGCCCATGCCGGCGAGCGCTCCGACCTTGTCGGTCAGCGGGCGTACGCCGGGGTCGTAGCGCCGCGAGGCCAGCAGCGGGGTCCACTCCTTGGCCAGGGCGTCGTCGGCCCGCAGCGCCGGCACGGCGGCGTAGGTCATCGAGATGGGGCACCCGTGCCCGGGCTCGGTGTGTGACCAGGCCATGAAGCCGGCAGCACGGCGCACGTGCGCGTGGGCGGCCCCGTCGGCCTGCTCCTCCCACGGCGCGGCCGCCAGACCGTGGCCGACCGCACGCTCCATCAGCCAGTGCCAGGAGGGGTGGAAGCGCACCTCGTCGACGCGGTGCCCGTAGCGGTCGTAGGGGGTGAGCTCGGGGTGGTGCTCGTTGGCGAGCATCCCGTGCTCGCGGGCCTGCGCGGAGCCGGCCTCGGCGCCCAGGTCGACCAGGGAGTCGAGCACCTCCTGGGAGCCGTGGCGCAGCACGGCCTCGACCAGGGCGGCGTCCGCCGTGACGACGTTGTGGCCCGCCAGCGGCGGAGGCTGGTTGGACACGACGCGCAGGCCGGCACGAGCGGTGGTGGGCAGCTCCATGTGGCTACCGTAGTTCCATGCCCTCGGTCAGCGGTCGCGCCCTCGACGGCGACCGGGCCAAGCAGCTCGCGCGTCGCGTCGCGCACCAGGTCTGGCGCCTGGTCGTCACCACGGTGGCCTCCTGCCTGCGCTACCGCGTGACCGGCCTGGCGGCGGAGGCGGCGTTCTTCGCTGTCGTCTCGGTCCCGCCGCTGCTCTTCGCGCTGGCCGGCGGCATCGGCTACGTCGCCGACCAGTTCAGCCCCGCCCAGGTCGAGGACGTCCGCGCGGCGATCATCGAGCTGTCCCGCCAGGTGCTGACCGACCGCGCGGTCCGCGAGGTCATCCAGCCCACCGTCACCGACGTCCTGGGAGCCGGTCGCTTCGACGTCATCTCGATCGGCTTCGTGCTGGCGCTGTGGTCGGGATCGCGCGCGCTGAACGTCTTCGTCGACACCATCACCGTGATGCACGGCCTGGGCGGGGAGCGCTCGATCGTGCGCACCCGGGCGCTGTCCTTCGTGCTCTACGTGATGGCCATCATCACCGGGGTCGTCACGCTGCCCCTGGTGGTGGCCGGCCCCACGATGGTGCGCCAGGTGCTGCCCAACCGCGTCGACATGCTGATGGGCTTCTACTGGCCGGTGGTCGTCGTGCTGTGCATCTGCTTCCTCGCCACGCTCTACCACGTGTCGGTGCCGGTGCGGACCAACTGGTCCTTCAACCTCCCCGGCGCCACGTTCTCGCTGGTGGCCTGGGTGCTCGGCTCCTACGCCCTGCGCTGGGTGCTGACCGTCACCGCCGCCGACTCCCGCTCCATCTACGGGCCGCTGGCCGCGCCCATCGCCGTGCTGCTCTGGCTCTACCTGGTGGCCATCGCGGTGCTCATCGGCGCAGCGGTCAACGCGGCCTTCGACACCGTCTTCCCGCAGACCGCCACCACCCGCGCACGGGCCCGTCGTACGTCGGAGGGTGCCCGTGTCGAGTAGGTTGCTACCCCGGTGGTCGGTCCGTCGGGCCGGTGAGCGACGGGACCGAGGCATGGTGCGGGCATGGTGAACGAGGACGACGCGGGCGCGCGGCGTACCCCCAACCTCGTCTCGCTGCCCGAGCGGGTCCGCTCGCCGTGGTTCGAGCTGAGCCGTCGACTGCTGATGGCCCTGGGCATCCTGGTCGGGACCGTGCTGCTGGTCTGGATCGACCGCGACGGCTACACCGACAACGGCGACCCCGGCTCCGGGGTCAGCCTGATCGACGCCATCTACTACACGACCGTCACGTTGAGCACCACCGGCTACGGCGACATCGCCCCGGTCGAGCCGCACGCACGGCTCATCAACGCCTTCGTCATCACTCCCGCACGCATCGCCTTCCTGGTCCTGCTGATCGGCACGACCCTGGAGGTGCTGGCCTCCCAGGGCCGCGAGATGTTCCGGGTCGCACGCTGGAGGAAGCGCATGGGCAAGCACGTCGTCGTCATCGGGTACGGCACCAAGGGCCGCAGCGCGGTCGAGACGCTGGTCAACAACGGCACCGTGCTCGAGGACGTCGTCGTCGTCGACCCGAGCCCGGTGGCGATGCAGGACGCCCACGCCGACGGCCTGGCCGTCGTCACGGGCGACGCCACGCGGCGCGAGGTGCTGCGGCGCGCGGGGGTGGCCGACGCCGAGCAGGTGATCATCACCACCGACCGCGACGACTCCAACGTGCTGGCGACCCTCACGGTGCGCCAGCTCAACCCCGACGCCTGGATCGTGGCGGCGGTGCGGGAGCAGGAGAACGCGCCGCTCATGCGCCAGTCCGGCGCCGACTCGGTCATCACCTCCTCCGACGCCGTGGGCCGCCTGCTCGGGCTCTCGACGGTCTCGCCCACGCTGGGCTCGGTCATGGAGGACCTGCTGACCTACGGCGACGGTCTCGAGGTCGCCGAGCGGGACCTGCTGGTCTCCGAGGTGGGGCAGCAGCCGCAGCGGCTGCCCGACCAAGTGATCGCGGTCGTGCGCGACGAGAAGGTCTACCGCTACTTCGACCCGGTGGTGACCCAGCTGGCCCGGGGCGACCGGCTCGTCGTCGTCCGCCCGGCCAAGGAGCTGCCGTGGGCGCCGCGTCCGGGCACCCACGGCGAGGAGCTCGCCGAGGAGGACTGACCCGGGCGGACCTTCTGTCGAACAGGTGTTCGAACCTGTGGCACGATGGTCCGATGGCGGGCGGCATGGTCAAGCGGGGGAGCGGCATCCCCCTGCGCGACCGCGTACGCACCGGCGGCGTGCCCCTGGGTGCGGCGCCACTGGGTCCGCGGTGCCCGGCGCGGCACTGCTGGGTCGCCGACGCCGTGGACGGGGACGGTGAGAAGCGGCCGGGCCTGCTGCTGGAGTGGCGCCAGCGCGACCGGCACTGGGAGGGCCTGGTCGTGTACGCCGCACGCCTCCGTCCGCACGGGTGGGGGCTGGTCCAGGAGTGGCTGCCCGCCGAGCTCCTGACGCCGGTGTAGCCGCGGCTGCGCGGGCACCGTCGGACGGTGTGGGACGGGTCACACGCGGGAGGAAATCTCTATAACCTGTTCTAGTGACCAGCTTCGATCTCTCCACCGTGTTCGCCACCGTGGCCGCCGCCGTGCCCGACCAGGAGGTCCTGGTGCACGGCGACCTGCGCCTGACCTACGCGCAGGTCGAGCAGCACGCGGGCGGACTCGCCCGGTTCCTGGCCTCCCGCGGCCTGGGCTGCCACACCGAGCGTGACGCGCTGGCCGGGCACGAGTCGGGGCAGGACCACGTGGGCCTCTACCTCTACAACGGACCGGAGTACCTCGAGGCGATGATCGCCTCCTACCGGGCCCGCGCGGTGCCGATCAACGTGAACTACCGCTACGTGGCCGAGGAGCTGGCCTACATCCTCGTCGACGCCGGCACCCGCGCCCTGGTGTTCCACTCCTGCTTCGCCGAGCAGGTCGCCGGCGTCCGCGACCAGGTGCCGACCCTCGACGTGCTGGTGCAGGTGCCCGACGACTCCGGCGCCGACCTGCTGCCCGGGGCGGTGTGGTGGGACGAGGCCGTCGGCACCCCGCTGGGGGCGGCGACGCTGCCCGAGCCGACGGGCGACGACCTGTACGTCGTCTACACCGGCGGCACGACCGGCATGCCCAAGGGCGTGCTGTGGCGCCAGGACGACATGTACGTCACCTCCATGGGCGGCACGCCGTTCGGCACCACCGAGCCCTACGAGTCCTACGACGCGATCGCGGAGAACGCTCGCAACGCCGGCGGCGGGATGACCCTGCTGATGGCGCTGCCCTTCATGCACGGTGCGGCCCAGTGGTCGACCTTCCACATGATCACCAGCGGCGGCAAGATCGTGCTGCCCGAGGACGTGCGCAGCTTCGACGCCGACGCGGTGCTGCGCACCGTCATCCGCGAGGGGTGCGTGTCGCTGCCCGTGGTCGGCGACGCGATGGTGCGCCCGATCATCGCCGCGCTGGAGGCCGGCGACTACGACCTGTCCGGGCTGGCCGCGGTCAACAACGGGGCGGCGCCGCTCTCGCCCGCGGTGCGGGCCCGGCTGATGGAGCTGCTCCCGCACATCCTGGTGATGGACGCCGCGGGCTCCTCGGAGACCGGCCTGCAGATGAGCTCGATGAGCCTGAAGGGGATGGAGGCCGAGGCCGCCACGTTCTCCCCGGTCCCGACGACGACCGTGGTCGCCGAGGACCTCTCCCGGGTGCTCGAGCCCGGTGAGGACCAGGGCTCCGGCGGCGGGTGGCTGGCCCAGCGTGGCCGGGTGCCGCTGGGCTACCTCGGCGACGCCGAGAAGACCGCGCGTACCTTCCCGTTGATCGGTGGCGAGCGCTTCTCGGTGCCCGGGGACCGCGCCGAGATGCTCGAGGACGGCCGGATCCGGCTGCTCGGACGCGACGGCGTGACCATCAACTCCGGTGGGGAGAAGATCTTCGCCGAGGAGGTCGAGCGGGCCGTGGGGGCGCACCCCGGCGTGCGTGACGTCGTGGTGGTCGGGCGGGCGTCCGAGCGGTGGGGCAGCGAGCCGGTGGCGATCGTGTCCTTGGCCGAGGGTCGGGCCGACGTGCCGGACGAGGAGCTCCTCGCGACCGCGGCCGAGCACATTGCGCGCTACAAGCTGCCCAAGGCGTTCCTGCGCGTGGACCACGTGGTGCGCTCGCCCAGCGGCAAGGCGGACTACCGCTGGGCCAAGGAGCAGGTCGGCGGCTGAGGGCCGCCCGGCGGCCCTCAGACCGCCAGCACCCTGGTCAGGAACGAGACCTGGTGCGCCGAGGCGGGGCCGAACCACTCCTTGCCCTCGTAGACGTCGAAGTGGTCGCACGGGTAGTGCCGGACCTCGGCACGTGCCCTGAAGGCCGCCTTCGCGGCGGCCTGCGGCGGTGCGCTCCGGTCGAAGTCGGCGATCTGCACGAGCACGGGGTGGTCGAGCTCCTTGGCGGCCTTCACGGCCGCCCGGCTGCCGAGCTCGAAGGAGACGTCGGCGTCGACCTCGTTGACCCACGTCGGACCGGCGATGGCGAGGTAGTCCTCGTAGCACCCCTCGAGGGTCAGCGCCCCGGCCTCGCCGGGTCGTGCGACCACCGGGATCACGACCGGGCCGCGGCCGCCGGCGGCCTGCAGCTTGCTGCGTGCGCCCGCGACGGTGGAGCGGAGCAGGGTCGAGGGCTTGTGGTGCTGCGCCGCGAGCCGGGCGGCCGCGAGGCCGTCGACCAGGGGAGTGAGGCTGATGACCGCGGCGACGTCGTCCCGGCCGACGGCGGCCTGCAGGACGTGGCCGCCGGAGAGCGACACGCCCCACAGCACCAGGCGCGAGGCGTCCACGCCGGGCAGCCGACCGGCGGCCCGCATGGCGGCGCGGTAGTCCTCGACCTGCTCGGCCACCCGCACCCGCTGGCGCGGGGAGCCCTCGGACATCCCGAACCCGCGGTAGTCGAAGGCCAGCACGTCCATGCCCGCGGCCGCGAGCGCCACCGCGAACGGCTCCAGGCCGGAGTCGACGGTGCCGCCGAACCCGTGCGCCATCACCACGACCGGCCGGCCGGCCTCGGTCTCCAGGGCCGAGCCCGCGCCGGTCCAGTGCCAGGCCGCGCAGGTGGTGCCGTGGGAGTCGAAGGTGAGCTCGTCGTGCTTGGTGGTGGTCATGCGGACTCCAGGGTGGTGGGCGGGGTGTCGAAGAGGGAGCGGACCCAGATGGAGACGATGGCCTCCTCGAGGTCCGCGCGGGGCAGCGCACCCTCGACGAGCCGCTCCAGGGCGCGGTCGTTGAGGTCGAGCAGCATCGAGGCGAGCGCCAGCGGGTCCGCGCCGGGCGCGGCCCGGCCGGCCTCGCGCTCGTCCCGGATGACCTGGGCCACCATCGCGGTGAAGGAGCTGCGGTCGGCGTCCCAGAGCTGGCGCAGGGCCGCGCTCTGGCCCCGGGCCTCCAGCGTGGCCAGGAACAGGTGCGCGTGCTCCTCGACGGAGTCGAAGAGCGTGCTCACCATGGCGCTGACGCGCTCCTGAGCCGGCAGGCTGGGGTCGGCGAGGCGGGCGGTGGCGGTCAGCGCCGCGCCGTAGATCTCCTCCATCAGGGCCGCCACGGCGAGGTGCTTGGACTCGAAGTAGAAGTAGAACGCCGAGCGGGTCAGCCCCGCGCGTCGCGAGATGTCGGCGATGTTGATGTCCTCGAGCCGGCTCTCGCGCAGCAGGGTCTCCAGTGACTCCAGCAGGGCCGCGCGACGCTGGTCGCGGACCTTCACCGCACCGCCGTCCCGGCGCGCTCGCGGGCCCTGGCGATGCCCGTGGGGATCTCCTCGGTGCGCAGCTGGTGCTCGTAGACGAAGTAGTCGAGCTGCTGGGTGTGGCGCGGACGGTCGAGCACGTGCCCGAGGTAGAGCGCGTGGTCCTCGTCGATGATCCGCTCCATCTCCTCGGCCGAGGGCGGCTCGTAGCGGCCGATGGCGTAGGCGGCGAGCAACCGGGACTGGGCCTCCACGAACGGGAAGAGCGTGGGGGTCGACTGGGCCAGGCCCATGAAGACGGTGTCGCGGCGCTCCGGGAGGAACATCCGCTTGTAGAGCCGGATCACGTTGCCGGGCGCGGAGATCACGTCCTCGTCGAAGAACGGGAAGGTGATGTTGTAGCCGGTGGCGTAGACGATCGCGTCGAAGTCCGCGCTGGTGCCGTCCTCGAAGTGGACCGTCTCGCCGTCCAGGCGGGCCACGTTGCCCTTCGGCGTGATGTCGCCGGAGCCGAGCCGCAGTGGCAGCTCGACGCTCTGGGTGGGGTGGGCCTCGAAGAACTTGTGGTTGGGCTTGGGCAGGCCGTAGAGCTCGGGGTTGGACCCGGTCATGACCTGCATCTTCTGCAGGAACCAGCGCTGCCACTTCAGCGGGATGTGCGGGCTGGTCACGAAGTACTTGTCGGCCGGGAGGCCGTAGGCGTACTTGGGCACGATCCACGCGCTGGACCGGGTCGAGAGGGTGACCTCGTTCTGCAGGGACTTGCTGGACAGCTCGACGGAGATGTCCGCGGCGGAGTTGCCGAGCCCGACCACCAGGATCCGCTTGCCCTTCAGGTGCAGGGGGGTCTCGGGGTCGATGTAGTGGTGGGAGTGGAGCGACTCGCCAGTGAACTCACCGGGGAAGTCGGCCATCCGCGGGTCCCAGTGGTGGCCGTTGGCGACGACGAGCAGGTCGACCTCGTCGGTGGACCCGTCCTGCAGGCGCAGGTGCCACCCGCCGCCGGGTCGGGGGTCGGCCTTCTCGACGCCGTTCTCGAACTGGATCCTCTCCAGCAGCCCGAAGGCCTCGGCGTAGGAGTCGAGGTAGGCCTTGATCTGGGTGTGGTGGGGGAAGTCCGGGTACTCCTCGGGCATCGGGAAGTCCTTGAAGGACAGCCGGTGCTTGGAGGTGTCGATGTGCAGCGAGCGGTAGGCGCTGGAGTGGCCGTTGGGGTTGCCGAAGGCCCAGTTGCCACCGACCCGGTCCGAGGACTCGTAGCAGGTGAAGTCCACGCCGTAGTCGTTGAGCATCTTCGCTGAGGTCAGGCCGCTGATACCGGCCCCGATGATCGCTGTGCGCACTGGTCCTCCTCGGTTCCCGCGTGTGCCACGTCGGGTGTCACACCCTTGACGGCGTGACGTGCGGCACACTAGAACGTGTTTTGACACGCGTCAACGAGTTGAGGGGGGACCCCACGATGAAGACCCGGCTGAGCTGCCCGTGCGGCACGGTGATCAAGGGACAGGACGAGGACGACCTGGTCGAGAAGACCCAGGCGCACCTCGCGGCGGAGCACCCCGGCATGAGCTACGGCCGGGACGAGATCCTGTTCATCGCCACATGAGCGCGGTGACGGGTGGGGCCCCGACCGGCCGACGCGCCGTCGTGGTCGGTGGCGGCTCCGGGATCGGTGAGGCCTGCGCCGTACGCCTCGCGCAGGACGGGTACGCCGTGGTCGTGGCCGACCGGGACCGCGAGGCGGCCGACCGGGTCGTGGCCGGCCTGCCCAGCGGCGAGCACCGGGCGGCCACCGTCGAGGTGACCGACGAGGACTCCGTCGCGGCACTGTTCGCCTCCGCCGACGAGGACGGCACGGGTCTGCACGCCGTGGTCAACTCCGCCGGCACCAGCACGCTGGGCGCGGTCAAGGACCTGCCCGTCGCGGAGTTCCGCTCCGTGCTCGACGTCAACCTCGTCGGCGGTTTCCTGGTCCTCCAGCAGGCCGCCCGGCACGTGGTGGACGGCGGAGCGGTGGTCAGCCTGACCTCGCTCAACGCGCGCCAGCCCGGCGGCGGCATGTCCGCCTACTGCGCGGCCAAGGCCGGTCTGGCGATGCTCACCGAGGTGGCCGCGCTCGAGCTGGGGCCGGCCGGCATCCGCGTCAACGCCGTGTCGCCGGGACTCGTCGTCACGCCGCTGACGGCTCCCGCGATGGACATCCCGGGGGTGAAGGACGACTACGTCGCCAACACCCCGCTGGGTCGACCGGGCACTCCGGAGGAGGTCGCGGCCGCGGTGTCGTGGCTGTGCTCGTCGGAGTCGGCCTGGATGACCGGCGAGGTCATGGACCTCAACGGTGGCGCCCACACCCAGCGCTACCCGGACCTGCTCGGGCACGTCAACCGGATGCTGGGGGTCTCGTGAGCGCGCGTGCCTTCGAGGGACAGCACGCGATCGTCACCGGGGGAGGCTCGGGGATCGGGGCCGCCCTGTGCCGGGCGTTCGCGGCCGCCGGCGCCACGGTCGTCGTCGCCGACATCGACCTCGCAGCGGCACACTCGGTCGCCTCGACCCTGGGCGACCGCGGTACGGCCCGACGCCTGGACGTGACCGACGCCGCCGACGTCCAGGCGGCCGTGGACGAGGTGGTCGCCGAGCACGGTCGACTGGACCTGATGGTCAACAACGCCGGGATCACGTGGGGCTCTCGCACCGAGGACCTCAGCGTCGAGCAGTGGGACCGGATCATCGACGTCAACATCCGCGGCGTCACCCACGGGGTGGCGGCGGCGTACCCGCTGATGGTGCGCCAGCGGGGTGGTCGCATCGTCAACACCGCGTCGATGGGCGGCCTGATGCCGGCGGGGCTGATCACCAGCTACTGCATGACCAAGCACGCGGTCGTCGGCCTGAGCCTGAGCCTGCGCAGCGAGGCCGTGCACCACGGGGTGGGCGTGACCGCCGTGTGCCCCTCGGCCGTCGAGACGCCGATCCTCGACTCCGGCCAGCAGGGCGGGTTCGACGGCCGTCGCTACTACCTCACCGGCCAGGGCATGTCGCAGGCGCTGGACCCCGACGACCTCGCCAGAGCCGTCCTGCGCGGCGTCGCGCGGGACGAGGCGCTGGTCATCGCCCCGGCCCGCTCGAAGGTGACCTACGCCGTGGGACGGCTCGTCCCCGGCGTCGCACGACGGATGACCGCCCGCTTCGTCGGGCAGCAGATGGAGGCCATGCAGTGAGCCCGGCGACGACCACCCAGTACCCCGAGCTGGCCGGCTACGGCCTGGCCGGGCACACCGAGTCCCCGCGCGACGTGGTCGCCGAGGCGCGCCTCGCCGAGGAGATCGGGCTCGGCTCCCTCTTCCTCTCCGAGCGCTTCAACGTCAAGGACGCCGGGGTGATGGCCGGGGCGGTGGCGGGGGTCACCGACCGGCTCGGCATCGCCACCGCCGCCACCAACCACGTCACCCGCCACCCGCTGGTGACCGCGACGATGGCGACCACCGCGCACCGGATGAGCGAGGGACGCTACGCGCTCGGGCTCGGACGCGGCTTCGACGTGCTCTTCGACCTGATGGGGCTGCCGCGCATCACCGGCGCCCAGATGGAGGACGCCATCGGCATCTACCGCCGGCTCTGGCGCGGTGAGTCGGTCGTCGGTCACGAGGGCCCGGCGGGCAGCTACCCCTACCTCAACCAGGACTCCTCCTTCGACGAGCGGATCCCCGTCTTGATGATGGCGATCGGCGACCGGTCGCTGGAGCTGGCCGGCCGGGTGGCCGACGGCGTCGTGCTGCACACCTTCCTCACCGACGAGGCGCTTGCCCGGATGGTGCGGGTCGTGCGTGGGTCCGCCGAGCGAGCGGGCCGGGACCCGGCCTCGGTGCGGATCTGGTCGGTGCTCGCCACGGTCGAGGACTCGATCGGGGAGCAGGCCCGGCTGCGCAAGCTGGTCGGGCGGCTGGCGACGTACCTCCAGGGCTACGGACAGGTGCTGGTCCGGGCCAACGGCTGGGACGAGGAGGTGTTCCGGCGGTTCCGCGAGGACCCGTTCGTGACCGGGTACGGCGGTGCGTTCGACGCCGTCGGCACCACCGAGGACCTCCAGCAGCTCGCCGATCGGTTGCTGCCCGAGGAGTGGCTGGCCGCGTCCGCGACGGGCTCGGCCCAGCAGTGCGCCTCCCGCATCCAGGACCAGCTCGACGCCGGCGCGGACTCCGTGGTGCTGCACGGCGCCACGCCCACCGAGCTGCGACCCGTCGTCGAGGCCTGGGCGCGGCAGCGCTCCGCCGACCTCGACGCGCTCCCCGCCAACCCCGGGTGGATGGCATGAGCGCCCCGTCGTGGGCGGTCGCCGCCCGCGAGGACGTGACTCCCGCGTGGCTGGGCGACCTGCTCGGCGTCGCGGTGGACTCCCTGGAGGTCACCCAGGTCGGCACCGGCCAGATCGGCACCTGCTACCGGCTGCGCCCCAGCGGCGACCCGTCGCTCCCGGCCAGCCTGCTGCTGAAGCTCCCCGACCCCGGTTCGCGCGAGCTGCTGGCCGGCGCCTACCGGATGGAGCTGATGTTCTACGAGCGGATCGCCCCCACGCTCGCCTGCCGGGTACCGGAGGTCCACGGTGCCCGCATCGAGGAGGAGAGCGGTCACTTCGCGCTGCTGCTGGAGGACCTCGCCCCCCTGGAGCAGGGGGACCAGGTGGCCGGAGCCAGCCCGGAGCGGGTGCTCGACGCCGCGGTGAACCTGGCCGGCCTGCACGGTCCCCGCTGGTGCGACGAGTCACTGACCGAGCTCCCGGGGCTCACGCTCAACGACGCGGACAGCGTGACGCTGCTCGAGGAGATGTTCCCCTCGACGATGGACCTGTTCCTCGACGGGCTCGGCGACCTGGTCGACCACGAGACCGCCCGGACCCTGCGCGACTGCCTCCCGCTGACACGGGCCTGGCTGCTCGGGCGGCCCGAGCGCTTCGGGCTGGTGCACGGCGACTACCGGCTCGACAACCTGATGTTCACCCCCGGCGGCGGCCGGGGCGAGGTGGCGGCGCTGGACTGGCAGACCCTGTCGCTGGCGCTGCCGGCTCGCGACCTGTCCTACCTCGTCGCGACCTCGTTGGAGCCCGAGGCGCGGCGAGGGTGCGAGGAGGAGGTGGTGGCTGCCTACCACGCGCGTCTGGTCGAGCTCGGGGTCGAGGGCTACGACCTGGCGACGTGCTGGGAGGACTACCGCTTCGCTCAGCTGCAGGTGCCCCTGGTGGCGGCCTTCGGCTGCGCCTACGGCTCGCCCACCGAGCGGGGGATGAGGATGTTCGCGGCGATGGTGCGCCGCTCCGCAGCGGCGATCCGTGACCTGGGCACCCTGGAGCTGGTGTGAGGACCGCTCACCCGGAGGGATGAACGGGGGCGGCAGCGGGCGCCGGAGGGCCCGGAGGTGGTGAGATGTCCCCGTGGACGAGCACGACGCCGGTGGCCCGGCCGGCCCTGACGTCGAGCAGGTCATGTGGCAGCTGGCCGTCGACGCCGCCGGCATCGGCGCCTTCGACTGGGACCTGCGCACCGGGGCGCTGCGCTGGGACGACCGCCTGCTGACGGTCTTCGGGCTGACCCGCGAGCAGTTCGGCGGCACCATCGAGGCGTTCAACGACGCCCTGCACCCCGACGACGTGCCCCGCGTCAGCGCCGCGCTGGAGCGGGCCATCGCGACGTGCGGGGAGTACGTCGCGGAGTACCGCATCGTCCCGCCCGGGGGGGAGCAGCGCTGGGTCGCGGCGCGCGGACGTGCCATGCCGGGAGAGGACGGCACCGCGATCCGGCTCATCGGCGCCGCCTACGACACGACCGCCACCGTCGACGCCGAGGCGCGGATCGCGCGGATCCTGGAGGCGATGCCGACAGCGTTCTTCCACCTGGACCGCGAGTGGCGCTTCACGATGGCCAACTCCGAGGCCCTGCGGCTGCTGCAGCGGCCGCGGCACGAGCTGGTCGGTGAGATCGTGTGGGAGGCATTCCCCGCGGCCGTCGACAGCGACTTCGAGCGGCACTACCGCAAGGCCATGGAGTCCGGCGAGCCCGTCGGCTTCGACGCCTACTACCCCGAGCCGCTCGAGGCGTGGTACGAGGTGCGGGCCTGGCCGAACCCGGACGGCCTCGGGGTGTACTTCAACGACGTCAGCGCACGACACCGCGCCCAGCAGCAGATGGAGCTGATCGCCGAGCGGGACGAGCTGCTGGCCCGCGTCACCACCGAGCTGACCGGCACCCTCGACCCCAGCGAGGCCCTGCACCGCCTCGCGCGGTTGCTGGTGCCCCGGCTGGGCAGCGCCGCCGCCGCGGCACTGGTCGACACCGCCGCCCTCGACGGCCGCTTCGCCGTGCTGCGGCAGGTCGGCGGCTGGCACGTCCAGGACGAGACCGACGTCCGCGGACGCACCGGCGCGGGGTCCGTGCAGTTCCTGCCGCGGGAGCTGATGGCCGCCCTGGACCGGGACCGCGTGGTCACCGACGTCTCCGACCCGACGCTGAGGGCCGCACTGGTCGCCGACGCGCTGCCCGACGTGACCGGCCCCGTCGTGGCGCTGCCGCTGCGCGGCCGGGAGCGACTGGTCGGCGTGGTGGTCGTCGCGGCACCGGTCGACGCCGACTTCAGCGAGGAGGAGCTCGACACGCTGACCGCGATCGCCTCGCGCGCCGGCCTGGCCATCGACAACGCGCGTCTCTTCGCCGAGCAGCGCGACCTCGCCGAGGGGCTCCAACGCAGCCTGCTCAGCCGCGCCCCGCACCCCGAGGGCCTCGAGGTGGCGGTCTGCTACGAGGCGGCCGCGCACACCGCGCAGGTGGGCGGGGACTGGTACGACGCGTTCGTGCTGGAGTCCGGGGACACCGTCGTGGTGGTCGGCGACGTCGTCGGTCACGACACCGAGGCCGCTGCCGCGATGGGACAGATGCGCAGCCTGCTGCGCGGCATCGCGGTGCACGCCGAGGAGGGCCCGGCGGACCTGCTGCGAGGTGTCGACAGGGTGCTGCACCGGCTCGGGTCGCAGACCACCGCCACCGCACTGGTCGCCCGGATCTCCGCGGAGACCGACGACCAGGGCAGGCGCCGGGTCCGCTGGTCCAGCGCCGGGCACCCCCCGCCCGTGGTGCGCGGCCCGGACGGCGGGTGCCGGCTGCTCGAGAGCGGCGCCGACGACCTGCTCCTGGGGCTGGACCCCTCCGCCGAGCGCACCGAGTCCACCGCGGTCCTCGAGCACGGCGGGATGCTGGTGCTCTACACCGACGGGCTGGTCGAGCGGCGCGGTGAGGACCTCGACGTGGGGCTGGACCGGCTCTGCGACACCGCGGGTCACCTGGTCCTGGACCAGCAGGAGCCGCTCGCGACCTGGTGCGACGGGCTGGTCGCGCGGATGGTCCCGGCCGACAAGCGCGACGACGACGTCGCGCTGGTCGCCGTGCGGGTCGGCGAGGAGGGGGGAGTGCCGGGCGTCGAGCCCGGTCGGGCCCCCGTCCGCGAGCACGTCACCGTCATGATGCTCCCGGCCGAGCCGACCAGCGTGGGCCGGGCGCGCCAGGTGGTGCGCGAGGCGCTGCGGGAGCAGGGCACCGTCGTGGTCGACCGCAACGGCGAGGTCCAGCCGGTCGAGGACGAGACGATGCTCGCGACCTCCGAGCTGGTCACGAACGCGCTGGTCCATGCCGGCACCTCGGTGCTGCTGCGGGTCACCGCCGGGCCCCGCGGTGTGCGCGTCGAGGTGCAGGACGGCAGCGCCCACAGTCCCGTGCCGCGTGCCCACTCGGTCACCTCCGCCACCGGGCGTGGGCTGCGGATGGTCGACTCCGTGGTGGACCGGTGGGACGTGTGGCGGCAGCCCGACGGCAAGACCGTGTGGTTCCAGATCGGCGTCCCGCCCGGGCTCGACGTCGCCCCCGACCAGCCGTCGACCGCTCCGGTGCCGACGCGTCAGGTGGTGCTGTGCGAGGTGCCGCTGCTGATGCACTGGGCCTGGCAGGAGCACGCGGCGGCGCTGCTGCGCGAGTACCTCCTGCTCGTGCTCGCCGAGGACCCCGCCGCCCTGGAGACGCACGCCGCCGCCAGTGACGCCCTCGACCTGCTGCGCGAGGGCGTCCCCGCCCCGCCGGCGATCGACGGCGGGCCCGACGCGGTGCTCTCGATCGCCGAGGAGGGGCCCGAGGTCGCTGCCGAGGTCGTGCTGGAGGTGCCCGAGCGCTCGGTGGCCAGCTTCGCTGCGCTGGACCGTTCCCTGGCCGCGGCCACGGCGGCCGCCCGCGCCGGTCGGTTGCTCGGGCCACCCACGCAGCCCGAGATCGAGCAGCTGCGCAGCTGGCTGTGCGGCGAGGTGGCGCGGCAGGCGGTGGACGGCGCCGGGCCGCGGCCCTGGCCCGGGACCGTCGCGCCCGGCGGCGTTCGCCGGGTGGTGGACGAGGTCGTGTGCGCCGGGCTGCTGGAGGGTGCCGGCGCCGCGCTGCTGGCCGACGAGGAGTCGGTGCTGGTGGGCGTGACACCGCAGGCCGCGGCGCTGCTGGGCTACGGGGACGTGAGCGACCTGCTCGGGCGCCCGGTGCTGGCCGTGGTGCCGCCCCGCTTCCACCAGGCGCACGTCGCGGGGACGACCCTGCACGCCACGAACGGGCGCGACGTGCTGCTGGACGTGCCGCTGCAGGTGCCGGTGGTGCACGCCGACGGCGAGGAGCGGGTCCTCGGCATCCGGGTGAGCGCCCACCGGGTCGAGAGCCAGGCCTACTTCCTGGCCACGCTCACCCCCGCTGTCGCACCTCCGGGCTGAACCGCCCGCCGAACGCGCGCAGCGGCAGGTCGGCGCTGGTGATGATGCCGGGTCGTGCCTGGTGCACCGCACGGATCGAGTGCAGCGCGGGCATGCCGGTGACCGTCATGCCGAGCGAGGCGAAGTCCTCGGGCTTGGACAGGTCGTTGCCGGGGCCCGGGAAGACCATGTGCTTGTTGTAGATCTGCGGGTCGCCGGTGACCTGCGTGAGGTAGCAGCCCTTGATGTCCCAGCTGGGGTCGGTGTGCGGCGTCATCTGCCACTCCAGGTGGGTCTCCACGCGCGGCACGTCGTCGACCACCCCGACGAACTTGATGTAGCTGCCGCCGAGGGACCCCTTGGGCAGCTGGTACCACCCGAGGTCGACGTCCTCGGTGCACGCGCCCAGCTCGTACTCGAAGCGCACCTCGTCGAGCTCGAGGCCGAAGCAGTCGGCCTTGAGGTGCACGGAGTCGGCGAAGACCTCGGTGAACTTCTGCAGCATCCCCGGCAGGGCGGGGTCGTCGACCGGTCGGCCGTAGCCGACCTCGCGCCAGGTGTCGGCGGAGTGGTGGCAGGAGACGTCGACGGACTCGATGGTGGTGACGTTGGTGATGTCGGCGACGTCCGCGGTGCAGACGACGCCGAGGACCTGGTTGAGCCCGGGGTTCATGCCGGTGCCGTAGAACGTCGAGCCGCCCGCTTCGCAGGCGGCCGCGATGAGCTCGCTGACCTTGCGGCCCGACGGGTGCGGGTGGTTGGTGTCGCGGTGGTAGCCGGTGATCCAGTCCGCGGTCGTCACGACGTCGATGCCGGCCTCGAGCACCTTCACGTAGAGGTCCTCGTCGGGGAAGACGCCGTGGAAGGTCAGGACGTCGGGTCGCGCGGCGATGATCTCCTCGACGGTCCCGGTGGCGATCACCCCGATCGGGTCACCGCCGACGATCTCGCCGGCGTCGCGGCCGATCTTGTCGGGGGTGTAGCAGTGCAGCCCGACCAGCTCGAGGTCCGGGTGGCGCTGGACACGGCCGATCATCTCGCTGCCGAGGTTGCCGGTGGCGACCTGGAAGAGGCGGATGCGCTGGCTCATGAGGTGTGCTCCTTCGTGGGTCGGCCGTCGGGGTAGAACTGCTGGGCCCACGTGCGCAGCGCCGTGAAGCCGGGGTACTCGCCGCGCGAGAGCGCGGCGGGGGAGGCGTACTTCTGGTGCGACCAGATGACCAGGTCGGCCTCGACCTGCTCGATCACGCCGCGGGCGTGCTTGTCGGCCGATTCCGAGTGGTCGCGGTCGTCGCCCTCACGACGGCCGATCCAGACGCTGAAGCGGACGTCGCAGGTGGAGTCGTCGACGGGGGTGGTGGCCAGGACGGTGCGGTTGTCGATCATCCCCCAGGACTTGGTGACGGCCAGGCCGACGCCGCAGTTCAGCGCCTCGACGCCGGAGTCGATGTCCTCGATGGACCCGCCGGCGTCGCGCTCGTCGAAGGTGATGGTGAAGTCGACGTAGGCGATCGGGTCCTCGAACTCCTGGCGGGTGAACTTCGGGACGATCGGGACCTGGTGGACGTACTTGAAGTGCGCGAAGTCCACGCCGTTCTCCAGGACGTACTGCGGGTGCAGCTCGAGACCGGTGTCGAGGAGCCGGGCGTGCTCGCACAGCGGGTAGTAGGCGTCGGAACCGTCGCTGGCCCCGTCGTTGGCCCCGTCGTTGGCCCCGTTGTTGGCCCCGTCGCTGGCGAAGCCGGTGAAGACGTCCGGGACGTCGAAGTGCGGTGCGCGGCGCTCCACGTCGTGCCAGACGTAGATCGACTCGTTGCGCTCGACCACCGGCATCGTGTTGATCCGTCGCCCGAGGTTGGGTCGGTCCTCGTAGGGGATGCAGTGGTTGCGTCCCTGGTCGTTCCACTCCCAGCCGTGGAAGGGGCAGCGGATGCGGTCCTCGACGACGGTGCCGCCGTAGCCGAGGTGGGCGCCGAGGTGCTCGCAGTAGGCGTCCATGACGGTGACCCGGCCGGAGTGGCCGCGCCAGGCGACGAGGTCACGGCCGAAGTAGCGCATCCGGTGCACCTGGCCGACCCGCACCTCGTCGGACCAGGCGACCTGGAACCAGCCGGTGGGGTTCATGGGGAGCGTGGGCTTCACGGCGTCGTCCTCGTGTGTAGAATTGGCGTTCTGCTGAACAGAACCACTGTTCTGATCGGGTCGTCAAGGGTGCGGAGGGCGTCGATGTCGTCAGGGACGTCAGGGACCTCAGGGACGTCAGGGACGACGGTCGCCGAGGAACGCGCTGCGCTGTACCGCGAGCGGGTGCTGGACGCCGCCGAGCGCGAGTTCGCGCGGGTGGGGTACGCCGACGCGCGGATGCCCGACGTGGCGCGGGAGGCGGGTCTGTCGCTGGCCACGGTCTACAAGACCTTCTCCGGCAAGGCCGAGATCTGGGACGAGCTGCAGGGCTCGCGGATGGCCGGGCTGCTCGAGGCGGTCGCCGCGGCCACCGCCGGCCGGGTCGGCCTGGACCGGCTGCTCGCCGGGGTCGGGTCGACAGCGTCGTACCTCATGGAGCGGGAGGGGTACCTCGCGATGAGCCTGCGGGTCGGCACCGCGTGGGCCAGCGCCGAGGGGGTGGGGGTGCAGCGCACGGTGTGGTCCGACGGCCTGCGCACCATCGAGGAGGGGTACGCCGCCGCGGCCCGCACCGGTGACGTGGCCCCTCTGCGTCCCGCCGTCGCCGCGGGCCTGGTCGTCTCGGCCCTCCAGGTCTGGCTGTCGGACTGGCTGCGCTCCGGGCGGGACCGTCCCGCTGCCGACGTCGTCACCGAGCTGGTCGACCACCTGGGACGGTCACTGCGGCGCTGAGTCCGTGGGAAACGGTGCGGAGGCACGAGTCCCGCACCCACCGGTGGCCGAGCCTTCGTCGAGACCCGGTGAGCACGGCTGGTCGAGCAGCGAGGAGCGCCAGCGACGAGCGGGCGTCGAGACCCGGTGAGACGACAAGCAACCTGCCCACTGCGTTCTACGTCCGCAACCTTCCCGCCCGCTTCGGGTCGTGGACCATCGCGTGGTGGGCCGAGCAGTAGAGCCGCCCGTCCTGGACGCTGGTCGAGCCGCCTGCTGACCACGGGATGACGTGGTGGACGTGGCACCTGCTCGGTGGGGCGTCGCAGCCGCCGACGACGCAGGTCTTGTCGCGCTGGGCGATCGCGAGCCGCTGGGCCTTGGTGTGGAACCTGCGCCGCCGTCCGATGTCGAGGACCTCGGACTGACCGCCGAGCACCATCGGGATCACGCCGGCCTCGCACGCCAACCGGCGTGCCTCGCTGGCGGAGATGACCTCGCCGGTGTCCAGGGCCGCGGCCGCGAGGCCGTCCATCAGCGAGTCGATGGTCATCGTGACCACCACCGTTGCCCCGACCCCACCGACGGTGGGCAGGTCCTTGGTGTCGATCCGCTCGAGCAGCTCGGTGAACGCCGCACCTGCCGCGACCGGTGTCGGTCTGGTCTGGCGGACCTCGGCGGGGTCCTGCCTGGCCCACGTCAACGCTTGGATCGCCTTCGCGAGCATCGCCCCGTGCAGCGTGGGGATGGAGAACCGGCCGTGCACCATCCCGTGACCGTCGGAGGCGAACGTCAGCCTGGTCTTCTCTGCGGCGCGGCGTTCTTCGTCCTCCAGCAGCTTTGCCTCGTGCGCCTCACCGACCTCCGGTGCCACCACGGTCAGCACGTGCCGGCCGAGGACCTTGAGGTGCTTGGCGTCGAAGCCGTCGGCGCAGTCGACCAGGTGCTTCTCGGCCTGCTCGACCACGACCGGGTCCAGATCGGTCGGACCGTCGGTCTCCAGGTCGGCCAGGGCGCGGGCGATGGCGTGGGCCTGTTCGGTGTTCACCCGACCCTCCGCCAGCGCCTCAGCGAGGGCAGCGAACTTGCTCAGTGCGAGGGCGAGCGTCACGTCGCGGTGCGCGGTCGCGCGGTTGCGGTGGGTGGCGTCGGCCCACCACGTCGCCGTGGTCGTGGCGCCGTTGGTCTCCTCCACCCGCACCTGCGTGGCGTGCGCCAACACCGTCGCGGTCAACGCATCCAGCCGAGAGGCCACCTGCGCCAGACCACGCAGCAGGTTGGCGGTCGCGGCCCGGTCGAGCCCGATCAACGAGGCGGCATGGCCGTCGTCGAGGGCACCGGACAACTGCTCGACCACCTTGTCGAGAGGGTGCTGCTGCCCGAGAACCGCCATACCTCAGCACACACCACGCCACCGACATTCCGTCCCCCAGAACAGGCCGATCCACACCCCCACCGGGAGTCGTGACCCGATCGTGACCCAGGCCAGTTCGAGCCTGGCCGAGCCGGCGTATCAATACGCCGGTTCGGCATCAAGGACGGGAGGCGCAGGTGATGCAGAGGGCGGCGGCGGGGCGGGCCTCGAGGCGGGCGGGGGAGATCGGTCGTCCGCAGGCGGTGCAGGTGCCGTAGGTGCCGGCGGCGACCCGCGCGAGGGCGGCGTCGACCTCGGCGAGGCGTTGCTCGAGCTGGCGCGACATGGAGGTGACCTGTGAGCGCTCGAAGGCGACGGTGGCGCCCTCGGGGTCGTGCTCGTCGTCGGCGTTGCTGTCCAGGGACGCGGCGACGGTCTCGGCGAAGTCCGAGGCGAGACCCTCGAGCCGGCGGTGCAGGACCCGCCGTTCGTCCTCGAGGGCCAGCACGCGAGGGTCCGGCGGGGTCATCGCCCCATGGTCTCAGGGACTGTGGGGGACCCCGGCTGCCGGCTGCTGTCCGCGGGCGAGGATGGCCGGCGCCAGCCATCGGCGCAGCCAGTCGCGCAGCGCGTCGCCGCGCAGCGGTGGGTCGGGGGGGACGAAGACGAAGGAGTGGAACATCCGCAGCATCACGGTCACCAGCTCGTCCAGTGCGGCACGGTCGTAGCCCAGTACCTGCCAGTCCACCCGGCCCTCCAGCACGGCCTCGCGGCACAGGGCCACGATCTCGGGGCTGACCATCTGTGCGCCGTACAGGTCGGGGCGCCCTGCGTCGACCAGCAGGTGCAGGAGCGGCTCCTCCGGCACGACCTCGATGGCGAAGGCGAGCGACTCCACGACCAGGGTCACCGCGTCGCGGATGCCCGCGGTCGCCTCGTCCACCCGGGTGCGGAAGTCGAGGAGCGCCGCACGGCCGACCGCGGCGAACAGGTCCTCGACCGTGGGGTGGTACCGGTACATCGTGCGCCGGGTGATGCCGAGCTCGTCTGCCACCACCTGCATGGTGGTGGCAGAAGCCCCCAAGCGACGCACGCACTCGGCGGTGGCCGCGACGATGCGGCGCCTGGCGTCGGACTCGTCGACGGGCGGTGAGCCGCCCCAACCCCGTCCGGCCATGCCTGCTCCTCGGTTCGATGCGACGCGTCCGCACATCATGCCCGACGATTCCGCGACACGTCACGGCAAGCAATGAGTAGCCGACTGGCAGGCGCTGAGGTGCCAACCCGTGACCGCCGTCACCCGGTGGTTGCACAGATGTGAGTGAAGTGTGACACTCGAGCCGATCCCACTGCCCGAGGAGCTGGCATGACCGACCTGGTGGTCCGCAAGATCGACTTCGACCTGGACGGGGACGTCCCGTTCCTGTGGAACCCCTCGAACCCGGCGTTCTCGCTCCAGGCCAACGCGATCTCGTTCTTGGCCATCGCCTTCGAGAAGTTCGTCGTCGCGGCCGTGCGGGAGGCGATGCCGCAGATCGAGCACCCCGAGGTCCTCGAGGAGGCCCGCGCGTTCGTCCACCAGGAGGCACAGCACTCCAAGGCCCACCGTGCGCACGCCGACGCGTTGGCCCGGGCCTACCCGGGCCTGGCCGGCACCCTGGACGAGGCCATCGAGTACTACCAGCGTCTGGCGGAGCGGAAGTCGCTGGCCTGGAGGCTGGCGTTCCTCGCCGACATGGAGGCGACCTTCACCCCGTTCTTCAAGATGCTCCTCGACCACGAGCGGACGCTGTTCCGTGCCGGCGACGAGCGGGTGGCCTCGCTGTTCCTGTGGCACTTCTGCGAGGAGGTGGAGCACCGCTCGTCCGGTCTGATCATCTACCAGGAGGTCGTGCGCAGCCGGTGGTACCGCACCGCGGTGGTGCCCTCGGCCGCCTGGCACAGCCTGGCGGCGATGGAGCTGATCCTCGAGGGCTTCAACCGGTTCGTCCCCCTCGAGGACCGGGTGCTCGACGCCCGCGTGCTGTCCACGAAGTACTCCCTGCGCACCGCGGTGAGCAACCTGCTGCCGTGGCGGGCGAAGGTCGAGATCCCCTCGCCCTTCCCGGACCTGCCCAAGGACGAGGCCCGGGAGATGGTCCGCGGTCTCCTGGACAGCCAGTCCCCCTTCCACGACCCGGGCGACCAGCCGTTGCCGTCCTTCGCCGACGTGTGGTTCGAGCACTTCGAGTCCGGGGGCGACGTGGCCCACTTCTACTCCTCCCTGAAGGGGCGCCAGAACCAGGGATCGGGTGCGCACGCCTTCCACCCGCTGCCGGTGGCCAGCATCGAGCCGATGAGCGCCGACAGTGTCGCGATCACCTTCGACGTCCCCGACGAGCTCGCCGACCTCTTCACCTACGAGCCGGGCCAGCACGTGTCGATCCGCGCCGTGGTCGACGGTGAGGACGTACGCCGGACCTACTCGATCTACCCCGCACGCTCGGAGCAGCGGCTCGCCGTCGGGATCAAGCGCAGCCCCGGAGGACAGTTCTCCAGCTACGCCGTGGACCGGCTGCGCGTGGGCGACGTCCTGGGAGTGGCCCCGCCCACCGGTCGCTTCAGCGTGCCTCTCGAGGAGTCGCTGGCCCGCCACCACGTCGGCATCGCCGGCGGGAGCGGCGTGGGCCCGGTGCTCTCGGTGCTGGCGACGACCCTGGAGGAGGAGCCGCTGAGCAGGTTCACCCTGCTGCACGCCAACCGCGATGCCGCCTCGCGGATGTTCACCGCCGACCTGGAGCGGCTCGCGGCCGCCCATCCCGGTCGGCTGCAGGTCCTCGACGTCCTGGAGGACACCCACGGTCGACTGGACCTGCCCATGCTGCGCGGCTGGGTCGAGGACGGCACGCTGGCCGAGGTGGACGCGTGGTTCGTCTGCGGACCGGACGCGATGGCCGACGCCGTCACCTCCGCGCTCGGCGACCTCGGGGTCGACCCCGGGAGCGTGCACGCGGAGTCCTACACCCCGGGTGCGGCCCGGGCGGGGGAGATGTCCGCGGAGGCCGCGGCGCACGCGGACGCCACCCTCTCCTTCGTGCTCGGTGGCGAGGAGCTCTCCGTGCCGGTCGCGGGACGGACGGTGCTCGACGCAGCGCTGGCCACCGGCCGCGACGTGCCGTGGTCGTGCCGGTCGGGCCTGTGCGGCACCTGCCAGGCGCGGCTGTGCTCGGGCAGCGTCGAGATGGCCCACAACGACGTGCTCAGCGACGCCGAGATCGATGCCGGCCTGATCCTGACCTGCCAGTCCCGCCCCACCAGTGACGCCGTCCGCGTCGACTACGACCGCTAGGAGAGACCGTGTCCCAGATCCAGGCTGCGTCCCAGGGGCCCTGCCCCGAGGTCGCCAACGAACTGACCCGTGAGCTCGGCGGCTTCGACTGCTCGGGCTCGCCGGTGGTCGAGCTCCGCAACCCCGCCGACCTCACGCACTGGACGATGCCGCTGCTCGAGGTGCTCATCCTCGCCGGCGCCGTCCTCGCGCTCTGGTACGCCGTGCGGCGACTGCGTCGGCACGGCGACCCGACCAACCTCGCCCTGATGATCGGTGGCCTGGCCTACCTCACCATCAACGAGCCGCCGCTCTACTTCCCGAACAAGTTCGGCCTCATGGAGCAGGTCGGCCTCAACTTCGTGCACAACGTGTTCACCGTGCAGTTCATGTGGGACCGGCTGCCGCTCTACATCAGCGCGCTCTACATCGCCCTGCCGATGCTGGCCTACGAGGCCGTGCGCGTCACGGGGGTGTTCCGCCGCCACGGGCTGCTGCCGGGCGCGTTGGCCGTCGGGTTCGTGCACAGTGCGTTCTACGAGATCTTCGACACCATCGGCCCGCAGCTGAGCTGGTGGAAGTGGAACCACGACGCGCCCTCCAACTCCGTCTTCCTCGATGCCGTGCCGGTCGGCAGCATCACGTTGTACTCCGCCGTGAGCATCGCGGGCCTGGCGCTGGGCCTGGGGCTCTTCGTCGGGCGCCGGACCTGGGCGGGCAATGCGCCGCGCGGACGCTCCCTGGTCTGGCGGACGGCGGCGGTCGGCGCCACGGCGCTGGTCGTGATGCTGGCCGTCGGCGCGCTGGAGAGCGTGGTGCGCGGGCTCGGCGGTGGCGACGGCGCCTACGCCGTGGTCCTCTACCTCGAGCTGGCGATCGTCTGGGTCGGCGGCGCGCTCGCCCTGGGTGCCAGCTGGCTGGCCGGCCGACGTGAGGGCACCGCGGTGTCGAGCGTCTACTCCCGGGTCTACGGGTGGTCGTTCCTGGCCGCCTTCGCCTTCTTCTGGGCGGTCTCCATCCCCTCGCGGCTCGACGCCGTGGACGGCGTGACGCCGCAGGGCACCGAGCTGGGCAACCTCCCGTTCGTGCTGCTGTGCTTCGCTGCCGCCACGTTCGTCACCCTGGTCGCCGGCCACGGCGGACCCCTGGAGGACGAGGACGCGCAGGACACGGGGGAGCGCGGCAGCCGCGTCGACCCGGTGGGGAGCGCGACCCGGGCCTGAGGACGGACACGCGGACGGATTCTTGATCTGTTCCAGAAAAGGTGGCAGGGTCCCCTGCATGACCCACCACGACCACGAGGCGATGCTCCGGGACGCGCAGCTGCGCGTCACGAGGCCTCGCCTCGCGGTCATGGCGGCGGTGGCCCAGCGACCCCACCTCGACACCGACGCGGTGATCAGGGCGGTCCGTGACGACCTCGGGATGGTCTCGCACCAAGCGGTGTACGACGTCCTGCGGGCCTTGACCGAGGCCGGCCTGCTCCGACGCATCCAGCCGTCGGGGTCGGTCGCCCGCTACGAGGCCCGGGTCGGCGACAACCACCACCACGTGGTGTGCCGCGACTGCGGCGTGATCGCCGACGTCGACTGTGCCACCGGAGAGGCCCCGTGCCTCACCGCGTCCGACGACCACGGCTTCACCATCGACGAGGCCGAGGTCGTCTACTGGGGCATCTGCCCCGGCTGTGCAGCGTCCTGAACTCCCACACCTCTCGAAAGGCAGAGAATTGAGCGACAACGAGCTGCGGTGCCCCGTCGACCACGCCGGCAACGGCGTGACCGGCGAGGGCAGTGAGAGCGAGAACCCGGGGATCCCCACCCCGGAGCCCGCGGTGGAGAACCCCCGCACCAACAACGACTGGTGGCCCAACCGGCTCGACCTCTCCCCGCTGCGCCTGCACTCCTCCAAGGGTGACCCGCTGGGTGGGGAGTTCGACTACGCCGAGGCCTTCGCCGGTCTCGACGTGGAGTCGCTCAAGGCCGACGTGGTCGAGGTCCTGCGCACCTCCCAGGACTGGTGGCCGGCCGACTTCGGGCACTACGGCGGCCTGATGATCCGCCTGAGCTGGCACGCCGCCGGCACCTACCGGCTCTTCGACGGTCGCGGCGGCGCCGGTCAGGGCATGCAGCGCTACGCGCCGCTGAACTCCTGGCCCGACAACGCCAACCTCGACAAGGCCCGTCGCCTGCTGTGGCCGGTGAAGAAGAAGTACGGCCAGAAGATCTCCTGGGCCGACCTGCTGGTCCTCGCCGGCAACGTCGCGCTCGAGGACATGGGCTTCGAGACCTTCGGCTTCGGCTTCGGCCGCGCGGACGTCTGGGAGCCCGAGGAGGTCGTGTGGGGCTTCGAGCAGGAGTGGCTCGGCGAGGCCCGCTACACCGCTGACGGCACCATGGTCGACGACCTCGGTGCCACCGAGATGGGCCTGATCTACGTCAACCCCGAGGGCCCGCAGGGTCAGCCCGACCCGGAGAAGGCCGCGCACTTCATCCGCGAGACCTTCGGCCGGATGGCGATGGACGACGAGGAGACCGTCGCCCTCATCGCCGGTGGCCACACCTTCGGCAAGACCCACGGTGCGGCCAACGCCGACGACCACGTGGGTCCAGAGCCGGAGGCCGCGGACCTCACCGAGCAGGGCTTCGGCTGGACCAGCTCCTACGGCTCCGGCAAGGGCGCGGACACCATCACCTCGGGCCTCGAGGTCACCTGGACCCGCACCCCCACCCGGTGGAGCAACGACTTCTTCGAGCTGCTCTACGGCTACGAGTGGGAGCTCGTGAAGAGCCCCGGTGGCGCGTGGCAGTGGGAGGCCAAGGACGCCGAGGCGATCATCCCCGGCCCCACGCCGGACTCCCCGAAGCGCAAGCCGACCATGCTCACCACCGACCTGGCGCTGCGCATGGACCCCGCCTACGACAAGGTCTCGCGCAGCTTTAAGGACGACCCGGCGAAGTTCGCCGACGCCTTCGCGCGTGCCTGGTACAAGCTGCTGCACCGCGACATGGGGCCGGTCGACCGCTTCCTGGGCCCGTGGGTCCCCGAGGCGCAGATCTGGCAGGACCCGGTGCCGGCCGTCGACCACCCGCTGGTCGACGACGCCGACATCGCCTCGCTCAAGGCCACGCTGCTCGACTCCGGCCTGACCGGCACCCAGCTGATCAAGACCGCCTGGGCCTCCGCGGCGTCCTTCCGCAAGACCGACCTGCGCGGTGGCGCGAACGGTGCCCGCATCCGCCTGGAGCCGATGAAGGACTGGGAGGTCAACGAGCCCGCCGAGCTCGCGACCGTCCTGGAGAAGCTCGAGAGCATCAAGGCCGACTTCGACGGCTCCCAGGAGAAGCAGGGGGGCGAGAAGAAGATCAGCCTCGCCGACCTCATCGTGCTCGGTGGCGTCGCGGCGATCGAGAAGGCCGCCAAGGACGGCGGCGTCGAGGTCACCGTGCCGTTCCGCCCGGGTCGTACCGACGCGACGCTCGAGCAGACCGACGTCGACTCCTTCCGGTTCCTCGAGCCCCGCGCCGACGCCTTCCGCGGCTACCTGCGCTCGGGTGAGAAGAACCGTCCCGAGGAGCTGCTCGTCGACCGGGCCTACATGCTCGACCTGACCGCCCCCGAGATGACCGTGCTGCTCGGCGGCCTGCGCAGCCTCGGTGCGACCGTCGGCGGCTCCAAGCACGGTGTGCTCACCGAGCGGCCGGGCGTGCTGTCGACCGACTTCTTCGTCAACCTGCTCACCCCGGGCAACACGGTGAAGGCGTCGAAGGAGGAGGAGAACGTCTACGAGATCGTCGACCCCAGCGGTGCCACCGCCTGGACGGCGACCCCGGCCGAGCTGATCTTCGGCTCCAACTCCGAGCTGCGGGCGCTGGCGGAGGTCTACGCCAGCGACGACGCCACGGAGAAGTTCGTCCACGACTTCGTCGCCGCGTGGGACAAGGTCATGGAGGCGGACCGCTTCGACCGCTGACCCGTCCCGCCCGGACGGCACCAGCCACGCCCTGGCCCGTCGTCGCCTCTCAGGAGGTGGCGGCGGGCCAGCGCCGTTCCACGGCGCCCCACGGGTCGGCGTGGGTCCGGCCCGTGCCGGCGTACGGCGAGCGGCGCACGGCCAGCGCATGCATCGGTGGGCCCACCAGGCGCAGCAGGTAGCGCTTCCAGCCCACCTGCTCGCGGACCTCCTCGAGCAGCCGCGGCCAGCTGACCTGCTGGAACCCCAGGGCCTCCTGCGCGCGGGTGGTGTCCATCCAGTCCGTGGCGAACCAGGTCGTGTCGTCGTCGGGGTCGCCCGGCAGGCCCGGGGGCACCGCGCCGTCCATCCCCAGGGCAGCGGTGTAGCCCGTGGCGATGTCGCGCTGCACCAGCCGGTGGCTCTCGTCGCCCCCGATCATGAGGATCTCGCCGACCACGTCGGCGTCGACCGCCGCGGCGAAGGCGCGCGCCACGTCGCGGACGTCGACGGTCTGGATGCGGCCGTCATCGGGCAGCGAGGCGGAGAAGTAGGACGTGTCGGCGTCGTTGCCGCCGCTCACCTCGGTCGTCATCACGCCGCCGAGGCGCAGCACGACCCACGGCGTGGCGATCGCGCGCACGACCTCCTCGGCGGCCGCCTTGTGCCGGCCGTAGAGGTCGCTGGGCGCCAACGGGGTGTCGGGTCCGAGCAGCCCGAGGCCGCGGTGGGGGTTGCGTGAGCCGTGCACCGCGACGCTCGAGGCGTGCACGAAGCGGGCCTGGGGGGCGTGGTCGACGACAGCCTCGGTGAGGTTCCGGGTGCCGCCGACGTTGACGGCCTCGGCGACCCCGGGGCTCGCGTAGCAGGCCGGCGGGATGACGGCGGCGAGGTGGACGACCGCGCGGGGGGCGCTGGCCTTGACCAGGCCGCGTGCCTGCTCGGGGGAGGTGAGGTCGGCCCAGCGCCAGGCCAGGTCACGGTCGGCGGGGAGCGAGGCAGCGTGCTCCCGGTTGGCCCGGGAGCCGAGGTCGGTCGCGACGACGGGCAGACCACGCGCGCGCAGTGCGGTGACCGTGGCGCGGCCGACCAGGCCGCAGGCTCCGGTGACGAGGACGGGGGCTTCGGAGAGCAGGGTCACGGGTGCCAGGCTAGGAGACGTCTTGGGCGAGCGGGGTCGGGGCCCGCATCAGACCGGGAAGATCGGCAGGGACCGACGCGGCTCGAACTCGAAGGACGAGCCGCTGCTGAAGCGCGTGACCGCGACCTCGTCGGCCTCCTTGGCCGCAGCGCCGAGCACCACGCGGGCCGTCCACTCCTCCTCGGAGCCCTCGACCTGCACGTCGAAGCGATCGTCGACCGCCCTGACCGCGGCCTGCAGGGCGCTGGTGTCATGGGGCCCGCACAGCGAGATCCACGCACCGTCGGAGTGCGCGTCGCTGGGCCCGACCTCGAGACGAGAGTCGTCGGGGTCGACCGAGGCGACGACGTACGCCGCGGGGTTGAGCAGCGGGTGCAGCGCGAGCACCCGCAGGGCGCCGGCGGCGTCGCGGGACAGGTCGAGCACCCGGTGCAGCCGCTCGGCGGCGATGCCCGCGATGCCCACGAGCTGCTTGCGGCAGATCTCGCGCGCCTGCTCCGCCGACTCGCTGCGGGCCCGGACGGCGAGCACGAAGGAGAGGTTGAGCAGGTGCATCTGCAGGCACACCTCGTCGGCGATGCGCACCAGGGCGGAGTGGCTGAAGTCGGCGAAGTCGAGGTCGGAGAGCAGCGGACCGGCGTAGTCGCCCAGTCCGTCGTCGTCCGGGTCGACGGGCGCCAGCTCCAGCGACGCCGCCCGGCTCCGCACGACCTCGAAGTACGGCGCCAGCGGCTCGACCGGCGGGTGGGACTCGTCGATCGTGACGGTCCAGGCGCAGTGCGGAGCGCGGTCCGCGGGCACCCGCGGCGGGCGGTGGATCGGACGCACCTGTGCCCGTGGGTTGGTGGCCACGGCGGTCGCGTCGAAAGTGGGGTCCTCGATGTCGTGGCACATCGCCTTGACGTACTCCGGCCCCATCGGCTCGACGTCCATCAGGGCGCCGCAGTGGTCGAGCCGGAACTCCCCGTGCCAGGGGTCGTGGACCGTGTAGCGGAAGTCCATGAACTGCGGGGGCGCGCCGATGTCGAGCTGGAGGCCCTTGAAGATCGTGACGACGTCGCCCTGCCCCTCGACGGCGGGGGCGTAGCCGAGGGCGTGCTGCATCCGCCGGGTGTAGATGGGGGAGGAGCCGGCCCACTCCTCGATCGCGATGTCGGTCATCGCCGCGCGTCCGAAGGCCTGGATGCACCAGGCCATCCCGGAGCGGTCGATGAGCTGGCCGATGAGCAGCAGCTCGGGCACGAGCCGGGCCAGCTCGGCCCGGGTGAGGTCGGCGTACCGACTGGTGGTCGGGCCGGGGACGGTGCTGGGGACCTGGCTCATCAGCCACCCACTCCTGAGTCGACGAGGGGACCGCACATGAAGTCCCCGGGGGAGACCTGGGACCAGCTCTTGGACTTCAGCTGGAACATCTTGATGCAGCCGGGCGTGGTCTTGGCACCGATCGCCATCGGGGCGTGGATGCCGTTGGAGGTCCAGTCCTTCACGCCCTTGAGGGCGTCGACCAGGGCGGGCCGGGTCAGGTCGCCGCCGAGCTCGGTGGCCTTCTGGACGAACAGCCGCGCCGCGGACCAGGCGAAGAGGCCGTAGTAGTTGGGGATGGAGCCGGGGGCGACCCGCTCGAGCCACTGCCGGTAGAGCACCATCTCGGGGATCCTGGTGTCCTCGAAGCGCTGGATGACCGAGTAGACGTAGGTGCCGTCGACGGTGCTGCCGCCCTGCTCGACGTAGTTGGAGTCGTAGACGGTCGGGTCGGTGAGGAAGACCGCGTCCACACCCTGCTGCTCCATCGCCTCCTGCAGGCGGATGGTGAACTGGAAGGGGCCGTAGTACATGACGAAGCCGATGCCCTCGGTCTTCATCTGCTGGGCGTACGGCGCGTAGTTGAACTCCGCGGTGTCGATGCCCTGCACCCGGGTGACCTTGGAGCCGTTCTTCTCGAACGCCGCCGCGATGCTCTTGGCGTTGACCTCCGCCGCCGGGACGTTGACGTAGTAGATCCCGATGTTCTGGGTCGCCTGGGGCTCCTTCTTCTTCCAGTAGTCCAGGTTCGCCTTCGGGATGAGGTTGCCCCTGAGCGCGTAGGCGGAGAAGCAGGTCACGCAGGCCGAGCGCTGGGGCGTCACGGTGAAGGCGCGCAGGTCGGGGATGCCGCAGCTCTCGGCGGTCCCGGCGCCGCCCTGGTCCTGGGAGGAGACCGAGCCGATGGCGGCGAAGGCCTCGTCGCATGCCCGGGTGTAGGCCTGCTGGTCGCCTGCGGAGTCGGAGCGGGTGTCGAGGGCGGAGAGCCTCAGCGAGCGCCCGCAGATGCCGTCGGGGTTGGAAGCGTTGTAGTAGGCGACGAAGGCCTTGGTCGCGTCCTGGGCGGACTGGAAGAGACCGGGGACCGGTCCGGAGATGTCGGCGACATTGGCGACGGTGATCTCGGAGTCGGTGATCCCGGTGCTGTTCTTGAACCCGTCGCAGGAGCCGGCCTTCACGCCGCCGTCCGCCGACGTCTTGCCCTGCCCGGTGGGGGCGGCGCTGCCGCCGCCGGAGGAGCTGTCGGTCCCGCCGCCGCCGGAGGCATCGGTGCTGCCACCGGCCGGGTCGTCGCTGCCCCCGGATCCGTCGCCGGGGTCTCCTGCCAGGTCGCCGGCAACGTCGTCACCGGCCGTGACCGGGGTGCCGTCGGCGCCGACAGCGACGCCGCCCTGACCGTTGAGCCGGGCCATCGTGTCGGGGTCGACCTGGGAGCCGCAGGCGGTGAGCGCGAGGACGGCCACGACGGCCGTGACACGCAGCGGGGCGCGGTGGGAGGGGCGGCTCATGGTGGCTCCGAGGGGCTCGGTGGGGGAGCGGACGGTGCTGTGACAACGAGCACAATGGGGCCGGGTCACGGCTTGTGTCAACAGTGTTGACACGGGTCTGCCCGGACCGTCCCGGTCAGGAGTCGTGGACCTCCGGGCGGTCCGGCATCGCCACCAGCGCCTGGATGGCGGCGCCGTAGGTGCGGGCGAGGAGGGTGGGGTCGACCGAGACCAGGACGGGGTCCTCGACCAGGGCCATCTGGTCCAGCAGGCCGGCGACCTGGGCGCCGATCAGCCGGGCGCGCAGCTCGGCGTCGGGGCCGGGGAGGCGAGGGGTGAGCGGTCCGACGAACATCTCCTCGAGGGCGTCGATCAGCCGGGCGCGCACGAGGTCGGAGTCCGAGGCCCGCACCATCGCGCGGTACGCCGAGAAGCGCACGTCGCGCCCCGGCCCGAGCAGCGTCGCGACCAGTCGCTCGCCCAGCTCCTCGAGCGGGCCGAGCGTGGCCCCGCCGAAGTGTCCCTGGAGGTCCATCGTGTCGAGGAAGAGCTTCTCCTTGGACCCGAAGTGCCGGATGACCAGGGCGGGGTCGACGCCGGCCTCCGCGGCCACCGCGCGTACCGACGTGCCGGTGTAGCCGTGCTGCTCGAACAGGGCGCCGGCGGCGCGGGCGATCGCCTCGCGGGTGGTGAGGGTGACGGTCACGCCGCGAAGTCCACAGTGTTGACCCGGTCTGGTCAAGGTGCTTGCGCCGGACTGGAACACGTTCTAAGTTGGACAGGTGTCCAGTCAGGTGTCCATGGTCGCGCGGCAGGCCGTCGACGGCCGTCGCGCGGAGACCCTCGAGAAGCTGCTCGAGGCCGGCTCCGAGGAGCTGCGAGCCGTCGGCCACGACGCGCTGACGGTGCGCTCGGTCGCGGCGCGTGCCGGGGTGTCGCCGGCGACGGCGTACACCTACGTCGCCAGCAAGAACCACCTCTTCGCCGAGCTGTTCTGGCGCTACCTCGACTCCGACCGTCCCGCGGTCAGCGGCTCCGGTGCGCTGGAGAGGCTGCGGGCCACGACCCGAGCCCTGGCCGGGCAGCTGGCCGCCGCGCCCGAGCTGGCCGCCGCCGTCACGCCCGCGCTGCTCAGCTCCGACCCCGACGTCGAGCGTCTGCGCCTGCGCATCGGTGGTGAGTTCCTGGATCGCTTCGCCGAGTCCATCGGCGACGACATCCCCGCGGACCGGGTGGACCCGGTGCTCGAGACCCTGGTGATGGCCTTCTCGGGAGCACTGCTGCAGACCGGGATGGGGCTGATCACCTACGCCGAGCTCGCCGACCGTCTCGACCCGGTCGTCGGCACGATCCTGGAGGGCCACCTGTGAGCACCACCGTCCGCGCCGCCGTCGGCCCCGACCTCGACCTGGCCCGCTTCGACATCTACGACCACGCGGTCCAGGACGACCCGCTGCCGTGGTACGCCGCCCTGCGCGACCGCGCACCGCTGTTCCACAACACCGAGCACGACTACTGGGTGCTCAGCCGCCACGCGGACGTGCACTGGGCGACCCGCGAGGACGCGGGCCTGTCCAACCGGATGGGCGTCACGCTCGACGCGAGCGCCTGGAACGAGCACGCGCACCTGGTGATGTCCTTCCTGGCGATGGACCCGCCGGAGACCACCCGGCTGCGCAGGCTCGTCTCGCGCGCGTTCACCCCCCGGCGGGTCCGCGAGCTCGCTCCCACCGTCGAGCGGCTGACCGAGACCTACCTCGGCGCCGCGCTGGCGAGGGCGGACGAGGGGTCCTTCGACTGGATCGCCGACGTCGCGGGGCGCATCCCGATGGACGTCATCAGCGACATGATGGGCGTGCCCGAGGCCGACCGGGCCGAGGTGCGTCGGCTCTCGGACCTGCTGGTGCACCGCGAGGACGGCCTGCGCGACGTGCCGGCGGTCGGCATCGAGGCCTCCATGAAGCTCTTCGAGTACTACGCCGGCATGCTCGCCGAGCGTCGTCGACGCCCCTCCGACGACCTCACCAGCGCCCTGCTCAACGCCGAGGACGAGTCGGGCCGGATGACCGACTCGGAGATCACGGCGTTCCTGTTCCTGATGGTGGTGGCCGGCAACGAGACCACCACCAAGCTGCTGGGCAACGCGGTCTTCCACCTCGCTCGACGACCCGACCAGCTCGCCGAGGTGCTGGCCGACCCCGAGGGCCCGCTCGTGGACAGCTGGGTCGAGGAGACGCTGCGCTACGACGCCTCGACGCAGTACGTCGCGAGGCTGGTGACCGAGCCCCTGACCCGTCACGGGGTGACCGCCCCTGCCGGCAGCAAGCTGCTCCTGGCCCTCGGCGCGGCCAACCACGACGACAGCGTGTTCACCGACCCGCATCGGTTCGACGTCCACCGCAGCGCCGACGAGCTCGGTGACCACCTGAGCTTCGGCGGCGGACGGCACTTCTGCCTCGGCGCCAACCTGGCTCGGCTCGAGGCCCGGCTGGTGCTGAAGGCCCTGGTGGGTCGAGCCCGGCACCTGGAGGTCGACGAGGCGAACGCGGTGCGCTTCTACTCCGCCAACGTGCGCGGCTTCGCGCACCTGCCCATCACCGTCACCGAGCGCTGAGGAGCACACCGAGCATGGGACGCGAGAAGTACGCCCGCCCCGACCGCCGCCCGGCGGTCGTCACCGGTGCCTCGTCCGGCATCGGCGCGGCCACCGCGCTGACGCTGGCCGCAGGTGGCTACCCCGTGGCCGTCGGTGCCCGACGCGAGGACAAGCTGACCGACCTGGTCCAGCGCATCCGAGACGCCGGCGGCGAGGCGGTCGCCCACCCGCTCGACGTCTCCTCGACCGAGTCGGTGGAGGAGTTCGCCGCCAAGGTCACCGCCGACCTCGGCGAGGTCGAGGTCGTCGTGTCCGCTGCCGCCCAGCTCGCGCCCGGCACCCTCCACGAGGTCGACAGCGACCGGATCTCCCGGGAGCTCGACGTCAACGTCGTGGGCACCCACCGTCTGGTGCGGGCCTTCGTGCCCGGGATGGTCCAGCGCCGCCGCGGTGACCTGGTGATCGTCTCCAGCGACGTCGCGGTGCGAGCCCGCCCCTTCATGGGCGCCTACACCGCCGGCAAGTGGGGCCTGGAGGGCCTGGCCCACGCGATGCAGATGGAGCTCGAGGGCACGGGCGTGCGGTGCTCGATCGTGCGCCCCGGCCCCACCTGGAGCGAGATGGGCATGGACTGGGACCCCGCCGACGCCGCCAAGGTGCTCGACGGGTGGGGCAGGTTCGGGCACGCCCGGCACAGCCACTTCCTGCAACCCCAGCCGCACGCCGACGCCATCAGGGCCATCGTCGACGCCCCGCGCGGCGTCCACCTCAACCTCATCGAGGTCTCGCCCGAGGCCCCCGTCACGGATCCTGCGGAGGACTGACCCATGACCGTCACCCACGAGCGCCACCCGGCGGTCGCCGACATCCCCGAGGTGTCGGTCGCCGTCCCCGACCCCGACGGCCACGGGCACCTGGCCGAGCTGCGCACCGACCCGGTGGCCCTGCTCGAGCGGGTGCACGCCGAGTGCGGCGAGATCGGCCGGTTCCGGCTGGCCGACAAGGACGTCGTCATGGTCACCGGCGCGGAGGTCAACGAGCAGTTCTTCAAGGCCCCGGACGCCACCCTCGACCAGGCGGCGGCGTACCCCTTCATGACGCCGATCTTCGGCAAGGGCGTGGTCTTCGACGCCTCCCCGGAGGAGCGGCAGCAGGCGCTGAAGAACCAGGCGCTGCGCGGTGACCAGATGCGCGGCCACGCCAGCACCATCGAGCGCGAGATCACCCGGATGGTCGCCGGGTGGGGCGAGGAGGGCGAGATCGACCTGCTCGACTTCTTCGCCGAGCTGACGATCTACAACACCGCCGCCTGCCTGGTGGGGCCGCCCTTCCGCGAGGAGATCGACCACCGCTTCGCCGAGGCCTACCACGGCCTGGAGCGGGGCACCGACGCGCTGGCCTACGTCGACCCCTACCTGGAGGGCGTGGAGTCCTTCGAGATCCGCGACCGCTCGCGCGAGACGCTGGTCGCGCTGGTGCAGGACATCATCGACCGCCGTCGGGACCGCGGGACGGTGGCACGCGAGGAGCGTGACCTCCTCGACGTCCTGATCTCGCTGGACATGAGCGCCGACTACATCACCGGCGTCTTCATCTCCATGCTCTTCGCCGGGCACCACACGTCCTCGGGCACCTCGGCCTGGACGCTCATCGAGCTGATGCGCCACCCGGAGCAGATGGCCGAGGTCGTCACCGAGCTCGACGAGCTGTACGCCGATGGCTCGGAGATCTCCTTCCAGGCGCTCCGCTCGATCCCGCAGCTGGAGTCGGTGATCAAGGAGACCCTGCGCCTGCACCCGCCCCTGATCATCCTGATGCGCCAGGTGGCCCAGGAGATCGAGCTCGCCGGCCACCTGATCCCGCCGGGCACGATCGTCGCCTCCTCGCCGCGGGTCTCCAACCGGCTGGCCGAGGACTTCCCGGACCCGGAGTCCTTCGACCCCGGCCGCTACCTCGACGAGCGCCAGGAGGACCTGCAGAACCGCTGGACCTGGATCCCCTTCGGCGCCGGGAAGCACCGGTGCGTGGGCAACGCGTTCGCGATGATGCAGATCAAGGCGATCTTCTCGGTGCTGTTGCGCGACTTCGAGTTCGAGCTCGTCCAGCCCAGCGAGTCCTACCGCGACGACTACTCGAAGATGGTCATCCAGCTGCAGCGCCCCTGCCGGGCCCGGTACCGCCGGCGCGTGAAGGCGGACGGCTGATGGGCTTCAAGGTCGTCGCGGACCGCGACATCTGCCAGGGCCACCAGATGTGCCAGGCCGAGGCGCCGAGCGTCTTCGGCTTCGACGAGGACGCCGACGTGGTCGAGGTCCTGACCGAGCACCCCGACGAGTCCCTGCGCCCCCAGGTGCAGGCAGCCGTGACGTACTGCCCGGCGTTCGCGCTGGCCATCGAGGAGGAACGAGCATGAGTGACCTGACCCGCGCCGAGATCGAGGAGTTCTGGGAGACCTGGCTCCAGGTCAACCGTGACTGCGAGCGCACCGGCGACTGGCGACCGATGGCCGAGTGGTACGCCGAGGACACCACCTACGGCTGGATGCTCACCCCCGACGAGCACTTCATGGCCGTGGGCCGCGACCAGGTGCGGGACTGGGCCATCGGCATCGAGATGGACGGCTTCGACGGCTGGCACTACGACTACGTGTGCACCGTCATCGACGAGCAGAAGGCCATGGTCATCGGGCTGTGGAAGCAGCGGTCCGGGATCCTCGACGACGCCACGGGCAAGGAGTACGAGGTCGCCGGTCTCGGCGGCTCCTGGTTCGGGCTGAAGCGGGTCACCGAGGGTGCCGACGCCGGTCAGGTGAAGATCGACTGGCAGCGCGACTGGTTCGACTTCGGCTCGATGTCGCACACCATGATGGCGATCCTCTCCTCGGGCAAGGCGCCCGACACCCTCAAGGAGCGGGTCAAGGTCTTCGGCCACGACGTCCCCGGGCACTACCACGCGGCCGACCTGCCCTCGACCGTCTGGCCCCCGCCCGTGGAGGCGGGGGAGTACGTCACCCAGGTCGCTGCGCCGGAGGTGACCCCATGAGCCGCCTGACGATCACGCTGCCGCCCGCCCAGCAGCTCGTGGACGGCAAGCTGACCGGGTCCACCGACGGCGCGACGTACCCGATCCTCGATCCGGCCACCGGTCAGGAGATCGGCGTCGCCCCCGACAGCACCGGCGCCGACGTCGAGGCGGCCATCGCGGCCGCCCGCCGGGCGTTCGACGAGTCCGAGTGGGCGAGCGACCGCGACCTCCGGCTGCGCTGCCTGCGCCAGCTGCACGCGGCGCTGCTCGAGGAGGCCGAGGAGTTCAAGACCCTGACCACCGCCGAGGTCGGCATGCCCGGCTTCATGATGATGGCCGCCGGCTTCGACGTGCCGGTCGAGGGGCTGAGGTGGGTCACCGACCTGCTGGAGTCCTACGAGTTCGAGACCGACCTCGGCGAGGCCCAGCCGATGGGCATCCCCACCCGGCGCACCGTGCGGCGCGAGCCGGTCGGCGTGGTCGCCGCGATCTCGCCGTGGAACGTGCCGACCCAGATCAACCTGGCGAAGATCGGCCCGGCGCTGGCCGCCGGCTGCACGGTGGTCCTCAAGCCGGCCCCGGACACCCCCTGGGTGGCGGCCGAGCTCGGGCGCCTGGTCGCGGAGAAGACCGACATGCCGGCCGGCGTCTTCAACGTGGTCATGCCCCGCTCGAACGAGGTCGCCGCCCGGCTGACCTCGGACCCCCGGGTCGACATGGTGTCCTTCACCGGCTCGACCAACACCGGGCGCGCCATCATGGCCGCGGCCGCACCGACGCTGAAGAAGGTCTTCCTCGAGCTCGGCGGCAAGTCCGCCGCGATCGTGCTCGACGACACCGACGTCGCCGCGGCTGCCGGTGGCACCGCCTTCACGGTGTGCATCCACGCCGGCCAGGGCTGCGCCCTCACCACCCGGCTCGTGGTGCCGCGCGAGAAGTACGACGAGGCGGTGCAGGCTGCCGCGGAGACCATGGCCGCGATCGGCACCGCCGACCCCGCTGACCCCTCGGCCATCTGCGGCCCGGTCATCTCGCAGGTCCAGCGTGACCGCGTCGAGGCCTACCTCCGGCTGGCCGAGGAGGAGGGCGGCACGTTCGCCACCGGCGGCACGGTGCAGGTCAAGGACGGCGAGCTGGCCGGCGGCTACTGGATCGAGCCGACGGTCATCGCGGGGCTGGACAACACCTCGCGGCTGGCCCAGGAGGAGATCTTCGGGCCGGTGCTGGTCGTCATCCCGCACGACGGCGACGACGACGCGGTCCGCATCGCCAACGACTCCGAGTTCGGCCTCTCCGGCTCGGTCACAGGCGGGGACCTCGAGCGAGCCACCGCGGTCGCGAACCGGATCCGCACCGGCACCGTCGCCGTCAACGGGGGCGTCTGGTTCAGCCCCGACGCCCCGTTCGGCGGCTACAAGCAGTCCGGACTGGGCCGGGAGATGGGTGTGGCCGGCTTCGAGGAGTACCTCGAGGTCAAGACCCTCGCGTTCCCTGCCTGACCCGTCCCACGATCACGAGAAGGAAGCAGCAGATGAGGTTCAAGGACAAGGTCGCCGTCGTCACCGGCGCGGCGCAGGGCATCGGCGAGGCCTACGCGAAGGCACTGGCCGCCGAGGGGGCCGCAGTCGTCGTGGCCGACCTCAACGCCGACGCCGGCCAGCAGGTCGCCCAGCAGATCGAGAGCGACGGAGGCCGCGCGATCTTCGTGTCCACCGACGTGTCGTCGCACGAGTCGGCCGCGGCGATGGTGGAGGCGGCCGTGGCGGCGTACGGCGGGATCGACCTGCTGGTCAACAACGCCGCGATCTACGGCGACATGGCCTTCGACCTGCTGATCAGCGTCGATTGGGACTACTACAAGAAGTTCATGAGCGTGAACATGGACGGCGCGCTGGTGATGACCCGGGCCGTCTACCCCGAGATCGCCAAGCGGGGAGGCGGCGCCATCGTCAACCAGTCCTCGACGGCCGCCTACCTCTACTCCGGCTTCTACGGCCTGGCGAAGGTCGGCGTGAACGGCCTGACCCAGCAGCTGGCCCACGAGCTGGGCGGTCAGAAGATCCGGGTCAACGCCATCGCCCCCGGCCCGACCGACACCCAGGCCACCCGCACCCAGGCCGGCGACGCGGCCAAGGACATCGTGCGCAACAGCCTGGCGCTCAAGCGGATGGGCTCGGTCGACGACATGGTCGGCGCCTGCCTCTACCTGCTCTCCGACGACGCCTCCTGGGTCACCGGCCAGATCCTGGCGGTCGACGGCGGCCAGACGTTCCGGCTGTGAGCGCTGCGGTGGACGCGCCGGTGAAGGTCGGCTTCGTCGGGCTCGGCAACATCGGCAAGCCGATGGCGCTGCGGCTCGCGGGCGCCGACGACGTCGAGCTCGGCGTGTACGACGTCGCGGCCGGCCCGCTGGAGGAGCTCGCGGCCGCGGGCGCCCGGCCCGCCGCCTCGGTGGCCGACCTGGCCGCCGAGGTCGACGTGCTGTGCGTGATGGTCCGTGACGACGACCAGGTGCGCGACGTGATGGGGCAGGTGCTCGGCGTCGCCGGTGACCGGCTGACGGTGGTCGTCCACTCCACCGTCGCGCCCGACACCCCGCGCCAGCTCGAGATGAGCGCGTCTCGGCACGGGGTGAAGGTGCTCGACGCGCCCGTCTCCGGCGGCGGCATGGGTGCGGCCGAGGGCACGCTGGCGATCCTCGTCGGCGGCTCCGACGAGGCGTTCGCCGCCGCGCGCCCGGCGCTCGAGCCGATGGGCAAGGTCGTGCACTGCGGGCCGATCGGCACCGGCACCAGGTTCAAGCTGGCCCGCAACCTCATGCACTTCGTGGCGTTCACCGCCGCGACCGAGGCCCAGCGTCTCGCCGAGGCGGCCGGGCTCGACCTGCGCGCGCTCGGCGACGTGGTGCGCCACACCGACGCCATCACCGGCGGCCCGGGCGCGATCATGCACCGCGAGAGCACCGCGCCCATCGCGCCCGACGACTTCTGGTTCGGGGTGTTCGAGCATGTGGTGGCACTGGGGGAGAAGGACCTCACCTTCGCCCTCGGCCTGGCCGACGAGCTCGGTGTCGACACCCCGCTGGCCCGGCTGGCCCTCGACGGGCTCGCGCCGGGCCTCGGCATGCCGCACTCCGCCCTCCACCCCACCAGCACCCAGACCGAGGAGCACCCATGAGCGGCAAGTTCGACGACCTCCCCGAGATCCGCCGCAAGGGCCTGGAGAAGATGGAGCAGGTCTACGGCTTCGAGATGTCCGACGGCGAGGGCGACTTCTTCCGCTACACCGCCGACCACCTCTTCGGCGAGGTCTGGAACCGCCCCGGCCTCTCCGACCGCGACCGCCGGCTGCTGCTAATCGGCCTGCTGGCCGGCAAGGGGTACGCCGACGTGCTGGGCATCCAGGTGCCGGCCGCACTGGCCAACGACGAGCTCGACGCCCGGGCGTTGCGCGAGATCGTGATCATGGTCTGCCACTACGCCGGCTGGCCCGACGGCGCGAAGCTCAACGCGGTCGTCGAGGACGCCATCGGCAAGGCCGAGCGGCAAGCGGAGCGGGCGCGCGCGAAGGATGCCGAGCCGTCGTGAGCCTCCCCTCCGCCGTCCTGTCCCCGCTGCCTCCCGGCGACCACCGGCTGCACGGCGCGCGGCCGCCGGTCGACCTGGAGGCACTCGGCTGGACGGAGGTGGAGCACACCGCCTCGGGCGTCGCGCGCTCCCCGAGCGGGGTCGAGGCGTCGTACGCCGTGCGGGTGCTGGTCCGGCACCCGCCTGCCTACACCGCGAGCGGCACGCTGTGCGTGGAGTGGCTCAACGTCAGCTCCGGCGCGGAGGCGGCACCGGAGTGGACCTACCTGGCCGAGGAGCTGCTCCGCGCGGGTCACGCCTGGGCGGGCGTCTCCGCGCAGGTGGTCGGCGTGATGGGCGGTGCCGGGTCCGTGGCGGTCGACGGCGGTGCGCCGCCGACGAGTCCCGGGCTGGTGGGCTCGGACCCGCAGCGCTACGGCGACCTGGCGCACCCCGGTGACGCCTGGTGCCACGACGTCTACGCGCAGGTCGCCCGGGCCGTGCGCGACCTGGTGGGCGCCGACCTGGTGCTGGCGGTGGGGGAGTCGCAGTCGGCCTGCCTGCTCTCGCGCCACCTGGTCTCCGTCCACGGCCCCGACTCGCCGTTCGGCGGCTACCTCGTGCACTCGCGGGCCGGTGCGCTGCCCGCCCTCGAGCCCGACGGCCAGCAGCACACGATGGCTGCGGTCCTCGCGCAGCCACCGGCCGTCCTGCCCGACGACCTGGTGCCCACGCTGGTGGTGCAGACCGAGACCGACGTGCTCGGGCGGATGCGCTCGCTGCCGGCCCGGCAGCCCGACGGTCCCTGGCTGCGGACCTGGGAGGTCGCCGGCACCGCGCACGCCGACAAGTTCCAGATCGACGCCTTCGAGGAGCTCCTCGGCTGTCCCACCCCGGTCAACCGGGGACAGCAGGTGTTCGTGCTGCGGGCCGGGCTGCGGGCCCTGGAGACGTGGGCGCGCGGCGGCGACGCCCCGCCGGCCGCGGACCCGTTCGAGGTGGTGGGCGAGCACTACGCGACCGACGACCTCGGCACCACGCTCGGCGGGGTGCGCACCCCGGCCGTCGACGCGCCGGTCGAGAGGCTCAGCGGGTTCGCCCCGGAGGGCGCCTCGCTGATCTGCCAGCTCTTCGGGTCGACGACCCCGCTGCCGGCCGGGTCGTTGCGGGCGCGCTGGGGCTCGGCCGAGGAGTACCTGGCGGCGTACTCCGCGGCGACGGAGGCGATGATCGCCGCCGGGTTCGCCTGCCCGGAGGACCGCGACGCGCTGCTGTCCGAGGCGCGGCCGCAGGCCTTGACCCAGGATCAAGACCCCTCTTGGATCAGCAGGTGAGTGCTGTGAGCTACGACACCATCATCCGCGGCGGCCTGTGGTTCGACGGGACGGGCGCCGAGCCCGCCGTGCGCGACCTCGGCATCCGCGACGGCCGGGTCGCTGCCGTGTCCGCGACCCCGCTGGAGGCGGGGCCGGCCACCGAGGTCGTCGAGGCGGCCGGGCGGTGGGTGATGCCGGGCATGGTGGACATCCACACCCACTACGACGTCGAGGTGCTCGAGGGGCCGGGGCTCCCGGAGTCGCTGCGCCACGGCGTGACGACCCTGCTGCTCGGGTCGTGCTCGCTCTCCACGGTGCACGTGGACCCGGTCGACGCCGGTGACCTCTTCGGCCGGGTGGAGGCGATCCCGCGCCAGCACGTCATCGGCGCGTTGCAGCGCATCCGCGAGGCCGGCGAGGGGTGGGACGGCGCCTCGTCGTACGTCGAGGCGCTGGAGCGCCGGCCGCTGGGCCCCAACCTGGCGGCGTTCGTCGGTCACTCCGACCTGCGCGCCGCCGTGATGGGGCTGGACCGGGCCACCCGCAAGGAGGTCCGCCCGGCGCGTGCGGAGCAGGCGAAGATGGAGCAGCTGCTCGGCGAGGCCCTCGACGCGGGCTTCGTCGGCATGTCGGCCCAGCAGCTGCTCTTCGACAAGCTCGACGGCGACCTGTGCCGCTCGCGCACGCTGCCCTCGACGTACGCCAAGGGCCGCGAGATGCGCCCGCTGCGCTCGATCCTGCGCCGGCGCGGCCGGGTGCTGCAGGCCGGCCCCGACGCCAGCCACCCGCACACGATCGTCACCCAGGCGCTCGGGTCGATCGGCTGGGGCAGGCGCAAGGCCCTGCGCACCAGCCTGCTCTCGGCCGCGGACATCAAGGCGATCCCGTTCATCATCCACCTGATGAACCTGCTCGGCGGGGTGGTCAACCGGCTCGGCGCCGACTTCCGCTGGCAGCACCTGCCGGTGCCCTTCGAGGTCTACGCCGACGGCATCGACCTGGTCATCTTCGAGGAGTTCGGCTCCGGCGCGACCGCGCTGCACCTGCAGGAGCAGGCCGCCCGCAAGGAGCTGTTCCGCTCCGAGGAGTACCGCCGTGCCTTCCGCAAGGACTACGAGTCCAAGTACGGCCCGCGCGTGTGGCACCGCGACTTCTTCGACGCCGAGATCGTCGCCTGCCCGGACTCCTCGGTGGTGGGCAAGTCCTTCGGCCAGGTCGGTCTCGAGCGTGGCGGGCTGCACCCGGTCGACGCGTTCCTCGACCTGGTGATCGAGCACGGCACCGCGATGCGCTGGCGCACCACGATCTCCAACCACCGGCCCCGGATCCTGCAGAAGATGGCGCAGAGCCCGCACGTGCAGATGGGCTTCTCCGACGCCGGCGCGCACCTGCGCAACATGGCCTTCTACAACTTCGGGCTCCGGCTGCTCAAGCACGTGCGCGACGCCGAGCGGGCGGGCCGTCCGTTCCTCACCGTCGCGCAGGCCGTGCACCGGGTGACCGGTGAGCTGGCCGAATTCTACGACATCGACGCCGGTCACCTGCGGGTCGGTGACCGTGCCGACGTGCTCGTGGTGGACCCCGAGCGGCTCGACGCCACGCTGGAGGAGTACGCCGAGGAGCCGGTCGCCCAGTACGGCGGGCTGTCGCGGATGGTCAACCGCAACGACGCGACCGTGCCGCTGGTGATGGTGGCCGGTCAGGTGGTCGTGCGCGACGGCGTCCCCACCTCGCTGGTGGGTGCTCAGCGCACCGGCTCGTTCCTGCGGGCGGGGCAGCGCTCCAGCATCCCGGCGAGGGCGGAGGCCTCGGAGTCGTCAACCGCCAGCGACCAGGCCTCCTTGACCGCCACCCAGGTCAGCGCGTAGTCGCACTGGAAGTCCTGCGTCGGCAGCCAGGCGGCGGGGTCGTCGTCACCCTTGGACTGGTTGGTCGCGCCGTCGGAGGCGACCAGCACGGCGAGGTCGTTGGCGAAGCGCTCGCGGCGGGCGTCGCTCCACGCGCTCGCGCCTGAGCGCCAGGCCTCGGCCAGCGGCACGACGTGGTCGATCTGCACGGCCTGGGCCTGCGCCGGGTCCTTCATGTCGGTCATCACCAGGCGGGTCCCGGTGTAGGGGTCGACCCAGGTGCCGGCCAGCACGTCGTGGTCGCAGGCACCCTGTCGCGCGGTCTCGACGGTGCCGGGCTCTGCGTCGCGCAGCAGCACGTCGTCGCGCTGGTTGCACCCGTTGCCGTCGACGTCCGACCAGGCCTCCCCGAAGGCGTCGCGGTCGTAGGCCGGCCCGTCCGGCCACCGCTCGACCCGCGGCAACCGCCCCAGCGCGGCCAGCGCGTCGGCGCGGGAGAGCTGCGCGACCTCGGGCACCGTCGAATCCCCGCCGGGGCCGGGTCGGCCCCCGGTCCAGGAGTTGACCCCCGCCACCGCGACCACGACGAGCACCGCGACCACGACGACCCCAGGCAGCTTCCGCACGACGCGAAGGCTCCCACGCGACACCGACGCTCGGCCGGCCAGCCCCTCGGGACGTCATACGTCGAGCAGGAGGGGACGTCCTGCCCGTATGACGTCCCACGGCCCACGGGGGCTTGGGCCCGGGGGGAAACGACACAGGCCCCGGTCGGGGGACCGGGGCCTGGATGCTGGTGGGCGATACTGGGTTTGAACCAGTGACCTCTTCCGTGTCAAGGAAGCGCGCTACCGCTGCGCCAATCGCCCGGGTCTTGAGTTGTGGTGGGTCGTGTGGAGGTGGGTACGGGATTTGAACCCGTGTACACGGATTTGCAGTCCGTTGCCTCGCCTCTCGGCCAACCCACCGTGGAGGCCAAACACTGGAGAGACCTCTCCGAGCGGACGACGAGGCTCGAACTCGCGACCTCAACCTTGGCAAGGTTGCGCTCTACCAACTGAGCTACGTCCGCTTGTTCCTCCGGGGGCGTCCCCGGCGAACGACAGGAACAGTAGCCCATGCCCCAGACCGCGCCAAATCCAGGTGTCCTCGGCGTTTCGGGGGTGCGAACACGGTGCTCCTGCGGCCGTCCGGCGAGGCCTACAGTGACCACCATGCACGCCTGGGTGGACGGTTCCCTGCTCCCCGACCCGCACGCGAGGGCCGTCCGGGTCACCGACCACGGGCTCACCGTCGGCGACGGGGTCTTCGAGACGCTCAAGGTCGTCGACGGTCGCCCGTTCGCCCTGGGACCCCACCTCGACCGGCTGGGACGCAGCGCGACCGGGCTGGGCCTGGACGAGCCGGACCGGGAGTCCGTCCTCGCCGGCGTGCGCGCGGTCCTGGGGACGGCGCACCTCCCGCTCGGCCGGCTGCGGATCACCGTCACCGGGGGCCCGGCGCCGATGGGGTCGGGGCGTGGCGACGAGGGGCAGACGATCACCGTCGTGGCCGACGCGATGCCGCCTTCGGCCGCGAGCAGTGCCGTCGTCGCGGTCCCCTGGCCGCGCAACGAGCGCGGGGCGACCGCGGGGCTGAAGACGACGTCGTACGCCGAGAACGTCATCGCCCTCGCGCACGCGAAGTCCCAGGGGGCCGACGAGGCGGTGTTCGCGAACACCGTCGGCGACCTGTGCGAGGGCACCGGCTCCAACATCTTCTACGCCGTCGACGGCGAGCTGCGCACGCCCACGCTGGCCAGCGGCTGCCTGGCCGGCGTCACGCGGGCGCTGGTGCTGCAGTGGTGCGGCGGCCACGAGGTCGACGCTCCGCTCGCGCAGGTGGCGGCGCAGGCCGACGAGGTGTTCCTCGTGTCGACCACCCGCGACGTGCAGCCGGTCCTGCGGTGGGACGGACGCACCTGGGCCGAGCCCGGACCGCTCACCCTTGCCGCAGCACGGGCGTGGGCGGAGCGGGAGCCCGAGGGGTTCTCCCTCTAGGCAGGGCGCCCGCGAGGCGTCAGCAGGTCGGCGACCAGGGCGTCGAGGTCCAGGTGCGCTGACTCGGTGCCCCACAGCACCAGGCAGAGGGAACGGGCCAGGAAGTCGTCGAGCTCGGGCATCGCGAGCCGGAGCACCAGGCGCCCCGAGGGGGCCTGCAGCCGGATCACCACCGCGTCGTCGAGGTCCGGGGTCAGGGTCGGCCACACCATGACGTCGCCGTCACCGGCCGGGCCGCGCGCCCCGGTCACCAGCAGCTCGCGGGAGACCATCCAGGTCACGTCACCCTCGGAGGCGTGGAAGACCAGCGCCACGGCGTACGGGTCCTCGGGGTCGTAGACCAGGGACGCCGGCAGCTCGCCGCCGCGCTCGCCGGCGGACTCCAGGCACGTCATCCGCACCTCGGAGACGAGGACCGTGAGCGGCGCGCCGTGCATCGGCTCGGAGTGGTTCGGCATCAGTCCTCCTGGCTGGCCCGGAGGCGGCCGGGCGGCCGTCTCTGTGGGAGGGACGCTGTTCCCATCGGCTCGTGACGCGGAAACCTTCAGGAGATTTCCGAGACGTTGCGGGAGGGGCCGTGCGCAGGCTCGCGCGGGGCCGTGGATGCCGATGCGGGGGAGCGCTGCGCCATGCGCTACAGTCGGCCACCGCACGGGCGATTGGCGCAGTGGTAGCGCGCTTCGTTCACACCGAAGAGGTCACTGGTTCGAACCCAGTATCGCCCACCGTTGCTTGATCTGAGGCGTGGTAGCGCGGCTCTGTCGTCGCACCGAAGAGGTCACTGGTTCGAACCCAGTATCGCCCACCGTTGCTTGATCTGAGGCGTGGTAGCGCGGCTCTGCCGTCGCACCGAAGAGGTCACTGGTTCGAACCCAGTATCGCCCACCGTGCGCAGAGGCCCTCTGGCAGCGAATCCGCTGATCAGGGGGCCTTTCGCCTTGTTGCTAGTACGTCGGTCACGCGCCGCCGGCCCCGATCCGTGGCATGGTGGATCCATGCGACTCCAGCGCACGGCGTACGCCGCGGTCGTCCCGTTCCTGTTGACGGCCCTGGTCGGATGCGGCTCGGACACCGCGGAGACCGCGGCCGACGACAGCAGCCCCACGCCGTCGGCGAGCACGAGCGCGGATCCCACGACCGACCCCTCTGCGGATGTCAGCGACGAGCCCAGCGCGGAGCCGTCGGTCGACCCGGACCCCGCGGTGGTCACCGGCATCGAGGGCACCTTCGACGACGAGGCACTCACCGTGACCGTGGAGGTGCCCGAGCTGGTGGCCAGCGACCGGGTGCTGCTGATGTACCGCCAGCAGAAGCGTGACGTGCGGGTCGCCGTGGAGTCGATCCTGGTCGGCGACGAGCCGCGGCTCAACGGGGTGTGGACCGACTACAGCACCGAGATGAGCGGCAGGCTCAAGGACGTCGAGGCCACCTGGGACCTCGCCGCCGGGACGATCACGTTCACGCTGCGCGACCACCTCAACGGCACGCAGGCCACCGTCGCGGCGATCGGTCTCGGGCCCAAGGACCGCTACCCGGTCGAGCCGCCCGCCGACGCGGTGAGCACGACGATCCAGCGCAGCTGAGCGCGCGCACGTCGAGCCATATCGAGTGGGGCACGGCCGGAGTCGGTCGATACCCTGCACGCACGCCCGGGACCGGGCGTGGAACCCACCGAACAGGAGCACCGCTGTGTCCGAGCTGAGCATCGTCCGCGTCCACGCCGAGGAGCGTCAGGACCGGACGGTCACCACGGGCACCAAGGCGTGGGAGCTGTTCAAGGACGAGACCGACGTCGTCGCCGCCCGCGTGGTCTCGACGGGCTCGACCGACCCGGCGCTGAAGGACCTCTCCTACGTGCTCGCCGACGGTGACGTCGTGGAGTCGGTGCCGATCGACTCCAAGGACGGTCACGACATCCTGCGCCACTCCACCGCGCACGTGATGGCCCAGGCGGTGCAGCAGCTCTTCCCCGAGGCCAAGCTCGGCATCGGCCCGCCGGTCACCGACGGCTTCTACTACGACTTCGACGTCGAGAAGCCGTTCGTGCCCGAGGACCTCGCCAAGATCGAGACCGCGATGCGCAAGATCATCAAGGAGGGGCAGCGCTTCGAGCGCCGGGTCACCACCGACGCCGACGCGATCAACGAGCTGCAGGACGAGCCCTACAAGATCGAGCTGATCGGCCTGAAGGGCTCGGGCAACGCCGAGAGCGCGGCCGAGGGCGCGAGCGCCGAGGTCGGCGCCGGCGAGCTGACCATCTACGACAACATCCGCCGCAACGGGGACGTCGCCTGGTCCGACCTGTGCCGCGGCCCGCACCTGCCGACCACCAAGCGGATCCCCGCCTTCAAGCTGATGCGGTCCGCAGCGGCGTACTGGCGCGGGGACGAGAAGAACAAGATGCTCCAGCGCATCTACGGCACCGCCTGGGAGTCCAAGGAGGCGCTCGAGGAGCACCTGCACCGCATCGAGGAGGCCGAGCGCCGCGACCACCGCAAGCTCGGCCGCGACCTCGACCTGTTCTCCTTCCCCGACGAGATCGGCTCCGGCCTCGCGGTCTTCCACCCCAAGGGCGGCGTGATCAAGCGCGTGATGGAGGACTACGTCCGCCAGCGCCACATCGAGGAGGGCTTCGAGTACGTCGGCACCCCGCACCTGACCAAGGACCAGCTCTTCTACACCTCCGGTCACCTGCCGTACTACGCCGACACCATGTTCCCGCCCATGGAGTTCGAGGGCTCGAACTACATGGTCAAGCCGATGAACTGCCCCATGCACAACCTGATCTACCGCTCGCGCGGGCGCTCCTACCGCGAGCTGCCGCTGCGGCTCTTCGAGTTCGGCTCGGTCTACCGCTACGAGAAGTCCGGAGTGGTCCACGGCCTGACCCGCGTCCGCGGCCTGACCCAGGACGACTCGCACTCCTACGTCACCGCCGAGCAGGCGCCCGGCGAGATCAAGCACCTGCTCGATTTCGTGCTGGGGCTGCTGCGCGACTTCGGGATCGACGACTTCTACCTCGAGCTGTCCACCCGCGACGACTCCAAGCCCGACAAGTTCGTGGGCTCGGAGGAGGACTGGGCCGTGGCGACCAAGGTGCTCGAGGACGTCGCGATCGACTCCGGCCTCGAGCTGGTCCCCGACCCGGGCGGCGCGGCGTTCTACGGCCCGAAGATCTCCGTCCAGGCCAAGGACGCCATCGGCCGGACCTGGCAGATGTCGACCATCCAGTACGACTTCAACCAGCCCGCCCGCTTCGAGCTCGAGTACAACGGCGCCGACGGGGCCAAGCACCAGCCGGTGATGATCCACTCGGCGAAGTTCGGCTCCCTGGAGCGGTTCTTCGGCGTCCTCGTCGAGCACTACGCCGGCGCCTTCCCCCCGTGGCTCGCGCCGGTCCAGGTCGAGGCGATCCCGATCGCCGAGCGGCACGTGGACTACCTCTACGACATCGCCAGGCGGATGAAGGTCCAGGGCCTGCGGGTCGAGGTCGACGACTCCGATGACCGGATGCAGAAGAAGATCCGCAACGCGCAGCTGCAGAAGGTGCCGTTCATGATGATCGCCGGCGACGACGACGTCGAGAAGGGCGCGGTCTCCTTCCGCTACCGCGACGGCCGCCAGGACAACGGCGTGCCGATCGAGGAGGCCATCGCCCGGGTCGCGGCCGCGGTCGCCTCGCGCGAACAGGTCTGACCGGGGTCTCGTGGCTCGCTCCGCTCGCACCTCGACCAGCGGGTGGGCGCTGACCCTCGCGCTGGTCCTGACCGGGTGCGGCGGAGGGTCCGCGCCGCAGCCGGAGGCCTCGGCCTCCGCGCGACCCGACGGCGCTCCCGCACCGTTCCCGGCGATCGGCGAGGGCGCGCAGGAGGGCGAGGTCGGGGCCGAGGGCCTGAGCCTCGAGGACGTGGAGGCGATGCGCGACCTGGCCGACGCCGCCGAGCAGCTGGCCGGCCAGCAGCCCACGATCGCCGCCCGCGACGGCTCGCCCGTGCTGGGCGGCGACATCTCCTGGCCGCAGTGCCCCAAGGGGCTCGGCATCCCGCAGCGACGCACGCTGGGGCTTCCGATGCCCACCCCGGACATGGAGTACGTCGTCGTCGGGCTCACCAACGGGCCGGGCTTCTACCCCAACCCGTGCCTGGCCGAGCAGGTCGCCTGGGTGCGCGAGCGCGGGCTGCTGCTCTCGGCCTACGCCGTCCTGAGCTACCCCGACGACCAGGCCCTCGAGCAGTTCGGCGACGACGGCCCCCACGACGGCGCGTCCGTCGTGGGCGCCCTGCGCAACGTCGGCTACCAGCAGGCGTTGTACAACATCCGCTCGATGCGGGCGGTCGGCCTGGACACCCCGCTGGTGTGGCTGGACGTCGAGCCCGTCGCGCTCTTCGAGTGGTCCGGGGACCCGGTCGCGAACGCCGCGGTCGTCGAGGGTGCGCGGCGTGGCTACGAGGACGCCGGCTACCGGGTGGGCGTGTACTCGACGCCGTACCTGTGGGAGCAGATCGTGGGCGACCTGGCTCTCGGCGTGCCGGAGTGGCGGGCGGCGGGGGAGACCTCGCGTGCGGAGGCCCTCGAGCGCTGTGGCGCCGACTGGTCCATCCAGGGCGGCGAGCCGGTGCTGGGCCAGTGGCTCGAGGCCAGCCGCGACCACAACGTCACCTGCCCCGGGATCTCGCGGGACCTCGGACGGTGGTTCTCGGCCACGCGTAGGGCTACCGACGGGTAACAGTAAATGCGACACGCTGTCGCGCTTACCTATTTACACCGACATCGTGTCGCACTAACGTCGTCACATCGACGACGACGTCTTCCCACGAGGTGATGAGTGATGACCGCGACGCAGATCCCCACCGGCACCGAGCCCAGCGCGCCGAGCTACGAGCAGCGCCTGCAGACCCTCTCCGAGGCCTCGGTGCACCAGCACTTCGACGCGTTCAAGGACATCGCCTGGGACCACCCCGACTACGCCATCGACCCGCACGACCGGCGGTGGATCCTCCCGACCGCCGACGTGCTGGGCCGCACCGAGTGGTACCGCTCGCTGCCGCAGGACGAACAGGTCCGCATCGGGCTCTACCGCCAGGCCAACGTCACCAAGGTCGGCCTGCAGTTCGAGCAGATCCTCATCGCGGGGCTGATGAACTACGCCTTCTCGTTGCCCAACAACAGCGCGGAGTTCCGCTACTCCACGCACGAGGCGACCGAGGAGTGCCACCACACCCAGATGTTCCAGGAGTTCGTGAACCGCTCCGGCCAGGACGTGAAGGGCGGCACCCTGCTGTTCCGGATGCTCGCCCCGGTGCTGCCGCTCTTCGCCAAGTGGGTGCCCTTCGGCTTCTTCTACGGCGTGCTCGCCGGCGAGGAGCCGATCGACCACGTCCAGAAGTCGATCCTGCGCGCCGGTGACGACATGCACCCGCTGCTGCAGCGGATCATGCAGATCCACGTCGCCGAGGAGGCCCGCCACATCGGCTTCGCCCACCAGTACCTCGAGCACAAGGCCCCGCGCCTCAAGCGGGGCGAGCGATTCGTGCTGAGCCTGCTCGTCCCGGTGATCATGCGGTGGCTGTGCAACGAGATCCTCGTCCCCAGCAGGCGGGCCCAGCGCGACATGGGCATTCCCGCCGAGGTCATGAAGCAGGTCTACTGGGACGCTCCTGAGTCCAAGAAGTTCCTGCGCGACCTGTTCGGCGACGTGCGGATGCTCGCCGAGCGCACCGGCATGATGAACCCGGCCTCGCGACGGGTCTGGCGGGCCATGGGCATCGACGGCCGCGCCTCGCGCTTCCGCAGCGAGCCCGCGTCCGCGGCCGCCTGAGGCAGCGAGCGCCCCGTGCCGTACGTCGTCACCCAGTCGTGCTGCTCGGACGCCTCGTGCGTCCTGGCCTGCCCCGTCAACTGCATCCACCCCGCGCCCGGCGACCCCGACTTCGCCACTGCGGAGATGCTCTACATCGACCCCGACGGCTGCGTCGACTGCGGCGCGTGCGCGACCGCCTGCCCGGTGGACGCCATCAAGCCGCACACCCTGCTCACGCCGGCCGAGGAGCCGTTCCTCGCGCTGAACGCGGAGTACTTCGAGGTCTTCCCGCACGCGGACCGCGCCCCCGTCGCCGTCGTGCCGCCCCAGCGCCGGCTGCGTGACCCGCGCCCGGTGCGGGTGGCCGTGGTGGGCGCCGGGCCCGCCGGTCTGTACGCCGCCGACGAGCTGCTCAAGCACCCCGAGCTGCGCGTGGACGTGCTCGACCGGCTGCCCACCCCGCACGGGCTGGTCCGGGCCGGGGTGGCGCCGGACCACCAGCGCACCAAGCAGGCCGAGCGGCTCTTCCGGCAGATCGAGGAGCAGCCGGCTTTCGGGTACCTCCTGGGCGTGGAGGTCGGTCGCGACGTCTCCCGCGCCGAGCTCGACGAGCGCTACGACGCGGTGATCTGGACCGTGGGCGCCTCGGCCGACAAGCCGTTGCACGTCCCCGGTGAGGACCTGCCGGGCTCGCTGTCGGCGACCGAGGTCGTGGGCTGGTACAACGGCCACCCCGACCACCAGGACCTCGCCGTGGACCTCGGTCACGAGCGGGTCGTGGTGGTGGGCAACGGCAACGTGGCCCTCGACGTCGCGCGGGTGCTCACGCTCGACCCGGAGCGGCTCCGCGGTACCGACATCGCCGGGTTGCCGTGGGCGCAGCTGGCCCAGAGCCGGGTCCGCGAGGTCGTGGTGCTCGGGCGCAGGGGCCCCGCCCAGGCCGCCTTCACGCTGCCCGAGCTGGTCGGCCTCGTCGCGCTCGCCGAGCAGGGGGTGGTCGACGTGGTCGTCGAGACCGGGGGAGCCGACCTTCCGGCCGACACCCCGGTGGGTCGCCAGCTCGCCCGGCTGCGCAGCCTGCCCACCGACCCGTCGCGCCGTCGGATCGTGCTGCGCTTCCTCACCCAGCCCCTGGCCGTGCTCGGCGAGGAGCGCGTGACCGGGCTCGAGGTCGAACGCACCTCGCTGCAGCCGGGCCCCGACGGCACGCTGCGCGCGGTCGGCACCGGTGGGACCGAGGTGCTCGAGTGCGGGCTGGTCCTGCGCGCGGTGGGCTACCACGGCCGCGAGGTCGCGGACCTGCCCTACGACCCCGCCACCGGCACCGTCCCCAGCGACCGCGGCCGGGTCGAGCCCGGTACCTACGTCGCCGGCTGGGTCAAGCGCGGCCCCACCGGGTTCATCGGGACCAACAAGTCCTGCGCCCAGGAGACCGTCGCCAGGCTGCTCGACGACCTCGACGCAGGGCTGGTCGGACCTCCCGCACGTGACGCCGCCGACCTCGGCGCACTGCTGGCCAGCCGCGGCGTCACGGTGCTCGATCTCTCCGACTGGCGTGCCCTCGACGCCGAGGAGCGTCGTCGCGGCGCCGCCGGCGGTCGGGTGCGCGCCAAGATCGTGGACCGCGAGGAGATGCTCCGCGTGGCGGTCGAGGCACGTCGCGAGCGGGTGGCCCGTCCCCGGTACGCTTCCAGGCCGAAGGCGCGCAGCACGCGCTGACCCGATCCGAGCCGTCGTCCGGGAGGAGCCAGGCATGCCCACGAGCCCGGTGCGCCCCGACGGGCGGCAGGCCCGGTGGGACCGTCACAACCAGGAGCGGCGCCAGCAGATCCTCGACGCCGCCATCGCGGTCGTCGAGGCGCACGAGCCGGGCGCCGAGGTTCACGTCCAGCAGATCGCCGAGCGGGCCGGCCTGAGCCGCACGGTGGTCTACCGGCACTTCTCCGACCGCGCCGACCTCGACCGCGCGGTGCAGACCGCCATCGTCGACGACCTCTCCGGGGAGCTGCTCCCGGCGGTCACCCTGGACGGCACCATCCCGCAGATCATCGAGCGCATCGTCTCCACCTACGTCAGCTGGGCGGTGGCCCACCCGGCGCTGCACCGGCTCGCCGAGCAGGACTCCTCCGTCGACGGCACCGGCCCGCTGCAGCAGGGCATCGAGCGGATCGCCCACCAGGTCGTCGAGCTGATCAGCACCGCGGTGGGGCTGCTGGGCGTCGAGATGAGCCAGGACGAGTCCGACGCGGTCGACCCGCTGGTCTTCGGCCTCGTGGGCGCGGTCTTCTCCGCCGTACGCCGTTGGATGGCCCGGCCCGAGCGCACGCCGCCGGCCCCGGTGCTGGTCTCCCTGGTCACCGACTCGGTCTGGTTCATCCTCGACGGGCACGCCCGCTCGCTCGGCCTCGCGCTGCACCGCGACCAGCCCGTCGAGGAGCTTCTCGCGGCCGCCGCGGGAGGTCAGCAGTGAGCGACACCGAGGACCCGCTCCGCCAGGACGGCGTGGGGGAGACCGACCACCTCGACCGGCTCTGGACCCCGCACCGGATGGCCTACATCCGTGGCGAGAACAAGCCCGAGGACGCCACGTCGGGGCAGTGCCCGTTCTGCCGGGTGCCCGGGCTGCCCGACGACGAGGGACTGGTGGTGCGTCGCGGGGAGCTCGCGTTCGTGCTGCTCAACCTCTATCCCTACGCGCCGGGTCACCTGATGGTCTGCCCCTACCGCCACATCGCCGACTACACCGAGACCACCGACGAGGAGGCGGCCGAGATCGCCGACCTCACCCGGGCGGCGATGCGCACCGTGCGCCGCGTCTCGCGCGCCGGCGGCTTCAACCTCGGCATGAACCAGGGCGAGGTCGCCGGTGCCGGCATCGCCGCCCACCTGCACCAGCACGTCGTGCCGCGCTGGCCCGGTGACCAGAACTTCATGCCGATCATCGGCCGCACCAAGACCCTCCCCGAGCTCCTGGGCGACACCCGCGCCCTGCTGGCCGACGCCTGGGCCTGACGGCACCCGACGTCGGCCGCAGGTTCAGCGCTTCCTGCCCGGCTGACCGAGCGGGTCGACGACGTCGGAGGCCACCGCCTTCGCGCGCTTCTCGGCGCGCTTCTCCTTGATGCTCTTCCCCGACTTGGGGGACTTGCCGTGCCCGGGCGACTTGTCGCTCATGTGCGGACCTTTGGCTCGGAGGCCTGGATGGCCCCGTCCTTCGACACTACGCGCACCCCCGGCGGCCACCCGCGTGTCACCGTCGTGTCGTCGGGTCTGGCTAGCCTTCCGCGGGTGAGTGCCGTCCCTGATGACGTCCAGGCCGACGAGGTGCTGGCCGCAGCCCTGGTCACCGAGGCTGCCGCGCTGGCACGGCTGATGCGCCGTGAGCGGGGCGCCGACCTCGACCGGGACACCAAGTCCGGTGTCTCGGACATCGTCACCGCCGCCGACCACGCCGCCGAGGCGCTGGTCGCCGAGCGGCTGGCGGCCCTGCGTCCCGACGACGGGGTGCTCGGCGAGGAGGGGGCCTCGCGCCCGAGCCGCTCCGGCCGCACCTGGGTGCTGGACCCCGTCGACGGCACCTACAACTTCGCCCAGGGGCTGGACTGGTGGTGCTCCGCGCTGGCCCTCGAGGTCGACGGCGACCCGGTGCTGGGCGCGGTGAGGCACGACGTCTCGGCCACCACGTGGGTGGGCGGCCGCGACGTCGCGCCGACCCGCAACGGCGAGCTGCTCGCGCCGCTGGTCGACCGTGCCCTCGGGCAGGCCTGCGTGGCGACGTACCTCCACCCGCCGTGGCTCGGCACCGAGGTCGCCCGTGCCTTCGACCGCTTCGCCGCACGCGCGGCCACGCTGCGGATGCTGGGGTCGGGGACGATGGACGCGATGGTCGTCGCGGACGGCCGCGTGCACCTGGTCTGCCAGCACACCGTGCCGCCGTGGGACTGGATGCCCGGCGCTGCGGTCGTCCGCGCCCTGGGCGGCGAGGTCCGCCACGTCGAGGCCGCCGGCCGCACGTGGTACCTCGCCGGCGTGCCCTCCGCGGTGGCCGAGGCGGCCGACCTGCTGGCCGACCGCTAGCCTGCTGCCACCATGTTGGACAGGTTCAAGGGCTTCTGGCAGGGCGTGATGCTCGCGCCGTTCGTGCGACTCTTCATCAGGCTCGGGATCAGCCCCGACGTCGTGACCCTCGTCGGCACCCTCGGCGTCGCCGCCGGTGCGCTGGTCTTCTTCCCCCAGGGGATGTTGCTGACCGGGGTCCTGGTGATCACCGCGTTCGTCTTCAGCGACCTCATCGACGGGCAGATGGCCCGCACGCTGGGCCGGTCCTCGAGGTTCGGGGCGTTCTGGGACTCCACGCTGGACCGCATCGGTGACGGCGCCGTCTTCGGCGGGCTGGTGCTGTTCTTCGCCGGGCCCGGCGACTCCACGCTCTACACCGCGGTCGCGCTCTACTGCCTGGTGATGGGCTCGGTGACCTCCTACGCCCGCGCCCGCGCCGAGTCGCTCGGCATGGACGCCAAGGGCGGCCTGGCCGAGCGCGCCGACCGGCTCGTGCTGATCCTCGTCGCCACCGGGCTGGGCGCGATCTTCGACGTCGCGTTCCTGATGTACGCCGCGCTGTGGATCCTGGTCTTCGCCAACACCTACACGGTCGTCTTCCGCGTGGCCAAGGTCCGGCGCCAGGCCCTCGCGCTCGACGCGCAGGCTGCCGGCGGGGACGCCCCCGCCGTCTAGGACACGTCCTAGCCCCTCCGGAATCGGCCGCCGTGCGGAGTGTCCGTAGAATTCACCGCATGGCCGAGACCGCTGAGAGCACCGTTCACCCCACGCCGGGCACCGGCACCACCCGCGTCAAGCGCGGGATGGCCGAGATGCTCAAGGGCGGCGTGATCATGGACGTGGTCACCCCCGAGCAGGCGAAGATCGCCGAGGACGCCGGAGCGGTGGCCGTGATGGCCCTCGAGCGCGTGCCCGCCGACATCCGCGCCCAGGGCGGCGTGTCGCGGATGAGCGACCCCGACATGATCGACGGGATCATCGAGGCGGTCTCCATCCCGGTGATGGCCAAGGCACGCATCGGTCACTTCATGGAGGCCCGGGTCATCGAGAGCCTCGGCGTCGACTACATCGACGAGTCCGAGGTGCTGACCCCGGCCGACTACGCCCACCACATCGACAAGTGGAACTTCACCGTCCCCTTCGTGTGCGGCGCCACCAACCTCGGTGAGGCGCTGCGCCGGATCACCGAGGGCGCGGCGATGATCCGCTCCAAGGGCGAGGCCGGCACCGGCGACGTCTCCAACGCCGTCACCCACATGCGCACCATCAAGGGCGAGATCCGTCGCCTGTCCTCGCTCAGCGAGGACGAGCTCTACGTCGCGGCCAAGGAGCTCCAGGCTCCCTACGACCTCGTGAAGGAGGTCGCGACGACCGGTGCCCTGCCCGTGGTGCTCTTCACCGCCGGCGGCATCGCCACCCCCGCCGACGCCGCGATGATGATGCAGCTCGGCGCCGACGGCGTCTTCGTGGGCTCGGGCATCTTCAAGTCCGGCAACCCCGCGCAGCGCGCCGAGGCCATCGTCAAGGCCACGACCTTCCACGACGACCCGGCGATGGTCGCCAAGGTCTCCCGCGGTCTCGGCGAGGCCATGGTCGGCATCAACGTCGAGGAGCTCCCGGCGCCGCACCGCCTCTCCGAGCGCGGCTGGTGACCAGCTGCTGAGCGGCCCCGGGCTCAGCGCAGCTCGGGGCAGTCCAGCAGGGACCGGTCGGCGGCCGCCAGCGCGTCGTAGTCGCCCAGCAGGTCGGTGACCGTGCCGTCCACCGGGTCGAGGTAGGCCCGGAAGTCGTACTGGTCGGCGGCCCAGTAGACCTGGGGCTCCCCGCCGTCGGAGACGGTGTACTCACCCGACGGCTCGCCCATCGCCCCGACCACGGCCGCGCGGGTCGAGCCGACCTCGAGGTCGCACCAGACCTCGAGCCACTGCGCGGAGGCGGGGCTCGCCGGCGTACGACGCTGCTCCGAGAGCACCCGCCAGGCGGCGCGCTGCAGCTCGAGCTCGACGGTGACCGAGCTGTCGGGGAAGGTGACCGCCAGCGTCGCCTTCTCCCCGGTCAGCCGGGTCGTCTCGACGTCGACGGGGGAGTACTCCCGCAGCGGGTCCTCCCACAGCAGCGCCTCGAACCCGATGCACGGGTCCCCGAGCTCGGCGCGGTCGACCAGGATCGCCTCGTAGCGCAGCGCGATGGTGCGCTCGGGGTGCTGGAGCCGGCAGGCGGTCCCGGCTTCCCGGTCCTCCAGCGCCCCCAGCCAGGCGAGGTACGCCGCAGTCGGCTGGTCGACCGCCTCCGACGGGGAAGTACGCACCGACGCCGACGGCGACACCGAGGCCAGCGGGCGCGGCTGGTCGGGCCTCGCGTCCTCGTCGGCGCATCCTCCGAGCGCCAGCACCGGCGCCAGGGCCAGGAGCGGGCGGGTGAGCAGGGCCACCGGTCCAGGGATCACGGGGCTCACCCTAGGCTGGCTCGGTGACCTCACCGACCGTCGGCGTGCTCGCCCTGCAGGGCGACGTGCGCGAGCACCTCGCCGCCCTGGAGCGGCTCGGCGTCGCGACGACGAGGGTGCGCCGCCCTGAGGAGGTCGACGCGGTGGACGCGCTCGTGGTCCCCGGTGGGGAGTCCACCACCATGGCCAAGCTGGCTCGCACCTTCGGGGTCCTCGACCCACTGCGCAAGCGGATCGGAGCCGGTCTCCCGGTCCTCGGGACCTGCGCGGGGATGATCATGCTGGCCGACCGGGTGCTCGACGGCGCCGCGGGCCAGGAGACCCTCGGCGGCATCGACATGACCGTGCGACGCAACGCCTTCGGGCGCCAGGTCGACTCCTTCGAGGGGCCGGTCGAGGTCGCGGGGCTCGACACGCCGGTGCACGGCGTCTTCATCCGTGCACCGTGGGTGGAGTCGGTGGGCGACGGGGTCGAGGTCCTGGCCCGGGTCGACCACGACGGCGCACCGGGCGGTGCCGCCGGTAGGATCGTCGCGGTCCGTCAGGGTTGCCTGATGGCCACCTCGTTCCACCCCGAGGTGGGCGAGGACTCCCGGGTGCACGGCTTGTTCGTGGACCTGGTCCGAGGTAGCTGAGCCAGAGAGAAGAGCATGTCCGGGCACTCCAAGTGGGCGACCACGAAGCACAAGAAGGCCGCGATCGACGCCAAGCGCGGCAAGCTGTTCGCGAAGCTGATCAAGAACATCGAGATCGCCGCGAAGATGGGTGGCCCGGATCCTGCCGGCAACCCGACGCTCTACGACGCCATCCAGAAGGCCAAGAAGCAGTCGGTCCCCAACAAGAACATCGACTCCGCGGTCAAGCGCGGCGGCGGTCTCGAGGGCGGCGGCGTCGACTACGAGACGATCATGTACGAGGTCTACGGCCCCCAGGGCGTCGCCCTCCTGGTCGAGTGCCTCACCGACAACCGCAACCGTGCCGCCATGGAGGTCCGCACCGCGGTGACCCGCAACGGCGGCACGATGGCCGACCCCGGCTCGGTCTCGAGGCTCTTCGAGCGCAAGGGCGTCGTGGTGGTCCCGAAGACCCAGGAGTCGCGCGAGGTCGGCGAGGACGACGTCCTCGAGGCGACGCTGGACGCCGGTGCCGAGGAGGTCAAGGACCACGGCGACAGCCTCGAGGTCCAGTCCGAGCCCACCGACGTGGTCGCCGTGCGCACCTCGCTGCAGGACGCCGGCATCGACTACGACTCCGCCGAGGTGCAGTTCGTCGCGACGCTGGACATCCCGGTCGCCGAGCCCGACGTCGCGGCGAAGGTCTTCAAGCTCGTCGACGCCGTGGACGACCTCGACGACGTGCAGAACGTCTTCGTCAACGCCGACATCCCCGACGAGGTCATGGAGGCGGCGGACCTCTGACCGGCGTGTCGAGACCCGGCGACGTACCCACCGACCGTTAGCGTGAGTCGAGACGAACACACGTTCGATCGCCACGACCTGACGAGGGAGGTACGCCGGTGCGCGTGCTCGGCATCGACCCCGGCCTGACCCGCTGCGGCATGGGCGTGGTCGAGGGCTCGGTCGGCCGACCGCTGACCCTGGTGGACGTCAACGTCATCCGCACCAGCTCCACGTTGCCGGTCGCCGAGCGGCTGGTGAGCATCGAGAAGGGCGTGGACGCCTGGATCGAGGAGCACCGCCCCGACGCGGTGGCCGTGGAGCGGGTCTTCGCCCGCTCCGACGTCAGCACCGTCATGGGCACCGCCCAGGCCAGCGGCATCGCGATGGTGTGCGCCGCCCGACGCGGGCTGCCGATCGCGCTGCACACCCCGAGCGAGGTGAAGGCGGCGGTGTCCGGCAGCGGTCGTGCGACCAAGCAGCAGGTCGGTGCGATGGTGACCCGCATCCTGCGTCTCGACGCCGCCCCGAAGCCGGCCGACGCCGCCGACGCGCTGGCGCTGGCCATCACCCACATCTGGCGCGGCGGCGCCCAGGCCCGCCTGGAGCAGGCCGTGGCCCGCAGCCGAGGAGGTCTCCGCCCGTGATCGCGTTCGTCCGTGGCCCCGTCGCCGCCGTGAGCCTGTCCAGCGCCGTGCTGGAGGTGGGCGGCGTCGGCCTGGAGCTGATGTGCACCCCGGGCACCCTCGCCACGCTCGCGCCCAAGGTCGGCACCGGGCAGACCGCGACCCTGCCCACCTCCATGGTGGTGCGGGAGGACTCGCTGACCCTCTTCGGCTTCCTCGACGAGGACGAGAAGACCTGCTTCGAGCTGCTGCAGACCGCCAGTGGCGTGGGGCCGAAGCTGGCCCAGGCGATGCTCGCCGTGCTCAGCCCCGACGACCTGCGCGCCGCCGTCGCCGGTGAGGACGTCAAGACCCTGACCCGCGTGCCGGGCATCGGGCAGAAGGGCGCGCAGCGCATCATCCTCGAGCTCAAGGACCGTCTCGGTGCGCCGCTCGGCACGCGCGCCGTGGCGGCCCCGCAGGCCAGCGAGCCCTGGCGTGACCAGGTCCGCCAGGGCCTGCAGGGCCTGGGCTGGTCGGCCAAGGACGCCGACCGTGCCGTGGACGAGGTGGCCCCCGGTCCCGGGGAGAGCCCCGACGTCGCGGCGCTCCTGCGTGCTGCCCTCCGAGCCCTGTCCAAGGCGTGAGCGCCGTGCACGACGACCACCTGCTGGCCCCGGAGGCGCTCGGCGACGAGCGGGCCGTGGAGGCCGCCCTGCGCCCGCGCAGCCTGGAGGAGGTCGTGGGCCAGCACCGCGTGCGCGACCAGCTCGGGCTGGTCCTCGAGGCGGCCCGGCTGCGCGAGCGGGCCCCCGACCACGTGCTGCTGTCCGGACCGCCCGGACTGGGCAAGACCACGCTGGCCATGATCATCGCCCACGAGATGGGCGCCCCCCTGCGGCTGACCAGCGGTCCGGCCATCACCCACGCCGGGGACCTCGCGGCCATCCTCTCGGGGATGAACGAGGGCGACGTCCTCTTCATCGACGAGATCCACCGGATGTCGCGCCCGGCGGAGGAGATGCTCTACATGGCGATGGAGGACTTCCGCGTCGACGTCGTCATCGGCAAGGGCCCGGGCGCGACGGCGATCCCGCTGGAGATCCCGCCGTTCACCCTGGTCGGTGCCACGACCCGCGCGGGGCTGCTGCCGGGGCCGCTGCGTGACCGCTTCGGGTTCACCGCCCAGCTGGAGTTCTACGACGCCTCCGACCTCGACCTGATCGTGCACCGCTCCGCGCGGCTGCTCGAGGTCTCGCTGACCCCCGAGGGCGCCGCCGAGATCGCCTCCCGCTCCCGCGGCACCCCGCGCATCGCCAACCGGCTGCTGCGGCGGGTGCGCGACTACGCCCAGGTCCGGGCCGACGGGGTCGTGACCCACGAGGTCGCCGAGCGCGCGCTGGACCTCTACGAGGTCGACCCGCTGGGGCTGGACCGTCTCGACCGCGGCGTCCTGGACGCCCTGTGCCGGCGCTTCGGCGGGGGACCGGTCGGCATCTCCACGCTGGCGGTCGCCGTCGGCGAGGAGCGCGAGACGGTCGAGGAGGTGGCCGAGCCGTTCCTGGTCCGGCTCGGCTTCCTGGCCCGCACACCGCGGGGTCGCGTCGCGACGCCCGCCGCCTGGGCGCACCTCGGGCTCAGTGCCCCGGAGGGCGCCCCGCTCGGGAGTGACCCCGGGCTGTTCGACGTGGACTAGGTCACGGCTACACTGCCTCGGCGGTCGCCCACGGGCGCCCGCATGCCCACCATCGCCCTCGTCGGAGAGGTACGTCGTCGTGCAGGACCTCGCGGCAATCCTGCCGTTCCTTGCCATCGCAGTGCTGTTCTGGTTCCTGGCCATCCGTCCCCAGCAGCGGCGGGCACGGGAACTCCAGGCCATGCAGCAGGCGTTGAGCGTCGGTGACGACGTGATGTTGACCTCGGGCGTCTACGGGACGCTCACCGAGATCGACGAGGAGACGATCCGTGTCGAGATCGCACCGGGTGTGACCATCAGGGTCGCGCGCGGGGCGGTCGGCCGCCGGATCGACGAGCCAGGGGAGGGGCACACGCCCACCCCGGAGGAGAACTGACGCAGATGGCACGCAAGACCGCCCGGCCGGGCCGCACCCTCGTGGTGTTCTTCCTGGCCATGGCGATCGCCTACGGCCTGGTCGCACTGGCCGGCACCTGGAAGCCCACCCTCGGCCTGGACCTCCAGGGCGGCACGAGCATCACGCTGCGCGCCGAGGGCGACCCCGGTGAGGAGGCGCTCGACCAGGCCCGGCAGATCATCGACGACCGTGTGAACGGCTCCGGTGTCGCCGAGGCCGAGGTGACCACCCAGGGTGGCAACGAGATCGTCGTCGAGATCCCCGGTGAGAACGCCCGCAACCTGATCGAGACCGTGCAGCGCACCGCGCAGCTGCGGTTCCGGTTGGTCGCGTGCTCCACCGTCGACGGACGCTGCGCGACCTCCACCGGGCTGCCCGAGGGCATCCAGATCGACCCCTCGACCACCCTCCCGCAGGAGGACGGTGACCAGGGCGAGGGCAACAACCGTGCGGCGCTGGGCTCCTGGGCCCGCCTCTCCGACACCGGCAGCGACGGCGGCAAGAAGGACGGCAACGGCCAGGAGCAGGGCCAGGGCACCGACGAGGGCGCCCAGGGCAAGGGTGGCAAGCAGTCGGCCTACGACGCCTGCATCGCCGCGGCCGCCGATGACAAGACGGCGGCCAAGCCGCTGGAGTGGATCGACAACCCGACCACCGCCTGCGTCGACGCCTTCACCGAGTTCCAGGCCAGCGGCGGGTGCCAGCAGGGCGCCTCGGCGGCCATGGGCGACGACCCGGCCACTCCGCTGATCACCTGCGACGAGGACGGCATCGCCTACCTGCTGTCCCCGGCGATGATCGAGGGCACCTCGCTGGACGACGCCGGTGCCGCGATCCCGCAGCAGCAGGTCAACTACGTCGTGACGCTGTCCTTCGACGGCGAGGGCAGCGACGTCTTCGCCGACATCTCCAACGCCCTGGTGGGCACCGAGAAGCAGTTCGCCATCGTGCTGGACGGCCAGGTGCTCTCGGCCCCCACGATGGAGGGCCGGATCCTCGACGGCAACGCCCAGATCAGCGGCGACTTCACCGAGACGACCGCCAACAGCCTCGCGACCAGCCTGCGCTACGGCTCGCTCCCCATCGCCTTCGAGGACCAGCCGCTGGTCGAGACCATCGGCCCCTCGCTGGCCGGTGACCAGCTCAGCGCCGGTCTCACCGCCGGTGGCATCGGCCTGGCGATCGTGATGCTCTACTGCCTGCTCTACTACCGCGGCCTCGGCACGGTGGTGATCGCCTCGCTCTTCGTGGCGGCGGGCATCACCTACGCCATGGTGCTCCTGTTGAGCGAGACCGCGAACTTCACCCTCACGTTGCCGGGCATCGCCGGGCTGATCGTGGCCGTGGGCATCACCGCGGACTCGTTCATCGTCTACTTCGAACGCATCCGTGACGAGATGCGCATCGGCAAGTCGATGCGGGTCGCGGTGGAGTCCGGCTGGAAGCGGGCCCGCAACACCTGCCTGGCCGCGGACGCGGTGTCGCTGCTGGCCGCGGTGGTGCTCTACATCTTCGCCGCCGGCGTCGTGAAGGGCTTCGCCTTCGCGCTCGGCCTGACCACGATCATCGACCTGGTGGTGTTCTTCTGGTTCACCCACCCGATGGTCTCCTACCTGGCCAAGTACCGCTTCTTCAACAAGGGGCACCGCCTGTCCGGGCTGAGCCCCGAGACGCTCGGTGTCTCGCGCGTCGCGACCGGAGGGAACGCCTGATGGGCCGCTTCTCACAGCTCGGCAACGACCTGCACAGCGGGAGGCGCTCGATCGACTTCGTCGGTCGCCGGTGGTACCTCTACGCCGTCTCGGCCGTGCTCATCGCCATCGCCGTGTTCGGCCTGTCCTACAAGGGCCTCAACCTCGGCATCGAGTTCACCGGCGGCACGCAGTACCGCGTGCCGGTCGCCTCGGCGACCCAGGACGACGCCGACGCCCTGCGCACGGCCGTCGTCGACTCCGGGGTCGAAGGGGCCGGCAACCCGATCGTCAGCACCGCCGGCGACGACGCGGTCCAGATCCAGGTCGAGGCGCTGAGCCTCGAGGACTCCGCCACCGTCACCGAGGCGATCGTGGCGGCCGCGGGTGTCAGCGCCGACGACCTCTCGCAGGAGGACATCGGCGCCTCGTGGGGGCGTCAGATCGCCGAGCGGGCCCTGATCGGTCTCGTGGTCTTCGTGGTCCTGGTCGTGCTCTTCATCTGGGCCTACTTCCGCGAGTGGAAGATGTCGGTGGCCGCGCTGGTCGCGCTGGCCCACGACGTGATCATCACCGTGGGCGTCTACGCCTTCACCGGCTTCGAGGTCACCCCGGCCACCGTGACCGGCATCCTGACCATCCTGGCGTTCTCGCTCTACGACACCGTGGTGGTCTTCGACAAGGTCCGCGAGAACACCGCCGCCATGCGCGAGTCGCGCAAGAGCTACGCGCAGGCGGCCAACCTGGCGGTCAACCAGACCCTCGTGCGCTCGATCAACACCTCGCTGGTGGCACTGCTGCCGGTCGGCTCGATCCTCTACGTCGGGGCCGTCCAGCTGGGTGCGTCCTCGCTGCAGGACCTCGCCCTGGCGCTGTTCGTCGGCATGGCGGCCGGCACCTACTCCTCGGTGTGCATCGCCACCCCGATGCTGGTGCACCTGAAGAACACCGAGGACGACGTGAAGCTCGCCGAGAAGCGGGCCAAGGCCCGTGAGCGCGCGGCCGCCGACCCGTACGCCGCGGTGCCCAACTTCGCCGAGGACATGCCGATCCACAACGACCCGGGCGTCGACCCGTCGTCGCAGCGGTGAGGGCGGGGGCGCTCGAGGCCGGGCGCGAGGCACTCTCGCGGCTGGTCCTCGACATCCCCGATCACCCCGAGCCGGGGGTGGTGTTCAAGGACATCACCCCCGTCCTCTCGGACCCCGCCGGGCTGGCGGCGGTCGTGGCCGGGCTCACCACCGCCGGGCTCGACGAGGCCGGGGCGCCCCGCGTCGACGTCGTGGTCGGCATGGAGGCGCGCGGCTTCATCCTCGCCCCACCGGTCGCCCTCGCGCTCGGGGCGGGCTTCGTGCCGGTGCGCAAGGCCGGCAAGCTCCCCCGGGAGACCCACGCCGTCTCCTACGACCTCGAGTACGGCTCGGCGACGCTGGAGCTGCACCGCGACGCCCTGGCCCCCGGGGCCCGGGTGCTGCTGGTCGACGACGTCCTGGCCACCGGTGGCACGGCTCGTGCCACCGCGGAGCTGGTGGAGACCTGCGGCGCCGAGGTGGTGGGGGTTGCGGTGCTGCTGGACCTCGCCTTCCTGCCCTGGCGCCGGGCGCTCGGCGATATCGATGTGACCAGTCTGCTGAGCATCGAGTGACCCCCGCCTCCTAGACTGGGCAGATGAGCGAGGACCGCAGCGCACCTCCCGGCCCACGGGTCCCGCCGCGGCGTCCCGACCGGGCGGCCTCCGCTGAGCGGAGCGGCGAGTCGACCTCCCCCTCGGCGCGGTCGATGCGCGCGCGCCTGGCGCGGATGGGGACCCGCACCCAGACGCACAACCCGGTCCTGGAGCCGCTCTTCCGGGCGGTGCGGGCCAACCACGCCAAGGCCGACCTGGCGCTGCTGGAGCGCGCCTACGCCACGGCCGAGGAGCTGCACGCGAGCCAGGTCCGCAAGAGCGGTGACCCCTACATCACCCACCCGCTGGCCGTCACCACGATCCTGGCCGGTATCGGCATGACCGAGCCGGTGCTGGTCGCGGCCCTGCTGCACGACACCGTCGAGGACACGCCGTACACCCTCGAGGAGCTCACCGCCGACTTCGGCGAGGAGGTGGCCCAGCTCGTCGACGGGGTGACCAAGCTCGACAAGGTCGTCTACGGCGACTCGGCGCAGGCCGAGACCATCCGGAAGATGATCGTCGCGATGTCGCGCGACATCCGGGTCCTGGTGATCAAGCTCGCCGACCGCCTGCACAACATGCGCACGCTGCGGTTCGTGCCGCAGAAGAGCCAGGAGCGCACGGCGCGCGAGACCCTCGACATCTACGCCCCGCTGGCGCACCGGCTGGGCATGAACACCATCAAGTGGGAGCTGGAGGACCTCGCGTTCGCGACCCTGCACCCCAAGATCTACGACGAGATCGTGCGGATGGTCGCCGAGCGCGCACCCTCGCGCGACCAGTTCATGGCCGAGGTCATCAGCCAGGTGGAGAACGACCTGCGCGACGCCCGCATCAAGGCCAAGGTGACCGGTCGCCCCAAGCACTACTACTCGATCTACCAGAAGATGATCCTGGGCGGTCGGGAGTTCTCCGACATCTACGACCTGGTCGGCATCCGGGTCCTCGTCGACGACGACCGCGACTGCTACGCCGTCCTCGGTGTCCTGCACTCCCGGTGGAACCCGGTGCTGGGGCGCTTCAAGGACTACGTCGCGATGCCGAAGTTCAACATGTACCAGTCGCTGCACACGACGGTGATCGGACCGCAGGGCAAGGCCGTGGAGATGCAGATCCGCACCTTCGCCATGCACCGCCGCGCCGAGTACGGCGTCGCGGCGCACTGGAAGTACAAGGAGGACGGCCGCAACGGGGTCGACACCGAGAAGCGTGCCGACGCCGGTTCGGGGGACATGAGCTGGGTCCGCCAGCTCCTGGACTGGCAGAACGAGGTCGAGGACCCGGGGGAGTTCCTGGAGTCGCTGCGCTTCGAGATCAACCGGGCCGAGACCTACGTCTTCACCCCGCGCGGGGACGTCATCGCGCTGCCCTCCGGCTCGACCCCGGTCGACTTCGCCTACGCCGTGCACACCGAGGTCGGTCACCGCACGATCGGGGCCCGGGTCAACGGCCGCCTCGTGCCGCTGGAGTCGACCCTGGACAACGGTGACGTGGTGGAGGTCTTCACCTCCAAGTCACCGACCGCGGCGCCTTCCCAGGACTGGTTGGGCTTCGTGAAGTCCAACCGCGCCCGCTCCAAGATCCGGCAGTGGTTCACCAAGGAGCGTCGCGAGGAGTCGATCGAGCAGGGCAAGGAGCAGATCGCCAAGCTCATGCGCAAGGAGGGGCTGCCGCTCAAGCGGCTGCTCACCCACGACTCCCTGACCCTGGTCGCCGACCACTTCAAGCTCGCCGACGTCTCCTCGCTCTACGCGGCGGTCGGTGAGAACAACCTCTCCGCGCAGGCGGTCGTCAAGCAGGTCATCGACCTGCACGGCGGGACCGGCGGCGCCGAGGAGGACCTCGCCGAGGCGGTCACCATCACCGGGCGACGCTCCCGGCGCAGCGCCTCGCACGGCGACGCCGGGGTGGTCGTCAAGGGAGCCTCGGACCTGTGGGTCAAGCTCGCCAAGTGCTGCACCCCCGTGCCGCCCGACCCGATCCTCGGTTTCGTGACCAAGGGTGGGGGAGTCTCGGTCCACCGCCGCGACTGCACCAACGCCGGCGACCTCGAGGCGCGCCCGGAGAAGCTGCTCGAGGTCGAGTGGGCGCCGACGGAGTCCTCGACCTTCCTGGTCAACATCCAGGTCGAGGCCCTCGACCGCGCCCGGCTGCTCTCCGACATCACGATGGCGCTCTCCGACGCGCACGTGAACATCCTCTCGGCGAACCTGCAGACCTCCCGGGACCGGGTGGCCAAGAGCAGGTTCACCTTCGAGATGGCCGAGGCCAAGCACCTCGACAACGTGATCAAGGCCGTGCGCAACGTGCCGGGCGTCTTCGACGCCTACCGCGTCACGGGGTAGGCGTCGGGCGAGCCGCCCAGCTCGCCGACGACGAGCTACGAAAAATCTGCGCTGGCGCGCTTGGCCATGTCGAGGAAGGCCTGACGCGAGGCGAGGTTCTCCTCGAGCTCCTTGACCTTCTTCTCGTTGCCCGAGGCCTTGGCCTTCTCCAGGTCCGCGGAGACCTTGTCGATGGCGGCTTGCAGCTGGCTGACCATGTCGTCGGCACGTGCGGACTTCTCGGGGTCCGAGCGGCGCCACTGCTCCTGCTCGAGGTCGCGGATCAGGTTCTCGACCTTGCGGATGCGCCCCTCGAGCTCCTTCATCCGGGCCCGGGGGACCTTGCCGGCGGCGTCCCAGCGGTCTGCGATGTCGCGGAAGGTGCGCTTGGCGGCCTCGACGTCGGCGCCCCCGCCCTCCAGGGCGGGCAGCAGCGCCTCGGCCTCGACCAGCAGGGCCTCCTTGACCTCCGCGTTGGCCGCGAACTCCTCGTCGAGCTTGGCGTTCTCGGCGTCCCGGGCGCCGAAGAAGGCGTCCTGGGCGCCTCGGAAGCGCTTCCACAGGGCGTCGTCGACGTCCTTGGGGGCGGGACCGGCGGCCTTCCACTGCGTCATCAGGTCGCGGTACCGGCCGGCGGTGGGACCCCACTCGGTGGAGTCGGCCAGCGCCTCGGCCTCCTTGACCAGGCGCTCCTTGACCGCCCGGGCTCCCTCGCGCTGCTCGTTGACCTCGGCGAAGTGGGCCTTGCGGCGGCGGGTGTAGGTGGTGCGCGCGGTGGAGAAGCGGCGCCACAGCGCGTCGTCGCCCGCGCGGTCGATGCGCGGGATCTTCTTCCACTGGTCCAGCAGGTCGCGCAGCCGGTTCGCGCCACCGCGCCAGTCGTTGCCCTCGGCGATCTTCTCCGCCTCGGCGACGACCTTCTCCTTGGCGGCCTTGGCCTCGGCCTGCTTGGCCGCCTTCTCCGCCTTGCGGGCCTCGCGCTGGGAGGCGATGACGGGGCCGAGGGCGTCCAGGCGTCCGATCAGCGAGGCCAGGTCACCGACGGCGTTGGCGCCCTCGACCTGACCCGCGACGGTCCGGACGGACTCGGCGGCCTCCTCGGGGCTCATCACCCCGGAGTTGATCCGCTTCTCGAGCAGCTCGACCTCGAAGGCGAGCGCGGCGTACCGCTCGGTGTAGAAGGCCAGCGCCTCCTCGGGCGTGCCCTCGGGGTACTGCCCCACGGAACGTTCACCGTCGGCGGTCCTCACGTACACGGTCCCGTCGCTGTCGACCCGGCCCCACTCGTGGCTCGTCACGGCTCGTCCCTGGTGTTCGGTGCCCTCGAGGGGCAGTGTGGTCAGCGGCACAGCGCGGCCCGGAGCCGCGGCAGGCCCCCATGCTAGTCATGCAGAGGATCTCGGTTCGGCCCTGCCCGTCCGGATCGCTAGGGTTGCCGGGTGTTGATCGCCGGCTTCCCCGCAGGTCCCTGGGGCACCAACTGCTACGTCGTGGCCACGGGCCCGGGCCAGGAGTGCGTGGTCGTCGACCCCGGCAAGGACGCCGCCTCCGGCGTGGCCGACGTCGTGCGCGAGCACCGGCTCAAGCCGGTCTCGGTGCTGGTGACCCACGGCCACCTCGACCACATGTGGTGCGTCACGCCGGTCGCGGGCGCCTACGACGCCAAGGCGTGGATCCACCCCGAGGACCGGCACCTGCTGGCCGACCCGCTGGCCGGCATCTCCACCGACATGCGTCGGATGCTGCCGCAGCTGCTCGGCAGCCAGGACGCCGCCTGGACCGAGCCGGACGACGTCAAGGAGCTCGGCGACGGGGCCACCCTGGAGCTTGCGGGCGTGGAGTTCCTCGTCGACCACACCCCGGGCCACACCCGCGGCTCGGTCACCTTCCGCACGCCGTACGCCGACAGCGCCGACGTCTCCGAGGTGATGTTCTCCGGCGACCTGCTCTTCGCAGGTTCGATCGGTCGCACCGACCTGCCCGGCGGCGACCACCCGACGATGCTGCGCTCGCTGGCGACCAAGGTGCTGCCGCTGGCCGACGACATCGTCGTGCTCCCGGGCCACGGGGAGCAGACGTCGATCGGCCGCGAGCGCGTCACCAACCCCTACCTCCTCGACCTCGCCGACCAGCACGTCGACGGCGGTCCGGGCACCGACCCCGTGACGCGGGGGCTCTGAGATGGCCAGGCCGACCCCGCTGAGCGGGTTCCCCGAGCTGCTGCCCGAGCAGCGCATCGTCGAGCAGCAGGTGATCGACACCCTGCGCGAGACCTTCGAGCTGCACGGCTTCGCCGGCATCGAGACCCGCGCCGTCGAGCCGGTCGACCAGCTGCTGCGCAAGGGCGACACCTCCAAGGAGGTCTACCTGCTGCGCCGCCTCCACGAGGAGTCCGCGGAGGGACACTCCGGGATCGGCCTGCACTTCGACCTCACGGTGCCCTTCGCCCGCTACGTGCTGGAGAACGCGGGCAAGCTGGAGTTCCCGTTCCGCCGCTACCAGGTGCAGAAGGTCTGGCGCGGCGAGCGCCCCCAGGACGGCCGCTACCGCGAGTTCACCCAGGCCGACATCGACGTGGTCGGCCGGGACGTCCTGCCCTTCCACCACGACGTCGAGGTCACCCGGGTGATGGTGGACGCGCTGAGCCGGCTGACCGACCCCGCGCGGCTGGGCCTGCCCGGCTTCCGGCTGCAGGTCAACAACCGCAAGCTCATCCAGGGCTTCTACGCCGGGCTCGGCGTCGCCGAGGGCGACGCCACCGACGAGGTCATGCGCCTGGTCGACAAGCTCGACAAGCTGCCGACCTCGAAGGTCCACGAGCTGCTGACGGCCGAGGGCGGCCTGGACGCGGCCACCGCCGACCGGGTCCTGGCGCTGGCCACGATCCGTGCCACCGACGACTCGTTCGTGGCGGCCGTGCGTGACCTCGGGGTCAGCCACGAGCTGCTCGACGAGGGGCTCGAGGAGCTCGCCGCCCTCGTGCGGGCCTGTGCCGACCTGGTCACCGACCGGGTCCGTGTCGAGGCGGACCTCTCGATCGCCCGCGGCCTGGACTACTACACCGGCACCGTCTTCGAGACCCGCCTGGACGGCTACGAGTCGCTGGGCTCGATCTGCTCCGGCGGCCGCTACGACGCGCTGGCCAGCGACGGTCGCGCGACCTACCCCGGCGTCGGGATCTCGCTCGGTGTCAGCCGGGTCCTCGTCCCGCTGCTGGCGCGCACCGGCCTGGCCGCCGACCGCAAGGTCCCCAGCGCGGTGGTCGTCGCCGTCACCGACGAGGACTCCCGTGCCGCCTCCGACGCGGTCGCGCACGCACTGCGCTCGCGCGGCGTGCCGTGCGAGGTCGCCGCATCGGCGCAGAAGTTCGGCAAGCAGATCCGCTACGCCGAGCGGCGCGGGGTCCCGTACGTCTGGTTCCCCGCAAGCCCGGGCAGCGAGCACGGCCACCAGGTCAAGGACATCCGCACAGGGGAGCAGGTCGAGGCCGATCCGGCCACCTGGTCCCCGCCCGCCGGGGACCTCCGTCCCCGGGTCTCGACAGGCTCGACCAACAACTCCGAGGAGAAGCAGCAGTGATCCGCACCCATGACGCCGGGGCCCTCCGCCCCGAGCACGTCGGCCAGACCGTCACCCTCGCCGGGTGGGTGGCCAACCGTCGCGATCACGGTGGCGTGGCCTTCCTCGACCTGCGCGAGGCCAGCGGCATCGTCCAGGTCGTCGTGCGCGACGAGGAGGTCGCCCACCAGCTGCGCTCGGAGTACTGCCTCAAGGTGGTCGGGGAGGTCGTGGCCCGCAAGGACGGCAACGAGAACCCCAACCTCGCCACCGGCGCGATCGAGGTCGTGGCCAGCGAGGTCGAGGTGCTCAGCGCCGCGGCGGCGCTGCCGTTCCCGATCTCCGAGCACGTGGAGGTCGGTGAGGAGGCGCGCCTCAAGCACCGCTACCTCGACCTGCGCCGCCCCGGCCCCAACGCCGCCCTGCGCCTGCGCAGCAAGGTCAACAAGGCCGCCCGCGACGTGCTGGACCGCCACGACTTCGTCGAGGTCGAGACCCCCACGCTGACCCGCAGCACCCCCGAGGGCGCCCGCGACTTCCTGGTGCCCGCGCGCCTGAAGCCCGGCAGCTGGTACGCCCTGCCGCAGAGCCCGCAGCTGTTCAAGCAGCTGCTCATGGTCGGCGGCATGGAGCGCTACTTCCAGATCGCCCGCTGCTACCGCGACGAGGACTTCCGCGCCGACCGGCAGCCCGAGTTCACCCAGCTCGACATCGAGATGTCCTTCGTCGAGCAGGACGACGTGATCGCGCTGGCCGAGGAGATCCTCTCCGCGCTGTGGGCGCTGATCGGCCACGAGGTCCCGACGCCGCTGCCGCGGATGACCTACGCCGAGGCGATGGCCCGCTACGGCTCCGACAAGCCCGACCTGCGAATGGGCCAGGAGCTCGTCGAGTGCACCGACTACTTCAAGGACACCCCGTTCCGCGTCTTCCAGGCGCCGTACGTCGGTGCCGTGGTCATGCCCGGCGGCGCGAGCCAGCCGCGCAAGCAGCTCGACGCCTGGCAGGAGTGGGCCAAGCAGCGCGGCGCCAAGGGCCTGGCCTACGTCCTGGTCGGTGAGGACGGCGAGCTCGGGGGACCGGTCGCCAAGAACATCACCGACGAGGAGAAGGCCGGGCTGGCCGCCCACGTCGGCGCCCAGCCGGGCGACTGCATCTTCTTCGCCGCCGGGCCGGTCAAGGCCAGCCGGGGCCTGCTGGGTGCCGCACGCCTGGAGATCGGCCGTCGCTGCGGCCTCATCGACGAGGACGCCTGGTCGTTCCTGTGGGTCGTGGACGCGCCCCTGTTCGAGCCGGCCTCCGACGCCGTCGCCAGCGGCGACGTCGCGGTCGGCGCCGGTGCCTGGACCGCCGTGCACCACGCCTTCACCAGCCCCCAGGACGTCGAGGGCTTCGACGCCGACCCGGGTGACGCGCTGGCGTGGGCCTACGACATCGTCTGCAACGGCAACGAGATCGGTGGCGGCTCGATCCGTATCCACCGCGAGGACGTGCAGAAGCGCGTCTTCTCGGTGATGGGGCTCGGCGAGGAGGAGGCGCAGGAGAAGTTCGGCTTCCTGCTCGACGCCTTCAAGTACGGCGCGCCCCCGCACGGCGGCATCGCCTTCGGCTGGGACCGGATCGTCGCCCTGCTGGCCGGCACGGACTCGATCCGCGAGGTGATCGCGTTCCCGAAGTCCGGCGGCGGCTACGACCCGCTGACCGCGGCGCCGGCCCCCATCAGCCCCGAGCAGCGCAAGGAGGCCGGTGTGGACGCCAAGCCGGCGGAGGACGTCCCGGCACAGGCCTGAGACACACGCCATCATGCGGCGGCGTCCCGATCGGTGGAAACCGGTTGCGGCGCCGCCGCTGCCGTGTCCGGATCGTTACCGCGGAGTGATCGTCCTCGGGACGGGGGTCACATAGAGTCGCGTCCGGCGCGCCGCAGGCGTGCGGCCGGGAGACCCTCGGCTGGCTGGACTGATGGGGAGAGCATGTCGGCAGAGACCGCCGGCCCCGAGACCCTGGGGCACCTGAGCGACGAGCCGAAGGGCGAGGACCCGGGGACCAAGGGACGCACCATCACGGGCAAGTCGCCCCTGCGCATCGCGATGGGCCGCCTGCTGCGCGACAAGATCGCGCTGGTCTGCATGGCCGTGGTGCTGTTCTTCGTCGTCATCGCGACCTTCGCCGGTCCGCTGCAGAAGCTGTTCGGGGTCTCGACCGAGACGGTGCTGCCCTCGCGGTTCCTCAACCTCGACCTGACGCCGAAGGCCGAGTACGGCCCGCCGTACGGCCCGCTGACCATGGACCACCCCTTCGGCATCGCCCCGCGCACGGCGACCGACAACCTCGCCTTCTGGCTCGAGGGCGCGCAGAACTCCCTGCAGATCGCGGCCACCGCGACGATCCTGGCGATGCTCTTCGGCGTCACCCTGGGCCTGCTCGGCGGCTTCCTCGGTGGGGCGGTCGACCGGTTCCTGACCTTCGTGACCGACTTCTTCCTCACGCTGCCCTTCATCCTGGCCGCGCTGACCATCGCGCCGATCATCAACGAGCGCTTCCGCGACTCGCCCAACTACACGACGATCCAGGTCTTCGCCCTGATCATGGTGCTGGCCGGCTTCGGCTGGATGTCGGTGGCCCGCCTGATCCGCGGCGAGGTCCTCTCGCTGCGCGAGCGCGAGTTCGTCCAGGCCGCCCGGGTCATGGGCATGCCGACCGGCCGGCTGCTGCTCAAGGAGCTGCTGCCCAACCTCGTCGCGCCGATCGTGGTGGCGTCCTCGCTGATGCTGCCCGCCTTCGTCTCGGCCGAGGCCGGCCTGGCCTTCCTCGGCATCGGCGTCACCTCGCGCCCGTCGTGGGGCCAGACCCTCAACCAGGGCATCTCGTTCTTCGACGGCTACGCGCTCTACCTCTACCAGCCCCTGATCGGGATCGTGCTGCTCGTGCTCGCGCTCAACCTGCTCGGTGACGCGCTGCGCGACGCGCTCGACCCCAAGACCCGCCGCTGAGCGGGACCCCCCACACGTCGCCCGGGAGCCTTCTCGGGTGCGCACCAGAAAGGAAATGCCAGACATGAGACGGACCAAGCCGCTGGCAGCGCTCGCCGTTGCCTCGCTCCTGGCCCTGGCCGCATGTGGTTCCGGAGACGGGCCCGGCGAGGGTGCCGAGGGCAACTTCGGAGAGACCGACGCGGGCAAGGACAAGGACCCCAACGCCGAGGGCCCCGCGCCCGAGGTCGAGGGTGCCGAGGCGGGTGGCACCATCACGGTGTTCCTTCCCGGTGACTACGGCCCCGACGACCTGGACCCCACCAACGGGTGGTCCGTGACGGGCAACTCCATCCAGCAGGCGCTCACCAGCCGCTCGCTGACCCAGTACCTCGTCGACTCCGACGGCAACGCCACCCTGGTGCCCGACCTCGCGGTCGACCTGGGTCAGCCCAACGACGACTACACCTCGTGGACCTTCCAGCTGCGTGACAACGCCAGCTGGGAGGACGGCTCGCCGATCACGGCCGAGGAGGTCGCCTTCGGCATCGCCCGCTCGATGGACTCCACCGCCTTCCCCGGCGGCCCGGGCACCGAGTACTCCACCCAGTTCTTCGCCGGTGCGGACGAGTTCGAGGGTCCCTACACCGACAAGGACACCGACTGGACCGAGTGGGAGGGTGTGGAGTTCGACAACGACGCCAACACCGTCACCATCAACATGTCCAAGTCGTTCCCCGACATGGACTACTGGGGCGCCTTCATGGCGATGGGCCCCGCCCCGCTGGGCAAGGCCTCCAACCCGCCGGCCTACGGCCAGAACATCATGTCCAACGGCCCCTACAAGGTCGAGTCGTTCAAGGCCCAGGACGAGCTCGTCCTGGTCAAGAACGACCAGTGGGACCCCGAGTCGGACCCGGCGCGCCACCAGTACGCCGACAAGTTCGTCTTCAAGTTCAACGCCGACCCGGACCAGACCGACCAGATCATGCTGTCGGACAACACCGAGTCGCAGACCGCGATCTCCAACGACCTGTCGGCCTCGAGCTACCAGAAGGCCGTCGACACCCTCGGTGACCGCCTGGTCCAGCAGTCCGTGCAGTGCACCGGCTTCCTGTACCCGGTCTACGACAAGACCGACCTCGCCTTCCGCAAGGCGATCGCCTACGGCTACCCCTACGAGGACGTCTGGGCCGCGACCGGCCAGGTCCCCGGTGTGACCCGCGTCCAGGCGAACTCGATCATGCCCCCGGGCATGGCCGGCAAGCCGGAGTACTTCGTCGACGGTGAGGCCTTCACCTACGACCCCGAGAAGGCCAAGGAGCTCCTCGCGGAGTCCGAGGTCGAGCCGCTGTACTCGGCGATCTACTACGAGCCGGACCCGCTGGCGGTCGCCGGCGCGAAGGTCGCCCAGAAGGGCCTCGAGGAGGCCGGCTTCACCGTCAAGTACACGCCGGTCCAGGAGTCGCCGTACTCCACCTGGACCAACCCCGACGACAAGCTCAACAAGAGCCTGACCGTCCGCGGCGTGAACTGGTGCTCGGACTGGCCCTCGGGCTCGACCTTCATCCCGGCCCTGTTCCGCGGTGGCGCCACCTACAACACCGGTGGCTTCGCCGAGGACTCGATCGACGAGATGATCGCCGAGGTCCCGAACATGCCGATCGACGAGCAGGCCGACGCCTGGGGTGACATCGACGAGAAGATCATGACCGAGTTCTTCCCGGCCATCCCGGTGAACTACTACAACAACCTGTTCACCTTCGGCTCCAAGATCGGCAACCCCTCGGGTGACGAGGCCCTGGGTGCGCCGAACTACAAGAACGTCTTCGTGATGCAGTGAGCGCCCAGCGCTCCCTGAACCACTGACGGTTCGGGGTGCCCCCGCTGATCCTGGCGGGGGCACCCACCCCAACGCGGGGGACCCCCGGGGAGAACTCCCCGGGGGTCCTTCCCCGCCGGGCCACCGGCCCACCGGCCCCCTGGCCTCCTCGTCCACCCCGCCACTCCCACAAGGAGACCTGCGATGTTCGCCTACATCGTCAAGCGGCTGCTCGCCGGCATCGTCGTGATGCTGCTGGTGTCGCTGTCGATCTTCCTGCTCTTCTGGTACGGACCCAGCGAGCCCGCGCGCGCGATCTGCGACTCCAAGACATCTCAGCGCTGCACGCCGGCCAAGCTCGAGGTCTTCACCGAGGAGCTCGGCTACAACAACGCCTGGTACACCGAGTTCCCGGAGTACGTCGGGGGCATCTTCACCGGCCGCGACATCACGATCGCGAGCCAGACGACCCGCTGCGACGCACCCTGCCTGGGGCTGTCGTACAAGAACGGCAAGCCGGTCTGGAACGAGATGAAGGGCCGGCTCCCGGCGACCTTCTCCGTGGCCATCGGCGGCGCCTTCCTCTACCTCCTCCTCGGCGTGCCACTGGGAGTGGCCGCCGCGAGACGGCGGGGCACCGTGGCCGACAAGTCGCTGGTCTCCAGCTTCCTCGTGCTCAGCTCGGTGCCCTACTACCTCTTCGCCCTGCTGACCTTCTTGTACTTCTCGGTGCTCTTCGAGGCCCCGTTCATCGGCAACCCCGGCTACGTGCCGTTCTCCGAGAGTCCGATCGACTGGTTCGGAGGCCTGGCACTGGCGTGGATCTGCCTGGGCATCTTCGGGTGCACGCAGTACACCCGCTACGCCCGTGGCGCCATGGTCGAGGCCCTCAGCGAGGACTACGTGCGCACCGCGAAGGCCAAGGGCCTGCCCCAGCGCGAGGTGGTCTACAAGCACGCCCTGCGCGCGGCCCTCGTGCCGGTCGTGACGATCTTCGGCATCGACTTCGGCACCCTGCTGGCCGGCACCATCTTCACCGAGAAGATCTTCGACATCGACGGGATCGGCCTGTGGGCCCTGCTGGCCGTGGGCCAGAAGGACCTGCCGATCGTCCAGGCGACCGCCCTGTTCGCCGCGGTCGCGCTGATCCTGTCCAACCTGCTCGTGGACCTGCTCTACAGCGTCCTCGACCCGAGAGTGAGGCTGTCGTGAGCGACCCGTTCCTCGTCGTCGAGGACCTGACGGTCAAGTTCCCCACCGAGGACGGACTGGTCAACGCCGTCACCGACCTGAGCTACACCGTCGAGCAGGGCAAGACCCTGGGCATCGTGGGTGAGTCCGGCTCGGGCAAGTCGGTGTCGTCGATGGCCGTGCTGGGCCTGCACGACTCCCGCACCGCCCGGATCACCGGCTCGATCAAGGTCGGTGGCCAGGAGGTCGTCGGTCTCTCCGAGTCCAAGCTGCGCAAGCTGCGGGGCAAGGAGGTGGCGATGATCTTCCAGGACGCACTCGCCGCCCTGCACCCCTTCTACAAGGTCGGTTCGCAGCTGACCGAGGCCTACCTGGTCCACCACCCGAAGGCCTCCAAGCGCGAGGCGCGCCGCAAGGCGATCGAGATGCTGGACCGGGTGGGCATCCCCCAGCCGGACCGTCGCGTCGACGACTTCCCGCACCAGTTCTCCGGTGGCATGCGCCAGCGCGCCATGATCGCGATGGGGCTGATCAACGACCCCAAGCTGCTCATCGCCGACGAGCCGACGACGGCGCTGGACGTCACGGTGCAGGCGCAGATCCTCGACCTGCTCCAGGACCTGCAGCGAGAGTTCAACTCCGCGGTCATCATCATCACCCACGACCTCGGCGTGATCGCCGAGATGGCCGACGACATCCTGGTGATGTACGGCGGCCGCGGGGTGGAGAACGGCCCGGCGAAGGAGGTCCTCACCCGGCCGCAGATGCCCTACACCTGGGGCCTGCTCTCCAGCGTCCCGGACGTCGCCGGGGACACCGCCTCCAAGCTGATCCCCATCCCGGGGAACCCGCCCAGCCTGCTGGACCCGCCGTCGGGCTGCGCGTTCCACCCGCGGTGCGCCCACACCGACAAGGTCGCCGGGGGGCTCTGCTCCACGCAGCTGCCGCCGCTCGAGGCCGGCCCGACCGGGCCCGGACACCTCAAGCGGTGCCACCTCACCGACCCCGTGACCGTCTTCGAGACCGAGGTGCTCCCCGTGATCGCCCCCGAGCTGCTCGAGGAGAGCTGAGCTGATGACCGACGTCAACCACCCTCCGCAGAACCCGGAGAACCCGGCCGTCACCGAGGGGGAGGAGCTCTCCACCGCGGAGGGGGAGCCCCACCTCAGCTTCGCCGAGCTGGCCCAGAGCGGGCACGCGCCCACCCCGCTGGACCCGGACGCCGAGCCCGTCCTCTCGGTCGAGAACCTCAAGATGTACTTCCCGGTGAAGTCCTCGGGCCTGGTGCGCCGCACCATCGGCCACGTGCAGGCCGTGGACGGGATCTCCTTCCAGGTCCCGCGCGGTGGATCCCTGGGCCTGGTGGGTGAGTCCGGGTGTGGCAAGTCGACCACCGGTCGCCTCATCACCCGGCTCTACACCCCCACCGCGGGGTCGATGCGGTTCGGACCCGATCAGGTCGACCTGGCCGGGATGTCCAACCGGGAGCTCAAGCCGCTGCGCCGTGACGTGCAGATGATCTTCCAGGACCCCTACACCTCGCTGAACCCCCGCCACACCGTCGGCACGATCGTCGGTGCGCCGCTGGAGGTGCACAAGGTCGTCCCCAAGAACAAGATCCTGCCGCGGGTCCAGGAGATCCTCGAGGTCGTGGGGCTCAACCCCGAGCACTACAACCGCTACCCCAACGAGTTCTCCGGCGGGCAGCGTCAGCGCATCGGCATCGCCCGTGCCCTCACCCTGAACCCCAAGCTGCTCGTGGCCGACGAGCCGGTCTCGGCGCTCGACGTCTCCATCCAGGCGCAGGTGATCAACCTGCTCCAGGAGGTGCAGCGCGAGTTCGACATCGCCTTCCTCTTCATCGCCCACGACCTGGCCGTGGTGCGGCACTTCTGTCCCGAGGTGGCAGTGATGTACCTCGGGAAGATCGTGGAGATCGCCGACCGCGACAGCCTCTACGGGCACGCGCACCACCCCTACACCCAGGCCCTGCTCTCGGCGGTGCCGGACATCAAGTCGGCCGGCCACGGACGGCGCGAGCGGATCCGTCTCGAGGGCGACGTGCCGAGCCCGATCAACCCGCCCTCGGGCTGCCGCTTCCGCACCCGGTGCCCGATGGCCCAGGAGATCTGCGCGAAGGTCGAGCCGCCGCTGCTGCAGATCGGCCCCCGGCACAAGGTCGCTTGCCACTTCGCCGGCGAGATCGGTCGCCACCCGACCACCCCGGTCACCACCGGGCTGCTCGGCGTGGACAGGCAGGGCAGCCCCGACCCGGCCGTGACCCCGCAGCCGGTCGGGACCAACCCCGGCTACGACAAGCACTGGTTCGACCTGGACTCCCAGCAGATGGTCTCGGCCTGACGGCCATCTCCATGGACGAAGGACTCTTCGCCGCCCCCGGTGCACCCACCGGGGGCGGCGGTTCGCTCTCCGCCAACACCACCGCCTCGGCGCCGTTGGCGGTGCGCATGCGCCCGCGGACCCTCGACGAGCTCGTCGGGCAGCCGCAGCTGCGCGAGCCCGGCTCCCCGCTGCGCCAGCTCATCGAGGACCAGCGCTCGCTCTCGCTGCTGCTGTGGGGCCCGCCCGGCACAGGCAAGACCACGATCGCCTCCATCGTCAGCCGGCAGACCGACCGCCGCTTCGTCGAGGTCTCCGCGGTCAGCGCCGGGGTCAAGGAGGTGCGCGCGGCCATCGAGTCCGCACGTCACGAGCTGGTCCAGGGCGGGCGCGAGACCGTGCTCTTCGTCGACGAGGTGCACCGCTTCTCCAAGGCCCAGCAGGACGCGCTGCTGCCCGGGGTCGAGAACCGCTGGGTGACGCTGGTGGCCGCCACCACCGAGAACCCGTTCTTCTCCGTGATCTCCCCGCTGCTCAGCCGCAGCCTGCTGCTGCGCCTGGAGTCCCTCGGCGACGACGACGTACGCCGGGTGGTCGACCAGGCCCTCGCCGACGAGCGGGGTCTGGCGGGTCGCTTCACCCTCACCGAGGAGGCGGCGACCCACCTGGTGCGCCTGGCCGGGGGAGACGCCCGCCGCTCGCTGACCTACCTGGAGGCTGCCGCGGGCGCGGCGGCCGGTCGGGGCAGGGACGAGATCGACCTGGAGACCGCCGAGACGGCAGTGGACCAGGCGGCGGTGCGCTACGACCGGCAGGGCGACCAGCACTACGACGTGACGAGCGCCTTCATCAAGTCGGTGCGCGGGTCCGACGCCGACGCGGCCATGCACTACCTCACGCGGATGATGGAGGCGGGTGAGGACCCGCGCTTCATCGCCCGGCGCCTGGTCATCCTGGCCAGCGAGGACATCGGCCTGGCCGACCCGTCGGCGTTGACCACGGCCGTCGCGGCGGCTCAGGCGGTCCAGCTCATCGGCATGCCCGAGGCGGCGTTCAACCTCGCGCACGCCACCATCGCCCTGGCCGTCGCGCCGAAGTCGAACGCGGTCACCACCGCCCTGGCCGAGGCCTCGGCCGACGTCCGGGCCGGCAAGATCGGCCCCGTCCCGTCCCACCTGCGCGACGCCCACTACAGCGGTGCGAAGAAGCTCGGTCACGGGTCGACCTACACCTACAGCCACGACGAGCCGTTCGGCATCGCCGAGCAGCAGTACGCCCCGGACGTGGTCGCCGACGCGCGCTACTACCGGCCCAAGGAGATCGGCGCGGAGAGCGCGATCAAGGAGCGGTGGGAGCGGGTTCGGCGGCTCATCCGAGGCAGGTAGGGTTCTGGGCCATGAGCCAGGAGTGGAGCGCCCCCGCCTGGGCGGTGGTCGCGGTGCTGGGCACCGTCGCCGCGCTGCTGCTCCTCCTGCTGGGGGCCCTCGTCGTCGTCGTGGTCACGACCCGGCGCACTCTGGCCCGCACCGACGCGGAGTCCGCGGTGGTGCTCGACCGCCTGCTGCACCTCGAGCAGACGCTGGCGGCCCGACCGGTGCCGGAGGCTCGCACCGAGGAGCGGGAGTACCTCATCACCCACCTCGGCGAGGACGACCCGGACGAGCGCGGCGACGACAGGACCGGCCCCGCGCCGATGCTGCCGGCACCGGTCTTCGCCGACATGGTGCTGCGCGAGACCGCCGTCCAGGCGACCACGCTGGCCGCCGGCCTGCGTCGGGCGCTGAGCCCCGAGGTGCGCCACCGCATCCGCTTCGAGATGCGTCGCGAGGTCAAGCGCGCCCGCAAGCAGCGGCGCGCCGACCTGCGCGCCGCCCGGCGCGACCTGCACGCCCGCCAGCGAGCGGCGGAGCAGGCCGCATGAGGCGCGGCCTCTGGTTCGCAGCCGGGGCCGGGGCCGGGGTCTACGCGATGGTGCGCGGCCGCCGCGCCGCGGAGATCCTGACCGCCGACGGCCTGCAGGACCGGCTGGGCGCAGTCGCGCTCGGCGCCCGGATGTTCCGCGACGAGGTCGCGCAGGGCCGCGCGGACGCCGAAACCGAGGTGCGCGCCCGCCTGGGCGTGCCGTCCCATGAGACCAAGCAGCTGGAGAGAGGGAACAACTGATGGAGACCGCCGAGATCCGACGCAGGTTCGTGGCGCACTTCGAGCGCCACGGCCACACGGTGGTCCCGTCGGCGTCGTTGCTGCTCGACGACCCCAACCTGCTGTTCGTCAACGCCGGCATGGTGCCGTTCAAGCCCTACTTCCTGGGCCAGGAGACCCCGCAGTGGGACCGCGCCACGAGCGTCCAGAAGTGCGTGCGCACCCTGGACATCGAGGAGGTCGGCAAGACCACCCGCCACGGCACGTTCTTCCAGATGTGCGGCAACTTCTCCTTCGGCGACTACTTCAAGGAGGGGGCGATCCGCTTCGCCTGGGAGCTGGTGACCGGCTCCCAGGACGACGGCGGCTACGGCTTCGACCCCGAGAAGATCTGGGTGACGGTGCTGCCCAGCGACACCGAGGCCAAGCAGCTGTGGCACGAGATCGCGGGCCTGCCCTACGAGCGCATCCAGGAGCGCGGCCTGGAGGACAACTACTGGAACATGGGCGTCCCCGGCCCCGGTGGCCCGTGCTCGGAGATCTACATCGACCGCGGACCGGAGTACGGCCCCGACGGGGGCCCGAACGCCGACGAGGACCGCTTCCTGGAGATCTGGAACCTCGTGTTCATGCAGGAGTCGCTCTCCACGGTGCGCTCCAAGGCCGACTTCGACGTCGAGGGACCGCTGCCGGCCAAGAACATCGACACCGGCATGGGCCTGGAGCGGGTGGCCTACCTGCTCCAGGGCAAGGACAACCTCTACGAGATCGACGAGGTCTTCCCGGTCATCGAGAAGGCCTCCGAGCTCACCGGCCGGGCCTACGGCGCCAACGCCGAGGACGACGTGCGCTTCCGCGTGGTCGCCGACCACGTGCGCAGTGCGCTGATGCTCATCAACGACGGCGTCACCCCCGGCAACGAGGCCCGCGGCTACGTGCTGCGCCGCCTGCTGCGCCGCGCGGTGCGCTCGATGCGCCTGCTCGGCTACGACGGCCACGCGCTGCGCGAGCTGATGCCGGTCAGCCGCGACCGGATGAAGCTGTCCTACCCCGAGGTCGAGACCGGGTGGGAGCGGATCAGCCGGGTCGCGTACGCCGAGGAGGAGACCTTCCGCAAGACGCTGGAGGCCGGCACCCAGATCTTCGACAACGCCGCCGCCTCGGTGAAGCAGTCCGGCGGCAGCGTCCTGCAGGGCGCCCAGGCGTTCGCGCTGCACGACACCTACGGCTTCCCCATCGACCTGACCCTGGAGATGGCCTCCGAGGCCGGGCTCAGCGTCGACGAGGCCGGCTTCCGGGCCCTGATGGCCGAGCAGCGCGAGCGTGCCAAGGCCGACGCGAAGTCCAAGAAGGGCCAGCACGCCGACACCGGCGTCTACCGCGGCATCCTCGACGAGCACGGCCCGACCGACTGGTTGGCCTACGAGACCCTGGAGACCGAGTCGCGCGCCCTCGCGCTGCTGGTCGGTGGCGCGCCCGCCACCGGCCTGGCCGCCGGTGAGGTCGGCGAGCTGGTGCTGGACCGGACCCCGTTCTACGCCGAGTCCGGTGGCCAGGCCGCCGACGCGGGCATCATCGAGGTCGACGGCGTCCGGCTGGAGGTGCTCGACGTGCAGCGCCCGGTCCGTGGCCTGGTGGTCCACCAGGTGCGGGTCGTGGACGGCGAGCTCGCGCTCGGCTCCGGCAGCCCGCTGCACGCCCAGGTCGACCCCGAGTGGCGCATCGGCGCCCGCCAGGCCCACTCGGGCACGCACGTGGTGCACGCTGCGCTGCGCGAGGTGCTCGGTCCCACCGCCCTGCAGTCCGGCTCCTACAACCGGCCCGGCTACCTGCGCCTCGACTTCGGCTGGACCACCGGGCTGACGCCCGGCCAGCTCAAGGACATCGAGGAGGTCTCCAACCGCGCGCTGCGCGCCGACCTCCCCGTCTCGTGGGACTACATGACGCTGCCCGAGGCCAAGGACTGGGGCGCCATCGCCCTGTTCGGCGAGACCTACGACGAGTCCAAGGTGCGCGTCGTGGAGATCGGTGGCCCCTGGTCGCGCGAGCTGTGCGGCGGCACGCACGTGGACCACTCCTCCCAGATCGGCACCGTGGTCGTCACCGGCGAGGCGTCGGTCGGCTCCGGCAACCGACGCATCGAGGCCTACACCGGGGTGGAGGGCTTCGCCTACCTCGCCCGTGAGCGCGACGTGGTCCACCAGCTCACCGGTCTGCTCAAGACCCAGCCCGACGACCTGGTCGGGAGGGTCGGCGACCTGGTCGAGCGGCTCAAGGCCGCCGAGAAGGAGATCGAGCGTGCCCGCGTGGCCCAGCTGCTGGCCGCGGCCGGCCAGGTGGCGGCCTCGGCGACGAAGGTCGGCCCGGTCAACGTCGTGGCCCACCGGGCCGACGGCGCGGGCGGGGGCGACGTCCGGACGCTCGCGACCGACGTACGCGGTCGGCTCCCGCAGGGCGAACCCGGCGTCGTGGTCGTGGTCGGCGTGGCCGACGGCAAGGTCGCCGTCGTCGCGGCCGCCAACGACCTGGCCCAGGAGCGCGGTGTCTCGGCCGGTGACCTGGTGCGGGCCGTGGCGCCCCTGCTGGGCGGCAAGGGCGGCGGCAAGGCCGACGTCGCCCAGGGCGGCGGCACCGACGCCTCCCGGGTCGACGAGGCGCTGTCCCTGGTGCGTACCGAGGTCGGACGCGCGGTCGGAGCCTGATGCGGCACGGCACCCGTGTGGGCATCGACCCGGGCGACGCCCGGATCGGTGTCGCGCGCAGTGACCCCTCGGGGTTCCTGGCGACCCCCGTGGAGACGGTGCGCCGCGGCAAGGGCGACCTGGCGCGGCTGCGCCGGATCGTGGCCGACCTCGAGGAGGAGACCACGGTCCTCGAGGTCGTGGTCGGGCTGCCGCGCTCGCTCGGCGGCGGCGAGGGCCCCGCGGCGGTGAAGGTCCGCGAGTTCGCGGCGGCGCTGGCCGAGCGGGTCCCGGTGCCGGTGCGCCTGGTCGACGAGCGGCTCTCCACGGTGTCGGCGGAGGCTATGCTCCGCGACCAGGGTCGCAAGGGCAGCAAGCGCCGTGCGATGGTCGACCAGGCCGCCGCAGTGGTGATCCTGCAGCACGCGCTGGACACCGAACGTGCCTCGGGCAAGCCGCCGGGGGAGATCCTGGAGAGGCAGGCATGACCGAGGACCGCCACGAGGAGCACCCCGACGACCACCGCGACGACCACCCCGACGACGGGCTCCCCGGGGAGCTGCCGCTCGAGGCGGGGCGCCGCCGGCGCCGCCGCAGCCGGGTGCCCGGCTGCCTGGCCGTGCTCGTGGCGCTGGCGGTCGTGGCCGGCGGACTGTGGTGGGCCGGCAACGCCGGCATGGCCTTCCTGCGCGACCTGGCCTCCGACCCCGAGGACTACCCGGGCCCCGGCAAGGGCTCGGTGACCATCGAGGTGGTCAGCGGTGACACCTCGACGATCATCTGCCGGGCGATGGCGGACAAGGACGTCGTGGCCTCGGTGGACGCCTGCATCGCGGCCGCCAACGCCGACCCCGACGCCGGCGGCATCCAGGTGGGGTTCTACTCGCTGAGGAAGCAGATGGCCGCCGCGGACGCCATCGACGTGCTGGTGGACCCCGCCAACCTCGTGAAGAGCAGCCTCACCGTCCCCGAGGGGCTGCGGGTCGTGGACATCCTCGAACGACTGGCTGCCAGCACCGACTACGACGTCGAGGACTTCGAGAAGGCCCTGGCCAAGCCGGAGAAGATCGGCCTCCCGGACTACGCCGGCGGCGACGCCGAGGGGTACCTCTTCCCGGCGACCTACGACTTCGGCCCCAAGGCCAAGCCGAAGGACATGCTCAAGGCCATGGTCGACCGGTGGCGGCAGGCCGCCGACGAGGCTGGTCTCGAGGAGGCCGCGGACGCGCTGGGCTACACCCCGCACGAGCTGATGACGATCGCCAGCCTGGTCGAGGCCGAGGGGCGTGGCGACGACATGCCCAAGGTCGCGCGGGTCATCTACAACCGTCTCGAGATCGAGCCGAACCCCTCGGCGGGCTTCCTGCAGGTCGACGCGGCGGTCAACTACGCGCTGGGCCGCGAGCCGATCGCGCGCCTGACGACCGACGAGATCGACTCGGTCGCCGACTCGCCGTACAACACCTACCGGCAGAAGGGTCTGCCGCCCGGGCCGATCGAGGCCCCGGGCGACGCGGCCATCGACGCCGCGGCGAACCCCGCCGACGGTCCGTGGTTCTTCTACGTGACGGTCAACCTGCGCACCGGCGAGACCAAGTTCACCGACGACTACGACGAGTTCCTCGGCTTCAAGCGTGAGCTCGACGAGTACTGCGCGACCCAGTCCGACCGGTGCTGAGCCGGTGCGGCCCGGCGTGACCACGCGCTGCGCGGTGCTCGGCGACCCGGTGGAGCACTCGCTCTCGCCGGTGCTGCACCGTGCGGCGTACGACGCGCTGGACCTGCCGGACTGGTCCTACGACGCGGTGCGGGTGCCGGGCGGCACCTTGGCCGGCTTCCTCGACGGCCTCGACGAGACCTGGCGTGGGCTCTCCCTGACGATGCCGCTCAAGCGCGAGCTGCTGGCGCTCGCCGGTGACCGCGGGTGGGAGTGCCACCCGCGGGTCCACGCGGCCGGGGGAGCCAACACGCTGGTGCGGGACGGCGGGGCCTGGCGTGCCGACAACACCGACCTCCCCGGCGCGGCGGCCGCCGTCCGGGAGCGGTACGACGCCGTCCCGGCCCGTGTCCTCGTGGTCGGCGGCGGGGCGACCGCGGCCTCGGTGGGGCTCGCCCTGTGCGACCTCGGGGCGACGCGCGTGGAGCTGCTGGTGCGCTCGGTGGAGCGGGCCGAGGAGACCCTCGCGACGATCCGCCGCCACGACGCTGCTCCCGAGGTGCTCGCGGTGGAGTCCGCCACTCGGGTCTCGCCGGCCGACGTGCTGGTCTCGACCGTCCCCGCCGACGCCCAGGACCCCGCGCTGATCGACCGCAGCGGGGCAGCGCTGCTCTTCGAGGCGCTCTACGACCCGTGGCCGACCCCGTTGGCCGCGGCCGCGCAGCGCGCCGGGCTCGCGGTGGTCTCGGGCCTGGACCTGCTGGTGCACCAGGCGGTCCTGCAGGTCGCGCAGATGACCGGGTCCTCCGTGCCGGTCGCCGTGCTGCGCGACGCCGGCGAGCGGGCGCTGCTCGAGCGCGCCGGGCGGGCCCGGTCGTGAGCGGACCGGCCGGGGCGCTGGTGGGCGCCCTGCTGGGAGGGGTGCTCTGCCTCGGCGTCCCATGGCTGGTGGCGCGCACCTCCGAGGTGGCGCGGGGGCCACGGCTGCTGCCGGGGGCGGTGCTGGCCGGGGTCGTGTCCGCCGGGGCCGCGGGCGCGGTGCTCGACAGCGGCTGGGCGCTGGCCGCCGTCCTGGTGGCGACCCCGGCCTGCGTCGCCCTGGCCTTCATCGACTGGCACACCCGACTGCTGCCGTCACGGATCGTCCTCCCGGCGACGGGCGTGCTGCTCGGGCTGCTCGCGCTGGAGTGGGCGGTCACCGGTGACCACGACGCACCGTTGCGCGCCCTGGTCGGGCTGGTGGCGGCGCGATCGATCTACTGGGTGCTGTGGTTCGTCCACTCGGCCGGCATGGGCTTCGGCGACGTCCGGCTTGCCGCCCTGCTCGGCCTGGTGCTGGGCCGTGCCGGCTGGGCCGAGCTCGTGGTGGGGACCTACGCCCCCTTCCTGCTCTTCGCGGTGCCGGGGCTGCTGCTGGCGCTGGTGCGCCGCGACCGCAGCCTGCTGCGCGCGGCCTACCCGTTCGGGCCGTTCATGGTGCTGGGCGCGCTCGTGGGGCTGGTGGCCGGTCCCGGGCTGGCCGATCTCATGACCGCGTGACCCGAGCGGGGGGCGCCGTCCCCGCGTGAAACACTGAGCCCATGCTGCGTTGGCTCACCGCGGGCGAGTCCCACGGCCCGTCCCTGGTCGCGATCCTCGAGGGGCTGCCGGCCCACGTCCGGGTCACCTCCGACGACATCGCCGACTCCCTGGCCCGGCGTCGCCTCGGCTACGGCCGAGGTGCGCGGATGAAGTTCGAGCAGGACGAGGTCACCATCGTCGGTGGTGTCCGCCACGGGGAGACCCAGGGCGGCCCCGTCGCGATCAACGTCGGCAACACCGAGTGGCCGAAGTGGGAGAAGGTCATGTCGGCCGACCCGGTCGACCCCGGCGAGCTCAAGGAGACCGGGCGCAACGCGCCGCTGACCCGGCCGCGCCCCGGTCACGCCGACCTGGCCGGCATGCAGAAGTACGACTTCGACGAGTCCCGCCCGATCCTCGAGCGTGCCTCCGCCCGCGAGACCGCCGCGCGGGTGGCGCTGGGCCGGGTGGCCAGCAACTTCCTCGAGCAGGTCGGCGGCATCGGCATCGTCTCGCACGTCATCGAGCTCGGTGGCGTGCGCGCCCCGGCGGGTGTCTGGCCGGAGTCGGCCGACCCCGCGGTCGTGGCCACCCTCGACGAGGACCCCGTCCGCTGCCTGCACCCCGAGACCGCCGCCGCGATGGTGGAGCGGATCGACCAGGCGCACAAGGACGGCGACACCCTCGGCGGCGTCGTCGAGGTCGTCGTGCACGGCCTCCCCCCGGGCCTGGGCTCGCACGTGCACTGGGACCGTCGCCTCGACAGCCGGCTGGCCGGCGCCCTGATGGGGATCCAGGCGATCAAGGGTGTCGAGGTCGGTGACGGCTTCGAGCTCGCCGCGACCCCCGGGTCGCTGGCGCACGACGAGATGGTCCCCGGCGACGGCGGCATCCGGCGTACCTCCGCGCGCTCCGGCGGCACCGAGGGCGGCATGACCACCGGTGAGGTGCTGCGGGTCCGGGCGGCCATGAAGCCGATCGCGACCGTGCCGCGGGCGCTGCGCACCGTCGACGTGTCCACCGGTGAGGAGACCGTGGCCCACCACCAACGCTCCGACGTCTGCGCGGTCCCGGCCGCCGGCATCGTCGCCGAGGCGATGGTGGCCCTGGTGATCGCCGACGCCGTGCTGGAGAAGTTCGGCGGGGACTCCGTGGCCGAGACCCGGCGCAACCTCGAGGGCTACCTCGCGGCGCTGCCGGGCGTGCTGTCCTGGTCGCGGTCGTGACCCCGGCCGGGCACGAGCCGCGTCCCCGGGTGGTGCTGGTCGGCCCCATGGGTGCGGGCAAGACCACCGTGGCCGCGCTGCTCGCGCAGCGGTGGGGCGCCACGGTGCGCGACACGGACTCCGACATCGTGACCGCCCAGGGCCGCGAGATCTCCGACATCTTCGTCGACGACGGGGAGGCCGCCTTCCGGGCGCTGGAGCGCGAGGCGGTGGCCCGGGCGCTGGCCGAGCACGACGGCGTGCTCTCGCTCGGCGGGGGAGCGGTGCTCGACGCCGGCACCCGCGAGCTGCTCGCCGAGCACACCGTGGTCTTCCTGCAGGTCGGGCTCGGCGACGCCGTCAAGCGCGTGGGCCTGGGCACCTCCCGGCCGCTGCTCATGGGCAACGTGCGGGCCCGGGTCAAGGCGCTGCTCGACGAGCGCACCCCCGTCTACGCCTCCGTGGCCACCCACACCGTCGACACCGACGGCCGCACCCCCGACGAGGTCGCCGACGCGATCGAGGCCCTCCTGCAGGGGGTCGACGCGTGAGCGCACCGACGGGCGAGACCACCCTGCACGTCGCCGGCCCCACGCCGTACGACGTCGTCATCGGCCACGGGGTCGCCGACCGGCTCACCGGGCTGCTCGGCGACGGAGCGGCGCGGGTCGCCCTGGTGGTGCCCGAGACGCTGCGCGAGCTCGCCGCGCCGGTGCGCGAGGCCCTGGCCGCCGACCGCCGGCTCACCGAGCTGGTGGTGCCCGACGGCGAGGCCGCCAAGACGGTGGCCACCGCGGCGACCTGCTGGGACGCCCTGGGCGAGGCCGGGTTCACCCGCTCCGACGTGGTGGTGACCTTCGGCGGCGGGGCCACCACGGACCTCGGCGGCTGGGTTGCGGCCGGCTGGCTGCGTGGGGTGCCGGTCGTGCACGTCCCGACGACCCTGCTGGCGATGGTCGACGCGGCGGTCGGCGGCAAGACCGGCGTCAACACCGCCGCCGGCAAGAACCTCGTCGGCGCCTTCCACGAGCCGGCCGGCGTCCTGTGCGACCTCTCCCTGCTGGCGACGCTGCCGCGCGCCGACCTGGTCGCCGGCCTGGGCGAGGTCGTCAAGTGCGGCTTCATCGCCGACCCCCGCATCCTCGAGCTGGTCGAGTCCACCGACCCGGCCGCGCTCACCGCCGACAGCCCGGAGCTGCGTGAGCTGGTCGAGCGATCGGTCCAGGTCAAGATCGACGTCGTCGTGGGCGACCTGCGGGAGACCGCCGGCACCGCGGGGGAGGGCCACCCCGGGCGCGAGGCGCTGAACTACGGGCACACGATGGGCCACGCGATCGAGCGGGCCGAGCGCTACGGCGTCCGGCACGGCGAGGCGGTGGCGATCGGTAGCGTCTTCGTCGCCGAGCTGGCCCGGCGCGCGGGCGTCCTCGACGACATGACCGCCGACCGGCACGCGACGGCGTTCGGCCGGGTGGGGCTGCCCACCGGCTACGCGGGTGCCCCCTACGACGACCTGCGGGCGGCCATGGCGGTGGACAAGAAGTCGCGCGGCGACCAGCTGCGCTTCGTGGTGCTGCACGGCGTCGGTGACCCGCGCGTGCTCGCGGGCCCCTCCGAGGAGCACCTGCGGGCGGCGTACGACGCGATGGTGGCGCGCGCATGAGCACCCGGGTGCTGGTCCTCAACGGGCCCAACCTCGGGCGCCTGGGGCGCCGGCAGCCGGAGATCTACGGCACGACGACGCACGCCGAGCTGGCGCACCGCTGCGTGGAGTGGGGGCTCGAGCGCGGGCTGGCGGTCGAGGTCCGCCAGACCAACCACGAGGGCGTGATGCTCGACTGGCTGGGCGAGGCCGCCGACGAGCGGGTCCCCGTGGTGCTGAACGCCGCCGCCTGGACCCACTACTCCTACGCCCTCTACGACGCCTGCGCGCAGCTGGAGGCGCCCCTGGTGGAGGTGCACATCTCCCAGCCGAAGGACCGTCCCGAGGAGTTCCGACACCACTCGGTGATCACCCCGCACGCGGTCTCGGTGGTCGCCGGGCACGGCGTGGAGGGCTACCGGATGGCCCTCGACGTGCTGGTCGAGCACCTCGGACAGTAGACTCCGCCGCTGGCCCCCCGGGGCCACTCTTGACACCTCAACACGAAGGCTGACGCACGCGCATGGCAACGACGAACGACCTCAAGAACGGCATGGTCCTCAACATCGACGGTCAGCTCTGGGCGGTCGTGGAGTTCCAGCACGTGAAGCCGGGCAAGGGCCCTGCGTTCGTGCGCACCAAGCTCAAGAACGTCGAGTCCAACAAGACCGTCGACAAGACCTTCAACGCCGGCACCAAGGTCGAGACCGCCACGGTCGACCGCCGCAACTACCAGTACCTCTACAACGACGGCACGTCCTACGTCTTCATGGACACCAGCTCCTACGAGCAGCTCGAGGTGGCGCCCGAGATCGTCGGTGACGCCAAGAACTTCCTGCTCGAGAACAACGAGGCGATCGTGGCGACCAACGAGGGCCGCGTGCTCTTCGTGGAGCTGCCGCCCTCGGTCGAGATGGAGATCACCTTCACCGAGCCCGGTGTCGCCGGCGACTCGGCCACCGGCCGCACCAAGCCCGCCACCCTCGAGACCGGTCACGAGATCCAGGTCCCGCTGTTCATCAACCAGGGCGAGCGGGTCAAGGTCGACACGCGCGACTCGTCCTACCTGGGTCGTGTGAAGGGCTGATGTCCGCCCGTTCCAAGGCCCGCAAGCGGGCGCTGGACGTGCTGTTCTCCGCCGAGCTGCGCGACGAGCAGCTCGTGGAGGCGCTCGAGCGGGTGATGACCGACGGGCCGGCGCCCACCAACGACTACACCGGCGTGCTGGTGCGCGGCGTGGCCGACCACCTCGCGGAGATCGACGAGCTGCTCACGCGCTTCTCCAAGGACTGGTCGCTCAAGCGGATGCCCACGGTGGACCGCAACGTCCTGCGGCTCGGCGTCTTCGAGCTGGTCTTCAGCGAGGAGATCCCCGACCAGGTCGCGGTCTCCGAGGCCGTGGAGCTGGTGCGCGACCTGTCGACCGACGACTCGCCCACCTTCGTGAGCGGCGTCCTCAGCGCCATCCTGCGCGACAAGCCCGTCGTCGGGGGCTGACCGCTCACCGCCCTGCTGGCAGGGTGGGCCCATGAGCACCGAGTGCGACCTCGTGGTCCTCGGCCTCGGCCCCGGTGGCGAGGCCCTCGCAACGGGTGCGGCGCGTGCGGGCCTGCGCGTCGTGGCCGTCGACAAGCACCTCGTCGGCGGTGAGTGCCCCTACTACGGGTGCATCCCGTCGAAGATGATGGTGCGCGCCGCCGACCTGCTGGCCGAGGCCTCGCGGGTCGACGGGGTGGCGGGGGAGACCTCGGTGACCGCGTCGTGGGCGCCGGTCGCGCGCCGCATCGCCGAGGAGGCCACCACCCACTGGGACGACCAGGTGGCGGTGGACCGGCTCGCCGACGCCGGGGCGACGGTGCTGCACGGCACCGGTCGCCTCGCCGGCCCCGGGGTGGTGGAGGTGACCGCACCCGACGGGACCGTGACCACCTTCCGGGCCGCGCGCGGGGTCGTGCTCAACCCCGGCACCCGGCCCGCGCGGCTGCCGATCGAGGGGCTGGCGGACACGCCGTACTGGACCAACCGCGAGGTCGTGCAGGTCACCGACCTGCCCGGCAGCCTCACCGTCATCGGCGGCGGCCCGATCGGCGCCGAGATCACCCAGGTGATGGCGCGATTCGGGGTCCGGGTCACCCTGCTCGAGGCGGGGCCGAGGATCCTCGGGCCGCTGGAGCCGGAGGCCTCCTCGGTGGTGGCCGACGCCCTCGTCGCCGACGGCGTCCGGGTGATGGCCGGGGTGGAGATCTCCTCGGTGTCCCACGCCGACGGCACCTTCACCGTCACGCTGGGCGACGGGCAGGTCGTCCACTCCGACCGGCTGCTCGTCGCGGCCGGCCGCACCCCGAACCTCGACGACCTCGGGCTCGAGACCGTCGGGCTGGACCCGTCGGCCCGCAGCCTCGAGGTCGACGAGCGGCTCCGGGCCGGCGACGGGCTCTGGGCGATCGGGGACGTGACGGGCCACGGTGCGTTCACCCACGTCTCGATGTACCAGTCGGCGATCGCGCTGCGCGACGTCCTGGGCGAGGACGGCGCACCCGCGGCCTACCACGCGGTCCCGCACGTCACCTTCACCGATCCCGAGGCCGGGGGTGTCGGCCTGACCGAGCAGCAGGCGCGCGACCGGGGGCTCTCCGTGCGCGTCGGCACGACCCCCCTCGAGCAGTCCTCGCGCGGCTGGCTGCACGGACCGGGCGGCACCGGAGTGATCAAGGTCGTCGAGGACGCCGAGCGCGGGGTCCTGGTCGGGGCCAGCGTCGTCGGCCCGGCGGGCGGCGAGATCCTCGGGCACCTCGCGCTGGCGGTGCACGCCGAGGTGCCCGTGGCCACGCTGCGCACGATGATCTACGCCTACCCGACCTTCCACCGCGCCATCGAGTCCGCGCTCGACGATCTCGGCTGAGGACCCGGGGGGTGGTGCGAGCCACTCCCGACGCGGGTAGAGATCAGGGCATGGGAGCCATCAAGCAGTCCGCCGGAGACGTCGCCCACCGCGGCGACGACCACCCCTGGGTGCGCCACGCGGCGCGGGTCGGGATGGCGGCGTACGGCCTGGTCAACCTGCTGATCGGCTGGCTGGCGCTCCAGCTGGCCTTCGGCGACCAGTCCGGCAAGGCCGACAGCAGCGGCGCGCTGCACGAGCTGGCCACGCAGCCGATGGGGGCCGCCCTGGTCTGGGGGGTCGCCGTCGGGATGCTGCTGCTGGTGATCTGGCGGGTCGTCGAGGTCGTCTTCGACCACGAGTGGGGTGCGGCGGTGAAGGCCGCCCTGTACGCCGCGATCGGCGTCTCGGCGATCCAGGTCGCCATCGGAGACGGCTCCAAGGGCGGCACCGATTCCTGGACCGCCCAGCTGATGGGGCTGCCGGGCGGGCGGCTGATCGTGGGAGCGGTCGGCGCCGCGATCATCGGCTACGGCCTCAAGCAGGTGCACAAGGGATGGACCGAGGGGTTCCGGGAGGACCTGGAGGCCGAGGGCCAGCGCGGTGACCTCGGCTCGGCGTACGTGACGCTCGGCAAGATCGGCTACCTCGCCAAGGGCGTGGCGGTCGGCGTCGTCGGCGGGCTGTTCGTCTGGGCGGCCTGGGAGCACCAGGCCAAGAAGTCCGGTGGGCTCGACGTCGCCCTGCAGACGGTCCTCGACGCGCCAGCCGGGCCGGTGCTGCTGTTCGTCATCGCGGTCGGCATCCTCTGCTACGGGGCGTTCTGCCTGGCTCGCGCCAAGCACCTGGACACCTGAGGTGGCAGCGGGAGTGCGACAGGTCGAGACCGACGTCGTCGTCCTCGGCGTCGGCTCCGGCGGGGAGTACGCCGCCCGCAGGCTCGCCCGCGCGGGGCTCGACGTGGTCGCCGTGGAGGCCCGGCTGGTGGGCGGGGAGTGCCCGTTCTGGGGCTGCACGCCCTCGAAGCTGATGATCCACGCGGCCCGTGAGGGCCGCACCGCGTCCTCGGCCGCCCGGCGCATCCGCGAGGCCACCCACGACTGGCACGACGACGGGCACACCGAGCCGATGGAGTCCGCCGGCGTGCGGATCGTGCGCGGCCACGGGCGGCTGGACGGCCCGGGACGGGTCCGGGTCGAGACCGACGAGGGGTCGGTGCTGGTGACCGGTCGTCGCGGGGTGCTGCTCAACACCGGGACGTCGCCGGCGGTACCCCCCGTGGCGGGCCTGGCCGGCACGCCGTACTGGACCAACCGGGAGGTGTTCGGTGTCGAGGAGGCGCCGGGGTCGCTGGCGGTGCTCGGGGCCGGCAACATCGGCTGCGAGCTCGCCCAGGCCTTCGGACGGCTCGGCAGCCGCGTGACGCTGCTGGAGTCGGCCGAGCGGATCCTGGCCCCGGAGGAGCCGGAGGCCTCCGAGGTCGTCGCCCGGGTCCTGCGCCAGGAGGGCATCGACGTGCGGACCCGCACGGACGTCGAGCGGGTCAGCCACGACGGCACGTGCTTCGAGCTGACGACCGGCTCCGGTGCCGTGCGGGCCGAGCACCTGCTGGTGGCCACCGGGCGTCGGCCGCACCTGGACGACGTGGGCCTGGAGACGGTGGGGCTGGACCCGACGGCGAGCACCGTCGAGGTCGACGAGCACTGCCGGGCCGCCGAGCGGCTGTGGGCAGTCGGGGACGTCACGGGGCACGGCGCCTACACGCACATGTCGCTCTACCAGGCGCGGATCGCGGTGCACGACCTGCTCGAGGAGGACGGGCCCACGGCGGAGTACCACGCCGTCTCGCGCGTGACGTTCACCGACCCGGAGGTCGCCGGGGTGGGCCTCACCGAGGCGCAGGCCCGGGAGCGCGGGCTCGCGGTCGTGGTGGGCACCGCCGAGGTCGACAGCAGCCCCCGCGGCTGGATCGACGAGGCCAGCGGCGTGGTGAAGGTCGTGGCAGACGCCGGGAGCGGGGTCGTGGTGGGGGCGAGCGTGGTGGCGCCGTACGGCGGAGAGGTGGTCGGCCTGCTCTCGACCGCGGTGCACGCCCGCCTGACGGTGCCGACGCTGCGCGGCATGCACTTCGCCTACCCGACCTTCCACCGGGTGGTCGAGCGCGCGCTGCGTGACACCGGGCTGTAGGTGAGCAGGTGGTGTGACCGGCTCGTGGGTGGGGAAGAAGCCGCTCATGACGCAGGGACACCTCGGGGACACCAGCGACCGTCTCTACACCACCGACGAGCTCACCGCCTACGGACGACGCCGCGACGCCGAGGCCACCAGGGTGGCCGGCGCGCCGCTGGTGCCCGCCCAGCAGCCCGCCCAGCAGCCCGCCCAGCAGCCCGCGGCTGAGGAGCCGCAGGGGCCGCGCCGGTTCATGAGCGCCACGGACTTCCTGGACCGTCGCGCCGAGGAGGTCGGGCTGGGCCCGGCGACCTGGGGCTGGCGGGGCTGGGTCAACCGGGTCACGCGGGGCCTCGCCGACCTGGCGATGGGCCCGGCCGAGGCGGAGCACGAGACGCTGCGCCGCGCGGTGCAGCGCGACTTCGACGGCCCCCGCACGATCGCCTTCATCAACCCCAAGGGCGGGGCGGCCAAGACGACCGGGGTGCTGGCTGCGGGCTACACCTTCGGCACGGTCCGTGGCGGCGGGGTGGTCGCGTGGGACAACAACGAGACCCGCGGCACCCTGGGCATCCGGGGGACCCGCAGCACGCACCGCAACACCACGCGGGAGCTGCTGGAGGACCTGGAGCGGTTCAGTGACGTCTACCAGTCGCGGATCGGGGACCTGGGGGCCTTCGTGCGCTCGCAGGGCGACGCGCACTTCGACGTCCTGGCCTCCGACGAGCGCCCCGACGTGACGGGCACGATCCGCGCCGAGGACTACCTGGCGGTGCACCGGCTGCTCGAGCGGTTCTACCGCATCCTGCTGATCGACACCGGCAACAACATGCGCGCCGAGAACTGGCTGGCCGCGGCTGAGTCCGCGGACCTGCTGGTCGTGACCTCGACGGTGCGTGAGGACACCGGCTACTCCGGGCTCTGGATGCTCGACGCGCTCCAGGACGCCGGCTACGCCGACCTCAAGCACAAGACCGTCACCGTGCTCTCCGACCCCTCGCCGACCGTCGACGACAAGCTGGCTGCCGACCTGGTCGACGTCTACGAGCAGCGCACGCGTGCGGTCTACCGCGTGCCCTACGACCCCGCGCTGGTGGCGGGGTCGGTGGTTCCCTACGCGCAGCTGTCGAAGGCGACGCGCCAGTCGTGGCTGCGGGCGGTCGCTGGGATGGCCGAGGCGCTGTAGGCGTCGGTCCTGGTGGGGGTGGTCGCGCTGGGGCACTCTGGCAGGCTCGGCACCATGCGTGCTGTCGTCTACCGCGAGACCGGGTCCGCCGCCGACGTCCTGGAGGTGGTCGACCGTCCGGTGCCCACGCCGGGCCCGGGGGAGGCCAGGGTCCGGGTCGTGCGGGCCGGGGTGAACCCGACGGACTGGAAGTTCCGCGCGAACGGGATGAACGGTGCGTGGGACGAGGTGGTCCCCGGCCAGGACGGTGCCGGTGTCGTCGAGGAGGTCGGGCCCGGGGTCACCGAGGTCTCGGTCGGAGACCGGGTGTGGACCATCCTCGCGCAGTACCAGCGCCCCGGCGGCACGGCCGCCGAGCACACCGTCCAGCCCGTCTCGCTCCTGGTGCGCCTGCCCGACGACGCGTCCTTCGACCTCGGGGCGTCCCTGGGCGTCCCCGCCGTCACCGCGCACCGGGCGCTCACCTCGGGCACGGTCACCCGGCTCGCCCCCGGCGCGCTCGAGGGGCGGACGGTCCTGGTCGCCGGCGGCGCCGGCGCGGTGGGCAACGCGGCCATCCAGCTGGCCCGGTGGGCCGGGGCCACGGTCGTCGCGACCGTGAGCAGCGAGGCGAAGGCGGCGCTCGCCCGTGCGGCCGGTGCCCAGCACACCGTGGACTACACCGACGGCACGGCCGCGACCGTCGCCGGCGTACGCGCGGTGGCGCCGAAGGGCGTCGACCTGGTCGTCGAGGTCTCGCTGGCCGGCAACGTGGCCGTCGACGTCGAGGTGCTGAGGGTGCACGGGACGCTCGCCTACTACGCCGACAACGGGGGAGCCGAGGCGGTCGTGCCCGTGCGACCCACCTTCGCCAAGAACCTCCGTCTCCAGGGGGTGCTGCTCTACACCCTCGACCGCGCGCTGCTCTCCGCCGCCGCGGAGGACGTCACCGCGGCGGTCGAGGCCGGTGCCCTGCGGGTCGGGGAGGACGCCGGCCTGCCGCTGCACCACTACCCGCTGGAGGGGGCCGCCGACGCCCACGCCGCCGTCGAGGGCGGGGCCGTGGGCAAGGTGCTGCTGGACGTCGGCGAGGCCTGAGGCCGCCGCGGGACGCGCTTAACGCTTCCTGTCCGCGCGCGCCGTCGGAGCCTTCGGTCAGAGCTCGGTGGTGCCGTCGGGGTGGACGAGCAGGCGGATGCCGTGGGGGCTGGTCCAGAGCCAGGTGGTGGGGGTGAGCTGCTGGTAGTCCCAGGCCACGGTGGTCGAGCCTGCTTGGCTGCTGGGGACCGGCGAGGGGTGGGTCTTGGCTCGGTGATGTCGCCTGCACAAGGGGGCGAGTCGGTCGGTGGCTGTTTGGCCGGGTGGTCCGCCTTCGTCGGGTGGGACGTACTCCTCGATGTGGTCGAGGTCGACCCGTGCTGAGGTGCGGGTGCAGTGCGGGAAGACGCAGGTCGTCCGCTTGAGCTTGACCCGGGTGGAGATGCGGTCGGGGATCTCGTAGCAGTCGACGGCGATCTGGTCGGCCAGGTTGATGACCGGCTTCACGACCACCTGGGTGCCGGGGACGGCGAGCCAGTCGCGGACGGTGTCGGCGGTGAGGGTCTGGTGGTGGTTCTCGAGGCGGGCGAGGTGCAAACCGAGCCGGCCGGTGTCGGGGTCGACCTCGGGGGTGCCGGGTCCTTCGTTTCCGCGGAGGGCGGCTTCTGAGAGGTGGATGTGGAGGACGACCTGGCGCGGGTTGCGGGGTGGTCTCGACGCCCGCTCCTCGCTGGCGCTCGTCGCTGCTCGACCACCGGCGTCGCTGGCCGGTGAGGTGTCGAGGTCGAGGGTGAGGTCGCCGCGGCTGAGGTAGCCCAGGGCCTTGGCGCGGCGGACGTCGAGGGTGTCGGTGGAGCCGGCGGCGAGCAGCTGCTCGGCGATGGTGCGGATGGCGTGCTCGAGCTCTTCGGCGTCGGCGCGGTCCAGCAGGCCGGTGAGGGGGACGCCGTTGGCAGTCCCGATGGTCCAGGCGGTGGCCAGGTCGAGGTGGACGTGGAGGCTGGCCCGGGTGTCGACCTCCTCCATCTCACATGTCTCGGGGTCGAACCGGGCTGCAGCCTCGGCAGCGAGCCTCTTGACGGTGGCGAAGGAGGCGGTGTGGACGACGTGGGCGAGGTGCGCATCGACGAACGCAGCAGCGTCGGCGGTGAGCTGACGGGTGACCTCGGTGACCCGCCGGATGCGCCACACCTGCACCTGGCCTGCTTCGAGGCGGGCCCAGATCTTCGGCAGGCGGTGCTTGGCCTCCACGGCGTCTGAGACCAGTGCCCGGCCGGAGTCGGTGGAACGGCCCAGTGCGGCGGCGAGCTCGATGACCGCGAACTCCGACACCTCCGGCGCACCCGGACCGGCGAGCTCGAGCATCGTGTCGGCACCGGGCATCCCGAACCGGGCGACCCACGCGTTCTCGGCCGCAGTCAGTGCGTCGTCGTCGGCCAGCCCGTAGGTGCCGTAGAGATCGGGCATCAGGGCGCCGGTGGTGTGCCGGTCGGCCCAGGCAGCGACGGTGATGAAGAGCTGGCGGTCGGCGTCGTCAGCGGCCTGCTTCTGCGCGACGGCGAGGCTCAGCAGGTCACCGGTCGACACCGCAGGCGAGTCCTGCTCAGTGGTGTCGTGGTGCCCGAGTGCCATGACGAGATTCTACTCGAACGCCAGTTCGAAAGAAACCCTGTCGAGGGCCCGGGATCGAATCTGTGGAGGACGATCCAGCCGCAACCGAAGCGAGCACCTCGACGTGCCCGCAAGGCGTGCGAGCGACGCGCAACCAGGTACCGGTAGCGAAGCGGACGGCAACCGTGTCTTCGAAAAATGAAGGACCTGCTGCAGCGCGAACGTCCAGGCGCCCGCCAACGGTGACCCAGCAGTCCAACCGGACCGGAGGGCGTGGCGTGAAAGGGGGTCACGACAGACCCTCCAGTCGCCGATGGAGGGGTTGCTTGGCGGCGTACGGGGTCTCGACGACGGCTCGCTGGCGCTCGCCTGCTCGACCAGCAGGGGGCCGGCTCGCTGGCGCTCGCCTGCTCGACCAGCGGGGGCCCGGATCGCTGAGCTCGCCTGCTCGACCAGCAGGGGGCCCGGTCGCTGGTGCTCGCCTGCTCAACCAGTGGGTGGGATCAGCCGAAGGGGAGCGGCTCGGGGGCGAGGGAGACCGCCTTGGCGCGGGCGGCGGTGAGCCGACGGCGGTGGTGCTGGCGGCAGAGCACCTCGTAGGCGATGTCGACGTCGGCGTCGTGCTGGTCGGGCTGCTCGACGTCGCCGACGACGATGACGTCGCCCTCGACGACCATGACGCCGTTCTCGGTGCGGGCGTTGTGGGTGGCGCGCTTGCCGCACCAGCACAACGCCTCGACCTGCAGCACGTTCATCCGGTCGGCGAGCTCGACCAGGCGCGCGGAGCCCGGGAACATCAGGGTGCGGAAGTCGGTGAGGATGCCGAAGGCGAACACGTCGATCTGCAGCTCGTCGACGATCTTGGCGAGCTGGTCGATCTGGTCGGGGGAGTAGAACTGGGCCTCGTCGCAGATCAGGTAGTCGATCCGGGCGCCCTGCGTGAGGTGGTCGACGACGTGGCGCCAGAAGTCGAAGTCGGAGTCGACCTCGAGAGCGTCGTGGGTGAGCCCGAGGCGGCTGGAGAGGCGGCCGGTGCCGGCGCGGTCGCGGGTGACGAAGATCTGCCCCTGACGGCCGCGTGCGGCGTGGTTGTGGTTGGTCTGGAGCGCCAGCGTGCTCTTGCCGGAGTCCATGGTGCCGGTGAAGAACTGGAGCTCAGCCACGGGGCGAGATCCTAGGTGTCCGGCAGGATGGGCGCATGTCCGGGCCAGTGCATCCCCTCATCGACACCGCCGAGCTGCGCGCGCTGCTGGAGGCCGGGCGGGCGCCGACCCTGCTCGACGTGCGCTACCGGCTGGGCGGACCGCCGGGCGCCGGGGAGCACGAGGCGGGGCACGTCCCGGGGGCGGCGTACGTCGACCTGGACACCGCCCTGGCCGCCCCGGTCCGTGAGGACCGTCGCGGTGGCCGGCACCCGCTGCCCGAGACCGGCGTGTTCCTGGAAGCGATGCGCGCGGCCGGGGTGACCCGCGGTGGGCCCGTCGTGGTCTACGACGACTGGTCCGGTCACGCAGCCGCCCGGGCCTGGTGGCTGCTGCGTCACCACGGCGTCGAGGACGTGCGGGTGCTGGACGGTGGCTGGAGCGCGTGGGTGGCTGACGGTGGGTCGGTGGAGACCGGCGAGGTCGCCCCGGTGCGCGGTGACCTGGACGGCGAGCCGGGCTCGATGCCGGTGGTGGCCGCCGAGGACGTCCCCGCGGTCAGCGTGCTGGTCGACGCGCGGGCGGGTGAGCGCTACCGGGGCGAGGTGGAGCCCGTGGACCCGGTGGCCGGCCACGTGCCCGGCGCCGTGAACGTGCCGACCGCGCTCAACCTCACGGCGGACGGGAGGTTCCGCCCGGTCCCCGAGCTGCGCGAGGAGTACGCCGCCGTCGGGGCCGTGCCCGGCGCGGACGTCGCGGCGTACTGCGGCTCGGGCGTCACCGCCTGCCTCGACGTGCTCGCCCTGGAGCTGGTGGGCGTGCGGGCCGCGCTGTACCCGGGCTCGTGGAGCGACTGGGTCAGCGACCCTGCGCGACCGGTGGCCAAGGACTGAGGTCGACGGGCGTGTCCTTCCTACCAGTGCACGCCCTTGAAGATCTTGGCCAGCATGATCTGCTCGGTCTCCCGCGAGCCCTGGGCCGCGTCGCCGCGGGCGGCGGCTGAGTCGGGGAACACGTGGTAGGCCATGTTGAGGATCCGGAAGGCCAGCTTGGGCGCGACCGTGTGGGCGATGGCACCGGCGTTGCCGAGTGCGGTGTTGATCTCGTGCGGACGCTCGACCATCGCCCTGATGACCAGGTCGGCGGCCTGCGCCGGGGAGATGGTGGGGAACTTGTCGTAGATCTTGGTGGGGGCGATCATCGGCGTCCGCACCAGCGGCATGTGGATGCCGGTGAAGGTGATGCCGTCACCCACCAGCTCGGAGGAGACCACGTTGGACCAGGAGTCCAGCGCCGCCTTGGAGGCGACGTAGGCCGAGAACCGCGGCGGGTTGGTCTGCACGCCGATGGAGCTGATGTTCACGATGTGCCCGCGTCGCTGCTCGCGCATCGTGGGGATCAGGCCCATGACCAGGCGGATCGCGCCGAAGTAGTTCAGCTGCATGGTCCGCTCGAAGTCGTGGAAGCGGTCGTGGCTGAGCTTGAGGGAGCGGCGGATCGAGCGACCGGCGTTGTTGACCACGAAGTCGACCGAGGGCAGCTCGGCGGCCAGCTGTGCGCACAGGGCGTCGATGGCGTCGAGGTCGGAGAGGTCGCAGGGATAGACGTGGGCGTTGCCGCCGCGGGCCTCGATGACTGCGCGGGTCTCCTCGAGCTTGTCCTTGCCTCGGGCCACCAGCACGGGGATGCCGCCGCACTGGGCGACCTTGAGCGCGGTGACCTGCCCGATCCCGGAGGAGGCGCCGGTGATGACCACGTGCTTGCCCTGCAGCGCCGCCCGGTTGTCGGCGTCGCGGCCGCAGGAGTCGTCGAGGTGCTCCTCCCAGTAGCCCCACAGCGTGCGGGCGTAGGACTCCAGGTCCGGCACGCCGATGCCGGAGCCGGCCAGGGCCTTCTCGGTGCGGCGGGAGTCGAAGACAGGGGCGAAGCCGGTGTGGCCCAGCACCTCCGCGGGCACGCCGAGCTGGCTGGTCAGCGGGTCGAGGACCGACTGCACGACCCCGTTGCGCGCCAGCGCACCGACGTACGTCGAGGGGCGCATCATGCGGGGGACGAGGGCCAGCGGCCCGGCCTGGGTCACGTTGCGGTCGACGGGTGTGGCGAAGCGGGGTGCCCCGGCAGCGGCGCAGAAGGCGTTGACGACCTCGACCACCGGCTGCGGCTCGGGGTTGACGAGGTGGAAGGCCTGGCCGTCGAGGTCGGGGCGGTGCGCGATGTGGTCCATCGCCTTGGCCACGTAGTCCACCGGCACGACGTTGGTGTCGCCGAGGTCGACGCCGACGAGCGGCAACCAGGCCGGCAACCGGTCGCGCAGCATCTTCATCAGCGGGAAGAAGTAGTAGGGCCCGTCGACCTTGTCCATCTCGCCGGTCTGGGAGTCGCCGACCACGATCGCGGGGCGGTAGACGCGCCAGGGGACCGACGCCTCCTCCCGCACGATCCGCTCGGACTCGAACTTCGTGCGGTGGTACGGCGAGGGCAGGTGCTGGCCCTGGTCGAACATCGTCTCGTCGAAGCGGCCGTGGTGCTCGCCGGCGGCGGCCACCGAGGACACCTGGTGGAAGCAGCCCACCTCGAGCGCCTCGGCGAGCTCGACGGCGTGCCGGGTGCCGCCGACGTTCATCGTCTCGTTGGTCGCGTCGTCGGCCGTCATGTCGTAGATGGCCGCCAGGTGGAAGAAGTGCTCGATGGAGCCACGGTGCTCGGCCACCCAGGCGGGGTCGACGCCGAGACCGTCCTGGGACAGGTCGCCGACGACCGGCGTGACCCGGTCGGTGCCCCAGCGTCGGATCAGCGCGTCCATCCGGTGGCGGCTGCCGGCCCGGACGAGCACGAAGATCTCGCCCTCGCGATGGTCGAGCAGCTCGGTCACGAGGAACCGGCCGATGAACCCGGTGGCACCGGTCACGAAGTAGGCCATGGGCGGAGACTAGTCCTGCCCGGGCGCGCGTGGGGACCTCCAGCACGCCGCGATCGCGCGAGGACTACTCCTTCGAGCCGCCGAACATGATCTCGTCCCAGCTGGGCACCGAGGCGCGTCCGCGCTTGCGGGTCGGCTTGCGGGCCGCCGGCTCGTCCAGGTGCTCGGGCTGCGCGGCCTCGGCCTGCTGCGCGGGCGTGGCGGCCGGGGGCTCGGTGGTCTCGCGGGCGGCCGGTGCCCCCTCGCTCCGGCGGTCGGGCGCCGGCTCGGGTTGTCCGGGCTCGGCGTCGGCGCGCACCCGCTCGGCCGGCGCCTCGTCGTGGAGGTCGGGGACGGTCTCCGGCGCGACCAGGTGGATCGCGTCGTCACCCAGCGGCAGCTGGTCGGGCTCGTCGACGGCAGCGGCGCGGCGGCGGCGTACCTGCTCCAGGTCGTCGGGGGCCGGCGGAGCGGCCGGGGTGGCGGAGCGGTCGCCGATCAGCCAGCGGGCGTCGTCGTCCTCGGCCACGACGTAGTTGCCGGGCATGTCGTAGGTGTAGGTGCCGGTGCCGCTGCGGGCCTGGGTCGCGAAGTCGGCGGTGAGGACCCAGCGGCCGTCCTCGCGCCGCCAGGCGTCCCAGGCGACGGTGTCGGCCCCGACGTTGATCGAGCGCAGGTGGGACTCCACCGCCTCGCCGAGGATGCGGGCCCCGTCGCCGTTGCGGCGGCGTACCGAGCTGCGCTGGGCCCGCTGGGCGACGTGCTCGCGCTCGGCGAGGACGGGCCCGGCGAACGGCATGATCTTCTCGACGCTGGTCTGGGCCGCCTCGGCGACCGCCTCCGGCGTCTCTCCGGCCCGGATGCGGGCCTGGATGTCGCGAGGCCGCAGGACGCTCTCCATGGTGATCTCCAACTGACCGAGTCGTGACGTCTCGCCGCGCAGGGCGCTGCGGAGCCGGGCGTCGACGTCGAGGGTGTACTCCTCCCCGGCGTCGCTGACCAGGAGCAGGCGCTTCCCGTCCTCGCTCGTGCCCGCGAGGGTCAGGTGCACCATGAGCCGGTCCACCTCCTGCTTCGTAGTCCATCGCCGCCGGAGTGCCCGGGGTGCGCCGAGCCTACGCCAGGAGGCGCTCCGGACCAGGGACCCCGGCGCCCGGCGGCTCCGTGGCGTGCGCCCGCCACGCAAATGCCTGGCGGACGGCCGCCGCCGGGCGCCACCATCGGCTCATGACCACGACCTGGCTCCCCCCGGACTGGGAGCACCCGCTGCGGGTGGACCTGCCCACCGGCCACCACCTGCGCCCGATCACCGCCGACGACACCGAGAAGGACATGCTCGCCGTCATGGGCTCCCGCGACCGCCTGTGGTCGATCTACGGCGCGGCCTGGGGCTGGCCGCCCGAGGACATGAGTGCCGAGGCCGACCGCGAGGATCTGCAACGGCACTGGGAGGAGATGCAGACCCACGAGTCCTTCAACTACGCGCTCCTGGACGCCGGGGAGACCGAGCTGATCGGCTGCGTCTACATCGACCCAGGCGACGGGCCGGAGTGCGACGCCGTCATCTCGTGGTGGGTGCGGGACGAGTACGTCGGCAGCGGGCTGGAGTCGGCGCTCGACTCCTTCGTCCCCGACTGGATCGACCGCGACTGGCCGGTGACGGCGCCCTTCTACGGGGTGCGCTGAGGGCGGCTCCCGCCGCTGGGTCCTGGCGGGCGGGCCTGGGTAGCCTGCGCGGGTGACGACCCCCGAACCCAGTGCCACCCTGGTCGTCCTGGACCTCGTGGGCATCTTCGTGTTCGCGATCTCCGGTGCCCTGGTGGCGGTGCGCAAGGAGCTCGACGTCTTCGGCGTGCTCGTGCTGGCCGGCGTCACCGGCCTGGGTGGTGGGTTCCTGCGCGACGTCCTGATCGACGCCGCCCCGCCCGCTGCGCTCGAGGACTGGCGCTACCTGATGGTCCCGGTGGCCGCCGGGCTGGTGACGTTCCTCTACCACCCGGCACTGGGCCGGATGGAGCGGCTGGTCAACGTCTTCGACGCCTTCGGGCTCGCGCTCTTCTGCGTCGCGGGTGCCCTGAAGGCCGTCGACTACGGGCTGGGGCCGCTGCCGGCGGCGCTGCTGGGGATGACGACCGGGATCGGCGGCGGGATGATGCGCGACGTCCTGGCCGGCCGGGTGCCGGTGATCTTCCGCGGGGAGCTCTACGCCACCCCCGCGCTCGCCGGAGCGCTGGTCGCGGTGATGCTCGACCGGGCCGACGTGCCCTACGGCCTGGCCGCGGCCGCGGGCGCCACGGTGTGCCTGGTCTGGAGGCTGCTGTCGATGTGGCGCGGGTGGCAGGCGCCGGTGCCGCGCGGGTCCGCCAGCGTCTGAGCGCCGGCCCCCGGTCGGCCCGTCAGTCGCGGTCGGAGCGCGGCAGCGAGAGCGCCGCCACGGCGGCGAGGACACCGGCGGCCAGGGACACCAGGTAGGCCGGGTTGGCCCCGTAGTGGTCCACGACGAAGCCCGAGGCGGCCGCGCCGGGGGCGACGCCGGCGACCAGCCCCGTCTGCACGAGGGCCATGCCCTCGGTGAGGCGGGCCCGGGGGGTGCTGGACTCCACCAGCGACATGGTCGCGACCAGGGTGGGTGCGATCGCCGCGCCGCCCACGAGCAGCACCAGGCCCATCAGGGGCAGCGAGCCGACCAGCCACAACGGCGCCATGGCCAGCGCCATGGCCGCGGCGCCCACCTGCAGCCGGGTGGTCACCGAGCGGCGCCAGGTCAGGGCCCCGGTGACCACGCCCGAGACCAGGCTGCCCAGCGCCCACAGGGCCAGCAGGGCGCCCGCCCACGCCGGCGAGCCCAGCTCGTCGGCGAAGGCGACGGTGGTGACCTCGGCGGCGCCGAAGAGCACGCCCAGGCACGCCGAGACGACCGTGAGCGGGGCGAGGGTGCGCCAGGGCAGCGGGACGCGGCGGTCACCGCCGCGGCGGTGCGGGTGGGCCGGGGGAGCGGTCGCCCGCTGGGCCGCGAACGCCCAGGAGCCCAACGAGCCCGCGACGGCGGCCACCGCCAAGCCGAGCACCGGGTGCACGAGGGTGGCCAGCACCGTGACCAGGATCGGCCCCAGGATGAAGACGACCTCGTCGAAGACCGCCTCGAGTGCGTACGCCGTCTGCACCTGGGCCGGTCGGTCCAGCACCTGCGCCCACCGGGCGCGCACGGCCGAGCCGATCTGGGGCAGCGAGCCCCCGGCCACGGCCGCGGCGACGTACGACGCGACCCGCGGCCAGTCCGCCTGGACCGACCACACGAGCACCGTGGTGGCCACGCCGAAGACCGACCCGGCGACGGCGAGGACCGGCCCCTGGCCCCAGCGGTCCAGCAGCCGGCCCTGGGCGATGGCGAGGACGGCGTTGGCGACCATGTAGGCCGCGGAGACCGAGCCGGCGAGGCCGTAGGAGCCGGTCGCGCCCTCGACGAGGAGCACGATGCCGAGCCCGGCCATCGAGATCGGCAGCCGTGCCACCAGGCCGGTCAGCGAGAAGGCCAGCGCGCCGGGGTGCGCCAGCACGTCCCGGTAGCTCCTCAGCCCGCCTCCTGCCACGTCCGGAACCTAGGACCAGGCCACCACCCGGGGCGAATCGGGGCGGGCGATCCGCGAGGGTGAGGAGGGGGGTTCCTACGATGGGGTCATGGCGAGCCCCGACGTGAGCCCCTACGACGCGCTGCTGCTGGTCTCCTTCGGGGGTCCCGAGAAGCCCGAGGACGTGGTGCCGTTCCTGGAGAACGTCACGCGCGGGCGGGGCATCCCCAAGGAGCGGCTGGAGGAGGTGGGCGAGCACTACTTCCTGTTCGGGGGGCGCTCGCCGATCAACGACCAGTGCCGCGCCCTGCTGGCCGCGATCCGCGCCGAGCTGGCCGACGCCGGCATCGACCTCCCGGTCTACTGGGGCAACCGCAACTGGGACCCGTTCCTGACCGACACGCTGCAGCAGATGGCCGAGGACGGCGTGACCCGGGCGGCCTGCTTCGTGACCAGCGCCTACAGCTCCTGGTCCTCGTGCCGGCAGTACCGCGAGAACCTCTGGGACGCCGTCGACCCGCTGGGTGAGGGCCCCGGCCCCGAGGGCTCGCCGGTGCGCCTGGACAAGCTGCGCCACTACTTCAACCACCCCGGCTTCGTGGAGCCCAACGTCGACGCGGTGCTGGCGGCGCTCGCCGACCTGCCCGACGACGTCCGGGCGGGCGCGGAGCTGGTGTTCGTCACCCACTCCATCCCCACGGCCATGAGCGAGCGCAGCGGCGACCCCGAGCGGGACTGGGAGGAGGGCAGCGCCTACGTCGCGCAGCACCTCGACGTCGCGCGCAGCATCGTGGACCGCGTCGCCGAGGAGACCGGCACCCGGCACGAGCACGCCCTGGTCTACTGCTCGCGCTCCGGGTCCCCGCAGGTCCCGTGGCTCGAGCCGGACGTCAACGACCACCTCACGGCGCTGAAGGAGCGAGGGGCGTCCGCAGCGGTGATCGTGCCGGTCGGCTTCGTCTCCGACCACATGGAGGTCGTCTACGACCTCGACACCGAGGCGCTGGCGACCGCGGAGGAGATCGGGTTGCCGGCCACCCGCGCCGCCACCGCCGGCACCGACCCGCGGTTCGTCGCGATGGTGCGCGACCTGCTGGTCGAGCGGGCCACCGTCGAGCGTGGTGAGGAGGTCGCCCGCGCCGCCACCGGCGACATCGGGGCGATGTGGGACGTGTGCCCGGTCGGTTGCTGCGCCAACCCACGCGCTGAGCGGCCCGCCCTGTGCGGCCGCGACACCTGAGCCGGCCCCGATGACCCGAGGCGTGGACGCGCGGGCCCTGGCGGCGCTCTCCCGCGAGGTGGCGGCCGAGGCCGCGGCACTCGTGCGCGAGCACGCTGCCCGCGGCGTCGAGGTCGCCGCCACCAAGTCCAGCGACGTCGACGTCGTCACGGCCGCCGACCGGGCCAGCGAAGAGCTGCTGCGCGCAAGGCTGACCGCGGCCCGCCCCGACGACGCGATCCTCGGGGAGGAGGGGGAGGACCGGCCCGGCACGTCGGGGGTGCGCTGGGTGCTCGACCCGATCGACGGCACCGTCAACTTCCTCTACGGCCTGCCCCGGCACGCCGTCTCGGTGGCCGCCCAGGTCCAGGACGACGCGGCCCCCGACGGCTGGTCCACCGTCGCGGGGACGGTCCTGGAGGTGCCCACCGGCTCCACCTGGAGCGCCCACCTCGAGGACGGCCGGCCGGTCGGCACCCGCGACGGCGCTCCCGTCCGCGTCCGGGCGCCGCAGCCGCTGTCGCTGATGCTGGTCGCGACCGGCTTCTCCTACGACCGCGACGTGCGCCGCGCCCAGGCCGAGTCGCTGGTGCGGCTGCTGCCACAGGTGCGCGACATCCGTCGGCTGGGCTCGTGCGCCCTCGACCTGTGCCTGCTGGGCTCGGGACACCTCGACGGCTACGTCGAGGAGGGGGTGAACCTGTGGGACCACGCGGCGGCGGCCCTGATCGCGCGCGCCGGGGGCGCGCGCTGGGGGCTGCTGGCCGGCGCCTCGGGGCGCGACCTGCTCGTGGCGGCTCCCGAGGCGTCGTACGACACCTTCCTCGAGGCGGTGCTGGAGGCCGGCTACGCCCGCTCGGGCGACACCTCCCCCCGAGGGGAATAGGGCGACGTCACCGACTGTTCACCGCCCGCCACACCAGACCGGTGTGGAGTGGCCCCGGGCGATGGTGCACACTGTGGCGCCGATCGACCGGACGAGGGGAGTGACGACGATGGCAACCGACTACGACGCGCCACGCAAGAACGAGGAGGACTCCTCCGAGGAGAGCATCGAAGAGCTCAAGGCGCGACGGCACGACAAGAACTCGGGCAAGGTCGACGAGGACGAGACCGAGGCGGCGGAGTCGTTCGAGCTCCCCGGCGCGGACCTCTCCCACGAGGAGCTGGCCGTGGAGGTGAAGCCCAAGCAGGAGGACGAGTTCACCTGCATGAGCTGCTTCCTGGTGCACCACCGCTCGCAGCTGGCGGACGCCAAGAAGATGATCTGCCACGACTGCGCCTGAGGCCCGCACGGGCCCTCGGGCGTCAGCCGATCAGGAGTCGATGAGGAGGACGGGTCAGACCCCGTCCTTCTCGAGCCCGGGGGGCAGGTGCCCCGCGGACTTCGTGTAGTACCGGGCGGCGCCGCGCATGGCGAGCATGCGCGCCACCGAGACCGCAGCCCCCGTGGCGACCGCCCAGGCCACGGCCTCGCCGATGTTGACGTCGGGGTCGGCCGGGTTCTCCGGCGGCTTGCGGCGCGCGGCCTTGGCCCACCCCGTGGTCAGCACCTTGCGGGCGACGACGGCAGCGCCGATCGCCGAGCCCTTCTCCATCACAGACCAGACCTTGGACATGGTCCGACCCTAGCCCCCTGGGGCACCCACCGGAGGGAGAGGGATCAGCCGGCGGCCTCGGCGGAGCGGGTGGCGTCGCCCAGGGCCTGCGCCAGCTGGTCGGGCCGCCGCGTGCTCACCAGCCAGTACGGCGTCGGGTCGGCCGGGTCGCGCAGCGTCACCTTCACCGCCCGGCTGCGGTAGGGCCGCAGCAGCAGGTAGGCACGGGCATCGGCGTCGCGCCCGGCGACCAGCCGGGTCTGCTCGGCGTCCAGCGCGACGACCTCGCCGACGAAGCGGACCTCGACCCGCGCCCGGCCGGCGCGGAACCAGCCGTCCTCCACGCTCAGCACGGCTCCGCCGTACGAGAGGAAGAACGCGACCATCAGGGCCGCGCCGACGCCGGTGACGGCCCACGCGAAGGGGCCGGGGACCGCGACGATCACGGCCAGCCACAGGCTGGCCACCAGCATCGTGCCCTGCGCCCACCAACGGATAGGCACGGCGAGGCGCTCGCGGTAGTGCGTGCCCGTGTCCACGGGACAGGAGTCTCGCACTAGGGTCCCTGCCGTGGACGACCAGGCCTCCTCCTCTCCCGGCCCGCTGCCGACCGGGCTGCCGGTCCCGGTGGTGCGGCTCGACCCCGACCTGCCGCTGCCGGGCTACGCGCACCCCGGCGACGCCGGCGCCGACCTGCACACCACCGTCGACGTGGTGCTGGCCCCCGGCGAGCGCGCGCTCGTGCCCACGGGGATCGCCCTGGCGCTCCCTGAGGGGTACGTCGGTCTCGTGCACCCGCGCTCGGGGCTCGCGGCCCGGCACGGCGTCTCGATCGTCAACACGCCCGGCACGGTCGACGCCGGCTACCGCGGCGAGGTCAAGGTGCTGCTGGTCAACCTCGACCCGCGCGAGCCGGTCGAGCTGCGCCGCGGTGAGCGGATCGCGCAGCTGGTGGTGCAGCGGGTCGAGCGGGCCGCCTTCGTGGAGGTCGACGCCCTGCCGGACTCCGCGCGGGGGACCGGGGGCTACGGTTCTACCGGTACCTGACCGCCGTCACAGCAGGGAGCGCTCGTGAAGTTCCGCCGCAAGTCCGCCACCGAGCCGGGGACCCCGGACCAGGCCGCGACCGAGTCGGCTGCCGGAGCCGAGGAGCAGGCCTCCCGGCCCGCCGGGCCCTACGACGTCTCCGAGATGCCCGACCTGCCCGAGGGCGTGCAGCGCATCGACCTCGGCTCGCTGCTCATCGCGCCCGTGGTCGGCACCGAGCTGCGGCTGCAGGTCGACGAGGCCAGCGGCGACGTCCAGGCGGTCCTGCTGACCGGTCCGGAGGGCGCCCTGGAGCTGCGGGCCTTCGCCGCACCCCGTCACGGTGACCTGTGGAGCGAGGTGCGTCCCCAGATCGCCGCCGACATGGCGCAGCGCGGCGGTGTCGCCTCGGAGGAGGAGGGACGCTGGGGCACCGAGCTGCGCTGCGAGCTGACCCGCACCCTCGCCGACGGTCGCACCGGTCAGCAGCTCTCCCGGATCATCGGCGTCAACGGCAACCGCTGGATGCTGCGTGCCACCCTCATCGGTGGCCCGGCCCGGCCCGGGGCCGACCGCGACAAGTGGGACGCCGTCATCAGCACCGTCGCGGTCCGCCGCGGCGAGGGCGCCATGCCCGTGGGCGAGCCGCTGCCGCTGGCGCTGCCCGAGGGCGCGCGCCGCGTGGAGGGCTAGGACCCCGTGCCCGAGAAGTCCCGCCTGCGGCGCAGCATCTCGCGCTGGGCCAACAGCTCGGACATGCTCGCCCGCGACATGCTCAAGACCTACGTGGAGCCCGGCCAGGACACCATCGCCGGAGCCGAGGACCGCGCCCGCGTGCGGCTCCAGGGGACCCTGCGCACCGTGACCCTGCGCCCGCGCGGCGGCGTCCCCGCGCTGGAGGCCGAGCTCTTCGACGGCTCCGGCGCGCTCACGATCATCTGGTTGGGCCGCCGGCGCATCGTCGGCATCGACCCCGGCGTCTCCATCGAGGTCCAGGGCCGCATCGGCGTCCACGAGGGGCAGCGGGTCATCTTCAACCCCCGCTACCAGCTGCTGCCATGAGCGACCACCAGGTGGGGGCCGGGGCCACGGTCGAGGAGGTCGTGCGCGGGCAGCTCGCCAAGGCCCTCGGCGGTCGTCGCGGGATGGTCGAGGCGGCGGTGCCCACGATCGTGTTCACCGCGCTGTGGCTCACGACCCGCGAGCTGCAGCTCGCCCTCGGCGTCAGCGTCGGTGTGGCCGTGCTGCTGCTGGTCGTGCGCCTCGTCCAGCGCTCGACGGTGCAGTTCGTCGTCAACGCGCTCTTCGGCATCGGCATCGGCTGGTTCTTCGTCCGGCTGGCTGCCTCCCGCGGCGGCAGCGAGGACGAGCAGGCGCTGGCCTACTTCCTGCCGGGGCTGCTCTACAACGGCGGGTACGCCGTCGTCATGGCCGTCACCTGCCTGATCGGCTGGCCGCTGGTCGGCTTCATGGTCGGCTCGGTCACCGGCGAGGTGACCGAGTGGCACCAGGACAAGCAGGTCGTCCGCCTGTGCACGACGCTGACCTGGCTGCTGGCGCTGCCGTGCGTCGTCCGCGTCGTGGTGCAGGCGCCGTTGTGGCTCGGTGGGTGGAGCGGGTCGATCGACACCGACTTCGCCATCGCGGCGCTGGGCATCCTCAAGATCGCGCTCGGCTGGCCCCTGCAGCTGGCCGCCCTCGCAGCCATGCTCTGGGTGCTGGGTCGCAACCGGACGCCGGTCCAGGCGACCGTCTGAGCCCTCGGCCGTTGGCCTCAGCCGCCGTGGGCGGAGGGGGCCAGCAGCCGCTCGAGCTCGTCCTCCTTCTCGGCCGGCACGACGAACAACAGCTCGTCGCCGGACTCGATGGGCTGCTCCGGGTCGGGGGTGTAGACCTGGCCGTCGCGCAGGATCGTCACCAGCGCGCAGGACTCCGGCAGCGGCACCAGGCCGGCCGGCTTGCCGACGTACGGGCTGTCGGCGGGCAGGGTCATCTCGACGAGGTTGGCGTTGCCCTGTCGGAAGGTGAAGAGCCGGACCAGGTCGCCGACCGTGACGGCCTCCTCGACCAGCGCCGACATGATGCGCGGCGTCGAGACGTTGACGTCGACGCCCCATGCCTCGCTGAAGAGCCACTCGTTGTTGGGGTGGTTGACCCGGCCCACCGTGCGGGGCACGCCGAACTCGGTCTTGGCCAGCAGCGAGGCGACCAGGTTGGCCTTGTCGTCGCCGGTGGCCGAGATCAGCACGTCGCAGCGCTCGAGGCGGGCCTCCTCCAGTGAGGACATCTCGCAGCAGTCGGCCAGCAGCCACTCGGCGTCCGGCACCCGCTCGGGCTTGATGGCCTGGGCGTTCTTGTCGATCAGCAGGACCTCGTGACCGTTGCCGATCAGCTCCCGGGCGATGGACCGGCCGACGGCACCGGCCCCGGCGATGGCGACGCGCATCAGCTCTCCTCCGGACCCTTGTCGAGGACCGCGAACGTGTGGGCGGCCATCTGCTCACGGATGACCAGGTGCAGCATGTCGCCCTCCTGCAGGATCGTCTCGCGGGTGGGCAGCATCCCCTCGCCGAGCCGGTCGATCCAGGCGATGCGCGACTTGCTCTGCAGCTGCAGGTCGATGGTGCGCTGGCCGATCCAGGCGTGGGGGACGGTGATGTGGTCCACGCGGATCGTGCCGCTGGGGTCGCGGAAGTCCGGTTCGGCGCCCGCCGGGAGGATCCGGCGCAGCACCTGGTCGGCGGTCCACTTCACCGTCGCGACGGTGGTGATGCCCAGCCGCTGGTAGACCTCGGCGCGGCCGGGGTCGTAGATGCGCGCCACGACCTGCTGGATGCCGAAGGTCTCGCGCGCCACGCGGGCGGCGATGATGTTGGAGTTGTCGCCGCTGGACACCGCGGCGAACGCGTCCGCCCGGCGGATGCCGGCCTTCTCCAGCACCTCCTGGTCGAAGCCCATCCCGGCGATCTTGTCGCCGTTGAAGCCCGGCCCGAGGCGTCGGAAAGCGTCCGGCTCGGAGTCGATCACCGAGACGGTGTGGTTGCGGTCCTCCAGGGAGCGGGCGAGGGTCGAGCCGACCCGGCCGCACCCCATGATCACGACGTGCACGGGCCCACGCTAGCCGCAACTGACCTCAGGGGCCGCACGTGCCGTAGCCTTCCGGTCCGTGGGTGTCGGCGACGTCTCGAAGCGGATCCTGCTGGGTCGCAAGCTCCGCAGCTCCCAGCTGGGGGAGACACTGCTCCCCAAGCGCATCGCGCTGCCGGTCTTCGCCAGCGACGCGCTCTCCTCGGTGGCCTACGCGCCCGACGAGGTCTTCATCATGCTCTCGCTGGCCGGCGCGTCGGCGTACGTCTGGTCCTGGAAGGTCGCGCTGGCCGTCGCCGTGGTGATGGCCGTCGTGCTGGCCTCCTACCGCCAGACCGTGCACGCCTACCCCTCCGGCGGTGGTGACTACGAGGTCGCCAAGGTCAACCTCGGCGACACCGCGGGGACCACCGTCGCCAGCGCGCTCCTGGTCGACTACGTGCTCACGGTGGCGGTGTCGATCTCCGCCGGGTCCCAGTACGCCGCCGCGGCGCTGCCGTTCCTCAGCGGGCACGAGGCGACGTTCGGTGTCGTGCTGGTCGTGGTGCTGATGGCGATCAACCTGCGCGGCATCCGCGAGTCCGGCGCGGTGTTCGCCGTGCCGACCTACCTGTTCATGATCTCGATCGGGACGATGGTCGTGGTCGGCGCGCTGCGGTGGCTGGGCGGCACCCTGCCCCGCGCGGAGTCCGCCGACCTCACGATCATCCCCGAGCAGGGCCTGGACGGGCCGCTGACCACGATCGGCCTGCTGTTCCTGCTGGCCCGCGCGTTCTCGTCGGGCTGTGCGGCGCTGACCGGCGTGGAGGCGGTCTCCAACGGCGTACCCGCCTTCCAGCGGCCGAAGTCCAAGAACGCCGCCACGACGCTGGCCCTGCTCGGCCTGATCGCCATCTCGATGATGATCAGCGTCATCGTGCTGGCCCGCGAGATCGGCGTGCGGCTGGTCGACCCCGCCGACTTCGATCGGCTGTACCGCGCGGGGGCCCCGGTGCCCGACGACTACGACCAACACACGGCGATCAGCCAGATCGCGGAGGCGGTCTTCCAGGGCTTCCCGCCGGGCTTCTACCTGACCGTCACCGTCACCGGCGTGATCCTCGTGCTGGCGGCCAACACCGCCTTCAACGGCTTCCCCGTGCTCGGCTCCATCCTCGCGCGCGACGGCTTCGCCCCCCGGGCGCTCGGCTCGCGCGGGGACCGGTTGGCCTACTCCAACGGCATCGTAGCGCTGGCGCTGATGGCGATCGTGCTGATCTGGGCCTTCGACGCCGAGGTCACCCGGCTCATCCAGCTCTACATCGTCGGGGTCTTCGTCTCCTTCAACCTCAGCCAGCTCGGGATGATCCGGCACTGGACCCGCGAGCTGCGTGAGGAGAAGGATCCAGCCCGCCGGCACACCATCTACCGCTCGCGGGTCATCAACACGGTCGGCCTGGCGCTCACGGCGGTGGTGCTGGTGATCATCGTCGTGACCAAGTTCCTCGCCGGCGCCTGGATCACGATCCTGGCCATGGGCTTCTTCTTCGTGGTGATGCGGGCGATCCGCACCCACTACGACCGCGTCGGCGCCGAGCTGGCCGCCGACGAGGAGGACAAGGTGCTGCCGACCCGCGTGCACGCCATCGTGCTGGTCAGCAAGCTGCACAAGCCGACCCTGCGCGCGCTGGCCTTCGCCAAGGCCACCCGTCCCAACGCGCTGGAGGGGGTCTACGTCGCCACCGACGCCGCCTCGACCTCCGCGCTCATGGAGGAGTGGGACGAGCGGCGCATCGACCTGCCCCTGAAGGTGCTGCACTCGCCGTACCGCGAGCTGGTGCGCCCCGTCGTGGACTACGCCAACGAGATCCGGCGGGCCAACCCGCGCGGTGTCGTGGCCGTCTACATCCCCGAGTACGTCGTCGGCCACTGGTGGGAGCAGCTGTTGCACAACCAGACCGCCCTGCGCCTCAAGGGCCGGCTGCTGTTCTGCCCCGGTGTCATGGTCATCTCCGTGCCCTACCAGCTGCGCTCGTCCGAGGCGGCCCGCGAGCGGGCCTACGACGACGACACCCGGGTTCGCCCCGGTGACCTGCGCCGCGGTCAGGTGCGGGACCGGTGAGCGCCGTGGGGTCGCGCATCGAGGGCGTCGTCGGGCCGGTCGCGCACGGCGGGCACTGCGTGCTGCGCCAGGAGGACGGGCCGGTCGTCTTCGTCCGGCACGCGCTGCCGGGCGAGCGGGTCGTCGTCGAGGTGACCGAGGGTGCCGAGGGCGACCGGTTCTGGCGCGGTGACGCCGTCGAGGTGCTCGAGGCCTCGCCGGACCGGGTCGAGGCGCCGTGCGCCTTCGCCGGGCCGGGGCTGTGCGGTGGCTGCGACCTGCAGCACGTCGCGCTGCCCGCCCAGCGCGCGCTCAAGGCCTCGGTGGTGCGCGAGCAGATGCTGCGCCTGGCCGGTCTCGAGGTCGACGTCGAGGTCGAGGCCGTGCCCGGAGACCTCGACGGGCTGCGGTGGCGCACCCGGCAGCGCTACGTCGACCTCGGTGACGGCCGCCGCGGCATGCGCCAGCACCGCAGCCACGCGGTCGTCGAGGTCGACGACTGCCTCATCGACGGTCGTGGCCGGGTCCCCGAGCAGGAGCTGCACACCGTCCGCGGCGTGGAGTTCTCCGTCGCCCCGGACGGCTTCTGGCAGGTGCACCCCGGCGCCGCCGAGGTCCTGGTCGCATCGGTGCTCGACGGGCTGGAGCCGCGGGCCGGCGACCGTGTCCTGGACCTGTACGCCGGTGTCGGGCTGTTCGCGCGCTTCCTCGGCGAGGCCGTGGGCCGCTCGGGCGCGGTGGGGCTCGTCGAGGGCGAGCGCAGCGCCGTCGCGCACGCCCGCACCAACCTCGCCACCCTGCCCGGCCGCTGGGAGGCCGTCTCCGGCGACGTCGAGCGCGTCCTGGCCCGACCCCGTGGCGACCTGCTGTCCGGCTCGGTCGACCTCGTCGTGCTCGACCCGCCGCGGCAGGGGGCGCGCCGCACGGTCGTCCGAGAGATCGCGCGCCGCACGCCGCGGCGGATCGCCTACGTGGCGTGCGACCCGGCGGCCCTGGCGCGCGACACGGCGTACCTGCGCGAGGCGGGGTACTCCCTGGCCTCCCTCCGCGCCCTGGACCTGTTCCCGATGACGCACCACGTCGAGTGCGTGGCAATCTTCCACCGCGACTGACTCCGGGCTCTACCTCAGCCACGAGAGGCGCCGCCGGGCGCGGGGCGTCACCGGCACTTGTAGCAGCTGAGCTGGACCGTCTCGTGGGGGTCGTAGCAGGGCTGAGGTTCCCGCTTCTTCCGACTGCTCCGGACACCGCCGCCGCTGGCGACCGGGCTGCCCTCCGCGTACTGAGCCACCCGGCCGTCATCAGTGAAGCCCACGCCCTCGGCCATGAGCAACGAGCGGACCAGCGGCAGACCGGGATCACCGAGGTGCTTGAAGTTCGTGAGTGCTCCGCCTGCGAGCACCACACGCCACCACGGGACCCCGTCGAAGGGGGAGAAGGGCATCAAGGCCTGCCCTACCGCGATCGCGCCGCCCGGAGATCGAACCTGCTCGGCAACCCAGCCATAGGTGACGACCTCACCCGGCTTCAGCCCACGCACGCAGTGCACCACGGCTGCCTGGAACTCTGTCAGAGCTCGGCGTGCGTCGAACGGTTCGCTGCACGCGCGCAGGGCCGCTGCTACCTGCGCATGCTGGTCCTGGGGCGTGTCGCCGAGGGTGACGCTGAGTCGCATGTCCGTCTGGCCGGCGGTCGTGGGCGCCGTCTCCTCGCGGCCGTGCGCTGTGTGCGAGTCCATGGCTGCACGCTAGTGGTCCCCTCCGACATCGAGGCCTGCTCGTGCCAGCGGCGTGCATGAGTGGCGCCCGGGCCGTGCGTGGGTGACGTCTCGGCGGTCAGCGGCGCGACCGGTACACGCGGCGCACCACGTCCTCGACGTCCGGCTCCTCGATCGAGAGGTCGAGCACCTCGGCGGACGCGCTGACGGCGGCGAGGACGGCGGCGGCGGTGACCCGGTCGGGGTCGAAGGCGATCCGGTGGCGCAGGCCGTGCCCCTCCTCGCCCAGGTGCGTGGTGCCGTCGGGGAGGGGGAGCGTGGGCGTGGGCGACGCCAGGTCGACGGTCATCACGCGCTGGGCGCCGACGGTGCGTGAGAGCGCGGCCAGGCTGCCGTCGTGGACGGTGCGGCCGCGGTCGACGAGCACCACGCGGTCGCAGAGCCGCTCGACGTCGCCCATGTCGTGGGTGGTGAGCAGCAACGTGGTCCCGTGGTCGCGACGCTCGGTCACCAGGAACTCGCGGAGCCGCTGCTTGGACAGCACGTCGAGCCCGATGGTCGGCTCGTCGAGGACCACCAGCCGCGGTCGGTGCAGCAGCGCGGCGGCGACCTCGGCGCGCATCCGCTGGCCGAGCGAGAGCTGGCGCACCGGGGTGGTGAGGAACTCGCCCAGCTCGAGCCGCTCGACCAGCTCCTCGCGCCGGGCTGCGGCGTCGGTGGGGGAGAGCCGGTGGATCGCGGCCAGCAGCGAGAAGGACTCCCGGGTCGGCAGGTCCCACCACAGCTGGGAGCGCTGCCCGAAGACCACGCCGATCTCGCGCGCGAGCCGGCGCCGCTCCGCGACGGGGCGCAGCCCGCAGGTCCGCACCTCACCAGCGGTGGGCACGAGGATCCCGCACAGCATCTTGATCGTCGTGGACTTCCCGGCCCCGTTGGCACCGATGTAGCCGACGGCCTCGCCGGGCTCCACCCGCAGCGACAGGTCGTCGACGGCCACCACGGTGCGCCGCTTCATCCCCTCCCGCACCCGGAAGGTCCGGGTCAGGCCGTCGGTCTCGATGATGTGCGAGGTCATCCGCCCGCTCCCTGGTAGTGACGTACGCCGGTGCGCCAGCTCAGCCCGGCGGCGACCCAGGCCCACACCGCGGCGACCGGCGCCAGCCAGCCGGCCCACGCCGGCAGGCCGGCGAAGGTGTCGAGCCCCAGCAGCGTGGCAGCCGGCAGGTAGGCCGTGAAGGCCATCGGGAAGAAGAACCCGAAGACGACGACCAGCGGCCGCCCCCAGACCGTGCCCGGCTGCGTGGCGGCGTAGCGGCCGCCGTACACGAACGCGTTGGTCATCTCCGAGCCGTTGACGAGGAAGAACTGCAGCCCACCGGCCCAGACGAACAGTGCCGCGAACGTCGCGACGCCGCTCACCACGGCGACCAGCAGCAGCCCGACGGCCTCGAAGCCCCAGGTGACGTCGTTGACCACCAGGCCGACGACGAGGGCGACGAGCCCGACCAGGGCCCGCGCCAACCGGCGCAGGCTGATGTCGCTGGTGACCAGCTGCAGCAGCAGTGGCTGCGGGCGCAGGTAGAAGACGTCGAGGCGTCCGGTGCGGACGTACTCCGGCAGGTTGTCGCAGTGCCCGACGACCATGTCGGCGAGCGAGAAGCACAGGTCGGCGAGACCGAAGACGAGCAGCATCGCCGCGAGGTCGAACCCGCCGATCGCGCTGACGCTGGTGAACAGCACGGCGACCTCGGCGAGCTCGGTGAGCCCGACCAGCAGCGAGCTGCCGAGGTCGAGGCCGAAGCTGGTGCGGTAGCTGGCCTGGGAGCGGATGCGCGAGGCCAGCACGGCGCGGTACGGCGCCAGCGCACTGCCGTGGGGCTCAGCCACCCTGCACCTCCAGGCGGCGCCGCCCCCGGCGCGTCATCAGCTGGCCGAGCGCCCCGACGACCAGCAGCCACCCGACCTGGGCGGCGACCAGCCCGACCGAGGCCAGACCGTCGACGCGGCCGGAGAGCACGTCGACGGGGTACATCAGCATCGCGGGGAAGGGCGTGGCCGTGGCCAACCAGAACAACGGCGCCGGGAAGATGCCGATCGGCACGTAGAGCCCGGCCAGGAAGCCCGCCACCACCATGTAGAGCAGCGCGACGCCGCGGGTCTCGACGAGCCAGAACCCGGTCGCGGCCACCAGGTAGGCCGTCGCCGCCGAGACCGTGATGCCCAGCAGCACGCTGACCGCGCCGAGCAGGTAGGGGCCGGGCGTCGTGGGCATCGTCATCCCCACGACCACTGCGCCGACCAGCACCGACGGCACGCCGCGGGGGAGCAGGGCGAACAGGCCGCGACCGACCTCCGTGGCGACGGCGGCCGCGTGCACGTCGAGGGGTCGCAGGAAGTCCACGACCACGTCCCCGGTGCGGATCCGCTCGGCCATCTCGGAGCGGCCGTAGAGGTTCACCGAGCCGAGCAGCCCCTGGCTGAGCCACACGTAGGCCGACATGGTGCCGACGTCGTACCCGCGCAGCTCACCGCCGGCGGCCTCGACGGTCGCGAGCAGCAGCGCGACCTTGAGGAAGCCGAACGTGGTGTTGGCGACCAGTCCGGCCAGCGCCGCGAGCCGGTAGGCCGACTGCTGCCGGAAGCCCGCCGCGACCAGCCTCGGGTACGGCCCGGGGGAGAGGTGGTGGGAGGGCCGGACCGAGAGCACCGGCGGACTGTACCCGCGACCGGAGGGGTGGCCGCACGATCACTCGATGTCATGTATCTTGATGTCGAGAGAGTTGCTGAGGTGAACCTGACTTCCCCAGGCCACCGGCTCGACGGCAAGATGGCGGCAGACCGCCGGCGCACACGCGACAGAGGAGATGTTGGTCAGTGGGTAGCAAGAACAGCTTCGGTGCCAAGAGCACCCTGGACGTCAACGGGGCGTCCTACGAGATCTTCCGTCTCGACAAGGTGACCGGTGAGGGCCTCGACGTCGAGAGCCTGCCGTTCAGCCTCAAGGTCCTGCTGGAGAACCTCCTGCGCACCGAGGACGGTGCCGACATCACCGCCGAGGACATCAAGGCCCTCGCCGGGTGGGACGCGAGCGCGGACCCCGACAAGGAGATCCAGTTCACGCCGGCGCGCGTGATCATGCAGGACTTCACCGGCGTCCCCTGCGTCGTCGACCTCGCCACGATGCGCGAGGCGATGGCCGACCTCGGCGGCGACGCCACGAAGATCAACCCGCTCGCGCCCGCCGAGATGGTCATCGACCACTCGGTGATGGCCGACGTCTTCGGCACCCCCGAGGCCTTCGAGCGCAACGTCGAGATCGAGTACGAGCGCAACCGCGAGCGCTACCAGTTCCTGCGCTGGGGCCAGGGGGCCTTCGACGACTTCAAGGTCGTCCCGCCGGGCACCGGCATCGTGCACCAGGTCAACATCGAGCACCTCGCTCGCACCGTCTTCACCCGCGAGGTCGACGGCGAGCTGCTGGCCTACCCCGACACCTGCGTCGGCACCGACTCCCACACCACGATGGTCAACGGCATCGGCGTGGTCGGCTGGGGCGTCGGCGGCATCGAGGCCGAGGCGGCCATGCTCGGCCAGCCGGTCTCCATGCTCATCCCGCGCGTGGTCGGCTTCAAGCTCTCCGGCGAGCTGCCCGAGGGCTCGACCGCCACCGACCTGGTGCTCACCATCACCGAGATGGTCCGCAAGCACGGCGTGGTCGGGAAGTTCGTGGAGTTCTACGGCCCCGGCGTCTCCGCGCTGCCGCTGGCCAACCGCGCCACGATCGGCAACATGAGCCCGGAGTTCGGCTCGACCATCGCGGTCTTCCCGATCGACGACCAGACCGTCGACTACCTGCGCCTGACCGGTCGCTCCGAGGAGCAGATCGCCCTCGTCGAGACCTACGCCAAGGAGCAGGGCCTCTGGCTCGACCCCGACGCCGAGCCGCGCTACTCCGAGAAGCTCGAGCTCGACCTCTCCACGGTCGTGCCCTCGCTGGCCGGTCCCAAGCGTCCCCAGGACCGCATCGAGGTCACCAAGGCCAAGGAGGGCTTCCGTGCCGCCCTGGCCGACTACGTCGACGCCGACGCCCAGCAGACCCAGGGCTACGACGAGTCCGTCGAGGAGACCTTCCCGGCCTCCGACCCCGCCACCAGCAACGGCGGCGGCGAGGCGGCTCCGCCGAAGGACTGGGCCTCCGCTGCGCCCAAGGACGGCGGTCGCCCCTCGACCCCCGTCGAGGTGACCCTCGAGGACGGCACCCAGTTCACCCTCGACCACGGTGCGGTGACGATCGCCTCGATCACCTCCTGCACCAACACCTCCAACCCCTCGGTCATGATCGGCGCCGCGCTGCTGGCCAAGAAGGCCGTGGAGAAGGGCCTGGCCCGCAAGCCGTGGGTCAAGACCACGCTGGCGCCCGGCTCGCAGGTCGTCTCGGACTACTACGAGAAGGCCGGCCTCACGCCGTACCTCGACAAGCTGGGGTTCAACCTCGTCGGCTACGGCTGCGTGACCTGCATCGGCAACTCCGGCCCGCTCATCCCCGAGGTCTCCGCCGCGGTCAACGAGCACGACCTCGCGGTCGTCTCGGTGCTCTCGGGCAACCGGAACTTCGAGGGCCGCATCAGCCCCGACATCAAGATGAACTACCTGGCCTCCCCGCCGCTGGTCGTTGCCTACGCGCTGGCCGGCTCGATGGACGTCGACCTGTTCAACGACTCCCTGGGCACCGACACCGAGGGCAACGAGGTCTACCTCAAGGACATCTGGCCCTCGCCGCAGGAGGTCGAGGAGACCATCGCCCAGGCGATCAACAAGGAGATGTTCTCCTCCTCCTACGCCGACGTCTTCAAGGGCGACGAGCGCTGGCGCTCGCTGCCCACCCCGGAGGGCAACACCTTCACCTGGGACGAGGACTCCACCTACGTCCGCAAGGCGCCGTACTTCGACGGCATGCCGGAGGAGCCCACCCCCGTCACCGACATCGAGGGTGCGCGCGTCCTGCTCAAGCTCGGCGACTCGGTCACCACCGACCACATCAGCCCCGCCGGCGCGATCAAGAAGGACAGCCCGGCCGGTCGCTACCTCGCCGAGCACGGCGTCGAGCAGCGTGACTTCAACTCCTACGGCTCGCGCCGTGGCAACCACGAGGTCATGATCCGCGGCACCTTCGCCAACATCCGGCTGCGCAACCAGCTGGCCCCCGGCACCGAGGGCGGGGTGACCCGCGACTTCACCGCCGACGGCGAGGTGACCTCGGTCTTCGAGGCCTCCGAGCACTACATCGAGGCCGGCATCCCGCTGGTCGTGCTGGCGGGCAAGGAGTACGGCTCGGGCTCCTCGCGCGACTGGGCCGCCAAGGGCACCGCGCTGCTGGGCGTCAAGGCCGTCATCGCCGAGTCCTTCGAGCGCATCCACCGTTCGAACCTCATCGGCATGGGCGTCATCCCGCTGCAGTTCCCCGAGGGTGAGACCGCCGAGTCGCTGGGCCTGACCGGCGAGGAGGAGTTCACCATCACCGGCATCACCGCGCTCAACGAGGGCAAGACCCCCAAGACGCTCTCGGTGAAGGCAGGCGACGTGGAGTTCGACGCGGTCGTCCGCATCGACACCCCCGGCGAGGCGAACTACTACCGCAACGGCGGCATCATGCAGTACGTCCTGCGCTCGCTGCTGAAGGGCTGAGCCCTCCGCAGCACGCAGTCGTGCCCCTCAGCGCGCGCCCAGGCGCCCGCTGGGGGGCACGACCCATTTCTCGAGGAGGCGCTGGATACGGTGGCGCCATGATCGTGGCGTTCAGCATCTCCCCGACCAGCGGCGACGAGACCGGCAGCGTGTCGGAGGCGGTGGCCGCCGCCGTGCGCGTGGTGAAGGAGTCGGGGCTGCCCTACGAGCTGAACTCGATGTTCACCAACGTCGAGGGGGAGTGGGACGAGGTAATGGCCGTGGTCAAGCGCGCCGTGGACGTCGTCGCCGAGGTCTCCCCGCGCGTCGGGCTGGTGCTGAAGGCCGACATCCGCCCCGGCTGGGACGGGCAGCTGACGGCGAAGGTCGAGCGGGTCGAGCGCCTGCTGGAGCAGGGGTGAGCCGTGGCTCGCGCCTGGCGGTGCTGGCGGTCGCGCTCCTGGGCGTGCTGTTCGTCATGACCGCGGCGACGGTGCTGCCTCAGGTGGCCGAGCGGTTGCGTCCGGAGCCCGTGGACCTCACGCTCGACGCCGTCGAGGTCTTCGAGGACCTGCCGACGACGCACACCGACGAGGCCGTGGAGTACCCCACCGAGCCGCCCGTGGGTGGCCCGCACGCCGGGGAGTGGCTCGACTGCGGCACGTACGACGAGCAGGTGCCCGCCGAGAACCTCGTGCACGACCTCGAGCACGGCACCGTCGTCATCGCGCACGACCCGGACCTCGGTGCTGACGACGTCGCCCGCCTGGCCGAGCTGCTCCCGCAGAACGGCATCCTCACGCCCTGGGTCGGCCTGGACGCGCCCGTCGTCGTGGTGGTCTGGGAGCGGCGACTGGCACTGACCGGGGCCGACGACCCGCGCCTGGAGCTGTTCATCGCCGAGCTGGGGAACGGCGAGACCGCGCCCGAGCCGCGGGCGTCCTGTGCGGGCGGCATCGAGCCGCCCCGCGACCCGGGGCTCACCCAGGTCTGAGGTGCGACACGGGCCCCACGGGTGTGACCCCGACGGCACACCGCGTGGGTAGCCTCGCCCCGTGCCGAACCACAGCGCGCCCTCCGCGGGCGACCTCCAGCCCGTGACCCTGCCCGCCGTGGAGGACCTCGACGGCTGGAACGCCTTCCTCGACGAGCAGGTCCTCGGCGGGCTGGAGCGCACGAAGGGCCTCGTCGACGTGCTGCGCGGCAGCGCACCCGGCGACCCGGCGACCCTGCCGCGCTGGAACGACGTGCACGTCGTCCTCGGCAACGCCTTCGCCGTCGCCGGCCTGCTCTCCCAGGTGCACCCCGACGCCGCGCTGCGCGAGCGGGCCGAGGGCTACGAGCAGCAGCTCCACGAGCTGCGCACCGCCCTCATGCTCGACCCGGAGGTGTACGCCGTGCTCGAGGCCGCCCCCACCGAGGGGCTGCCCGACGGCGCGGACCGCGTCCTCGAGGACGCGCTGCTCGCCTTCCGTCGCAGCGGGGTGGACCGCGACGAGAAGACCCGCAACCGGCTGCGTGAGCTCTCCGCACGCGGCTCGGACCTCGGGCAGGCGTTCTCGCGCAACATCCGCGACGGGGCCGGCGAGACCCGGGTGCCGGCCAGCGCGCTGGCGGGGCTGCCGGCCGACTACGTCGAGTCGCACCCGGTGGCCGAGGACGGCACCGTCACGATCACGACCGGCTACCCCGACACCAACCCGTTCCTGATGTTCTCCGCCGACCGCGAGGCACGGCACGCGGTGATGCACACGTTCCTCAACATCGGCTGGCCCGACAACGACCCCGTCCTGCACGACCTGCTCGCGGTCCGCGACGAGCAGGCCAGGCTCCTGGGCTACGACTCCTGGCCCGACTACGACGCCGAGGTCAAGATGATCGGTACCGGGGCGGCCGTCGCCGAGTTCGTCGACCGGGTCGCCCGCGACGCCACCGCCAGCGCCGAGCGCGACGCGGCGGTGCTGCTCGAGCGCGCCCGGCAGGACCACCCCGAGCTCGAGCGGCTCGACGTGGCCGACGCCCGCTACTACGGCGAGGTCGTGCGCCGCGAGCAGTACGACGTCGACGGCCAGACGGTGCGCGGCTACTTCGAGTCCGGGCGGGTCCGCCAGGGCCTGCTCGACGTGACGGGCCGGCTCTTCGGCCTGGAGTACCTCCCGGTCGATGCGCCCTCCTGGCACGCCGAGGTGGCGTCGTACGACGTGGTGCTGGTGGAGACCGGCGAGCGGCTGGGCCGGATCCACCTCGACCTGCACCCGCGACCGGGCAAGTACAACCACGCCGCCCAGTTCGACCTCGTGCGTGGCGTCGCCGGCCGGCAGCTGCCCGAAGGCGTGCTCGTGTGCAACTTCGGCCGGACCCGGATGGACCACTCCGAGGTGGTGACGCTGTTCCACGAGTTCGGCCACCTGCTGCACCACGTGCTGGCCGGGCGGCACCCGTGGGTGCGCTTCTCCGGGGTCGCGACCGAGTGGGACTTCGTCGAGGCGCCGAGCCAGATGCTGGAGGAGTGGGCCTGGGACCACGGCGTGCTCGCGGGCTTCGCCGTCGACGCCGACGGCACCCCGATCCCGGAAGCGCTGGTGGACCGGATGCGCGCGGCCGAGGAGTTCGGCAAGGGCTACTACGCCCGCACGCAGATGTACTACGCGGCGGTCTCGTACCACTTCCACGCCGAGCTGCCGGCGGACCTGGCGGCCCGCTCCCGGGAGCTGTCGGAGCGCTACGCGGTGTGGGGGCAGGTGCCGGACACCCACTTCCACTGCGGCTTCGGCCACCTGGAGGGCTACGGCTCGGGCTACTACACCTACATGTGGAGCCTGGTCATCGCCAAGGACCTCTTCTCCGCCTTCGACGCGGGCGACCTGTTCGCCCCCGACGTGGCGCGGCGCTACCGCGACACCGTGCTGGCCGCCGGCGGCAGCCGCGACGCCGCCGACCTCGTCGAGGAGTTCCTGGGGCGTCCCTACGACAACCGGGCGTTCACGGCCTGGCTGGAGTCCTGAGGCCCTCGGCGCTGACCTGGCTCTCGGTGCGGACGAACCCGGCGCCGAGGTAGAGGTCGAGCGCGTGGTGGTCGGGATCGGCCACCAGCACCAGCCGTCGGGCACCGAGCTCGCCCAGCGCGTGCGCGCCGGCGTGGTGCAGCAGGGCCTGCGCCAGGCCACGGCGCCGGGCCTCGGGGTGGGTCTGCACGGTCTGGAAGCGCGCCAGCCCGTCCCCGGCACGGAAGATCCCGAGACCGGCCAGGAGTCGCTCGCCGTCGAACGCGCCGAACCAGGCGCCGTGGCCGGCCTCCACCGTGGCGCGCTCGGCTGCGGCCCGGCGGGTCGCGAAGACGTCGTGGTCGGGACCGGCGCCCTCCGCGCAGGCGAGGTCCAGCGCGACCTTCTGTGCCCAGTCCGCGTCACCGACCAGCGCCCGCACGACCGCGCTGCGCTGCTCGCGTCGTGGGGGCAGCACCGCGTCGGCGGTGAGCACGGCGTCGACGGCCACCCGCCACCCCGGCCGGCGCAACCGCTCGACGTCCTCCCGCCCGGCGGCGGGGTCGTCGATGCCGACGGCGTGGTGGCCCAGCCCCGGCAGCAGGGCCTCGACCCGGTCGGCCAGGCCGGGCAGGTCGCGCAGCAGGGGAGTGCGGCGCAGGAGGACGAAGTTGCCCCAGCGGAAGGTCGGGTTGCCCGGCGTGCGCACGACGACGTACGCCGGGTGGTGCTCGACCTCGCTGCCCGACTGCGCGAGCAGCGCCAGGTCGGTGCGCCACGCCAGGGACAGGACCTCCACGTCGGCGAGGCTAGGGGAGCGGGGCGCCGGCTCCGGGGACGCGCGTGTCACGTCCAGGTAAAGCCGCGGCCGGTGTGACCGGGGTAGAACGGGGGCATGGACTCCGAGACCTTCACCGTGCGCACGGGCTCCGCCGACGTGGTGCTCGACCTGACCGATCGCGCGCAGGCGTGGTGCCGTGGCCGTGGGGACGGACTGCTCCACGTGTTCGTGCCGCACGCGACCGCCGGGCTGGCGGTCCTCGAGACCGGAGCCGGCAGCGACGACGACCTGCTCGCCGCGCTGGGGGACCTGCTGCCCGCCGACGACCGCTGGCGGCACCGGCACGGCACCCCCGGCCACGGCCGGTCGCACGTGATGCCGGCGCTGGTCCCGCCGTACGCCACCCTCCCCGTCCTCGACGGCCGGCTCGCCCTCGGCACCTGGCAGAGCCTGTGCCTGGTCGACCTCAACGTCGACAACCACGAGCGAGAGGTGCGGTTCTCGTTCCTGGCCGGTTGAGGAGCATCGGGGTCGAACAGGTGTTCGATGCAGGCGTAGGATCGCGCCATGGACCGACTCGTCGCCCCGCCGGGCTGGCCGCGCGCCGTACGACCCCCCGACGCCCCGGACTGGGAGGCCACGGCGTGTGCCTGGCTCCTGGACCAGTGCCCGCCGGAGTTCCGCGGGTACCCGACGCTGCGCCGCCACCCGGTGGTGCTGGCGCGGTTCGCGGTGCTGCACGTGGAGGGCTGTCACGCCGCCGTACGCCGCGGGCTGAGCGAGGCCCGGGCCGACCTGCCCCAGGTGGCCGACGGGGAGGTCGTGGAGGCGGCGGTGCAGACCTACCTCACCGAGGAGGCGCGCCTGGTGGGCCTGCGTCGCGAGGTCGGGCTGGTCGAGGAGGCGCTGCGCGGCAGGCGCTATCGGGCGCGGCTCTGAGCCGGGGCCTGCGCCTGGTGGTTGGGTGGAGGGCATGCACCGATTCGCCTGCGTCGTCCTCGTCGACCGCCACGGACGCCTGCTGCTCCAGGAGCGCGACGAGCACCCGGTGATCGACCCCGAGAAGTGGGGGATGTGCGGCGGGCACCTCGAGCCCGGCGAGGACCCCCTGACCGGGGCGGTGCGTGAGCTGGAGGAGGAGACCGGTGTCCTCCTGGCACCGGAGGACCTCACGCTCGTCGAGGTCGCCACGGTCTTCCACGCCGCCTACGACTCCCACGACGAGCTGTCGTTCTACGCCGCGGCCGTCGACCTGACCGACGACGACGTCGTGTGCGGGGAGGGCCGGCAGATCGTCTTCGTCGAGGCAGGTCGCGTCCTCGACCTGGACCTCACCGGGTCGGCGCGCCAGGTGCTGCCGGGGTTCCTCTCCGGCCCGGTCTACAGCAGGCTGTGCGCGTGAGCACACCAGTCACCGTCCACCGGGTCCACCACGACGGCGCCGAGGACGTCGTGGTCGCCACCGCCGGGCGCCACGAGGGCTCGGTCTACACCGGCACCGTCGACGGCGCGGTGCTGCGGGTGCGGCCCGACGGCTCCGTCGAGCAGGTCGGCGACACCGGCGGACGCCCGCTCGGCCTCGAGATCGACCCCGAGGGGCGGCTGCTGGTCTGCGACGCCCACCGCGGCCTGCTGCGGATGGACCCCGACACCGGCGCCGTCGAGCGGCTGCTCGCCGAGGTCGACGGCACCGCGATGGTCTTCTGCAACAACGCGGCCATCGGATCCGACGGGACGATCTGGTTCTCCGACTCCTCGCGCCACTACGGCATCGAGCGCTGGAAGGACGACTTCGTCCAGGACACCCGCTCCGGCCGGCTGCTGCGCCTGACCCCCGACGGCACCGTCGAGACGGTGATCGACGGCCTGGCCTTCGCCAACGGCGTCGCCCTGGCCGCCGACGAGTCGTTCGTCGTCGTCGCGGAGACCCGCGCCCGCACCCTCGTACGCCGCTGGCTGACCGGGGACCGCGCCGGCACCCGCGACCTGCTGGCCGGTGACCTGCCCGGCTACCCCGACAACATCGCCCGGGGCAGCGACGGGCTGGTCTGGGTCAGCATCGCCAGCCCCGTCGACCGGGTGGTCGAGCGGCTCGGCAGTGCGCCGATGTGGGCACGCAGGGCGGTGACCCGCATCCCCGAGCGGCTCCAGCCCAAGCCGGCCCACACCTGCCGCGTGCAGGCCTACGACGACCACGGCCGCCTCGTGCACGACCTCGACCTCGACACGCCCGACTTCCACATGGTCACCGGTGTGCGTGAGCACGAGGGGCGGGTCTGGCTGGGCAGCCTGCACGAGCCCGCCGTCGCCGTCGTGGACCTGTGAGGTCCTCCGTCTAGACTCGGGGACTCGCCCCTGTGCCACCGCACCGGGGCAGGCGATGCACGAGGAGGGCCCCGATGGGAGTGCTGGAGACGGTCACGGGACCCCGTGACCTCCAGGGACTCAGCGACGACGACCTCACGCTCCTGGCGAGTGAGATCCGCGACCTGCTCATCCGCACGGTCGCCACCAACAGCGGCCACCTCGGGCCCAACCTGGGGGTCGTGGAGCTGACGCTGGCCGTGCACCGGGTCTTCGACTCCCCGCGCGACCGGATCGTCTTCGACACCGGGCACCAGTCCTACGTCCACAAGCTGCTGACCGGCCGCGTGGAGTCCTTCGGCACCCTGCGCCGCGAGGGCGGGCTCTCGGGCTACCCGAGCCAGGAGGAGTCCGAGCACGACATCGTGGAGAACTCCCACGCCTCGACCGCGCTGTCCTACGCCGACGGCCTGGCCAAGGCCTACCGCATCCGCGGCGAGGACCGCCACGCCGTCGCGATCATCGGCGACGGCGCGCTGACCGGCGGCATGGCCTGGGAGGCGCTCAACAACATCGCCATCGCCAAGGACAGCCGGCTGGTGATCGTCGTCAACGACAACGGCCGCTCCTACACCCCGACCATCGGCGGCCTGGCCACCGCGCTGTCGAGCCTGCGCACCGACCCGCGCTACGAGCACGTCCTCGACGCGGTCAAGAAGCGGCTCAACTCCGTCCCCGGCGTCGGCCCGGCGGCCTACGACGCGCTGCACGCGATGAAGAAGGGGCTCAAGGACGCCCTCGCCCCGCAGGGCCTCTTCGAGGACCTCGGCCTGAAGTACGTCGGCCCCGTCGACGGCCACGACCGTGCCGCGATGGAGACCGCGCTGACCCAGGCCAAGCGCTTCGGCGGGCCGGTCATCGTGCACGCACTGACCCGCAAGGGCTACGGCTACGACCCCGCCGAGCGGCACGAGGCCGACCAGTTCCACGCGCCGGGCCCCTTCGACGTCCAGACCGGCGCGGAGAAGCCGAAGGGCCGCATCTGGACCGACCACTTCTCCGAGGCGATGGTCGACCTCGGCCACCGGCGCAAGGACGTCGTGGCGATCACCGCCGCGATGATGCACCCGGTCGGTCTCGACGCCTTCGAGCGGCACTTCCCCGAGCGCACCTTCGACGTCGGCATCGCCGAGCAGCACGCCGCCACCTCGGCGGCCGGCCTGGCGATGGGCGGCCTGCACCCCGTGGTGGCCGTCTACGCGACCTTCCTCAACCGGGCCTTCGACCAGGTCCTCATGGACTGCGCGCTGCACCGCTGCGGCGTCACCTTCGTCCTGGACCGCTCCGGGGTGACCGGCGACGACGGTGCCAGCCACAACGGCATGTGGGACATGTCGATCCTCCAGGTGGTCCCCGGGCTGCGGCTCGCGGCCCCGCGCGACACCACCCGACTGCGCGAGCTGCTCGACGAGGCCGTCCTGGTCGACGACGCCCCGACCGTGGTCCGCTTCCCCAAGGGCGCGCCGCCCGCCGACGTCGAGGCCGTGGACCGTGCCGGAGGGTGCGACGTGCTGGTCCGCTCCGGCGCCAAGGACGTGCTGGTCGTCGCCGTCGGGTCGATGGCCACGACCGCCGTCGACGTCGCCGAGCGGCTCACCGCCCAGGGCATCGGCGTCACCGTCGTCGACCCCCGCTGGGTCAAGCCGGTGGATCCGGCGCTCATCGAGCTGGCCCGGGAGCACCGGCTCGTCGTGAGCGTCGAGGACAACGGCGTGCAGGGCGGGTGCGGCGCGGCGCTGCTGCAGGCGCTGGTCGCCGCGGAGGTCCGCACCCCGGTGCGGCTGCACGGCATCCCGCAGGAGTTCCTGGGGCACGCCAAGCGCGACGTGATCCTCGACCGGATCGGGCTCACCGCCCAGCACCTCGCCCGGGGCATCGTCGAGGCCATGGCCGACGACGCGCTCCCCGACCTCGACGCCGTTGAACGGCGAAGCTGAGCGGTCCTGGGAGGGAGACCCGATCCGCGGCCGGCCCCGGGCACTGGCACCGCTCCTGGTGGTGCTGTCGCTGGTGCTGGGGGGCCTGAGCGGCTGCGTGCTGCTGCGTGACGACCCGCCGGGCGCCTCGGCCCCGACCTCGGCGGCCCCGCCGCCCCCGGGCGTCATCGAGGACCTCAAGCGGGTGCTGCGGCGCCGCGCGGTGGCGGTCCGCGAGGACCGCGCCCGACAGTTCCGCGCCGGCCTCGCCGCCGGCGACCCCGCGTTCCGGCGCGCCCAGTCGGCGTACTTCACCTCGGTGCGCCAGCTGCCCCTCGGTGTCTTCCGCTACTCCTTCGACCCCGCCGACATCCTGCGGGTCGACGGGTCGTACTGGGTGGTGGTGCGCGTGCACCTGCAGCTCGAGGGGTACGACGCCGCGCCGGTCGTCTCGCGCGACCGCTACCTCTTCTCGCCCGACACGAGGGGTCGCCTGCGGCTGGCGTCGGTGACCGACGCGGCGTGGGAGGCCCGCAACGGGGTCCTGGCCCAGCCCTGGGACCGCGGCCCGGTGCAGGTGCGCAGCGTGGCGGGTGTCCTGGGGGTCTTCGACGCCGACAGCGTCGACCGGGCCGACGACCTGCTGACCTCGGTGCAGCGCGGCATCGCCGACGTGAGCGCGGTGGTGCCCTACTCGTGGGAGCACCGGGTGGTGGTCTACGCGCTCTCCGACACCGGCTTCATGGCGTCCCTGCGCGAGCTGCCCGGCGGCGACCCGGACGCGGTCGACGCCGTCGCCTTCCCGGTGCCGCTGGACGACACCGACCCGCTCGCGGCCACCGCGGGGGTGCGGGTCGCCCTGCACCCGCGGATGCTGGCGCGGGAGGCCGCCGCCCGGGACCGGTTGGTGCGCCACGAGCTGACCCACGTCGCGCTGGGCGCACGCGACGACGACGTGCCGACGTGGCTCTCGGAGGGCATCGCGGAGTGGGTCTCCGTCGCACCGCTCGCACCCCAGGACCGCGCCCTGTCCACGGCGTCACTGGTGGCCGCGCGCGAGGGGCTGGAGTCCGGCGACCTCGACCTGCCGGCCAGCGAGGTGTTCAACGGCTCCACCTCGGGGGCCAACTACGGGCTGTCCTGGTGGGCCTGCGAGCACCTGGTGAGCAGCTACGGCGACACCGTGCTGTGGGACCTCGTCGACGCGCTCGGGGACCGGGCCGACGACCGGGAGGACGAGGGGGCCGACGAGGGGGCCGGCCAGGGAACCGACCAGCGGGGCGGCGAGGTGCTGCGCCGACTCACCGGGCTGCGGACCGCCGACCTCGCGCAGGCGGCGGCGCGCCGGATGGTGGCGACGTACGGACCCTGAGGTCCGCACGCCGCCACCGCTCACCGCCCCTCGGGGCGATGAGCGACGAGCGTCGCGCTCAGTGGAACGAGCCCAGGCCCTCGCGCTCCAGGAGCATGGTCAGGCCGCCGTTCCAGAAGGCGAACCCGGCGCCGGTGATCATCGCCAGGTCGAGGTCCTCGGCCGCGGCGACGACGCCCTCGTCGAGCATCAGCCGGGCCTCCTGGGCCAGGCCGGTGAGCACCGTGCGGCGCACCTCGTCCTTCGCCAGGACCTTCGGCTCGGCCGGCTTCTCCAGCAGCGCCTCGACCTCGGGGTCCAGGGACCCGTCGGGGGCGAAGTAGGCCCCCTTCTTCGCCGCCACGACCCGCTCGAGGGCGGGGGAGACGTAGAAGCGGTCCGGGAAGGCCGCGGCCAGCGTCTCGGTGTTGTGCAGCGCGATCGCCGGGCCCACCAGCGCGATGAGCGTGAACGGCGGCATCGGCGCGACACCGGCGAACGCACCGTCCACGACGTCGATCGGGGTGCCCTCGTCGAGGATCCTGCTGACCTCGGACATGAAGCGACCGAGCAGCCGGTTGACGATGAACGACGGGCTGTCCTGGACCAGGATGGTGGTCTTCTTCAGCGCCTTGCCGGTGCCGAAGGCGGTGGCCAGCGTGGCGTCGTCGGTCCGCTCGCCCTGGACGATCTCCAGCAGCGGCATCACGGCGACGGGGTTGAAGAAGTGGAAGCCGACGACCCGCTCGGGGTGCTGGAGGTCGGCGGCCATCTCGGTGATGGACAGCGAGGAGGTGTTGGTGGCCAGCACGCACTCGGCGCTGACGACCTTCTCGACGTCGGCGAAGACGGACTTCTTGACGCCCATCTCCTCGAAGACGGCCTCGATGACGAAGTCCGCCCCGGCGAAGCCCTCGGCCTTGTCGACCGACCCGGAGACCAGCGCCTTGTGCCGGTTGGCCTTGTCCTGGTTGATCCGGCCCTTGGCCAGCAGCTTGTCGATCTCGGCGTGGACGTAGCCCACGCCCTTGTCGACGCGCTCCTGGTCGAGGTCGGTCAGCACGACCGGCACCTCGAGGCGGCGCACGAACAGCAGCGCCATCTGGCTGGCCATCAGGCCGGCGCCGACGATGCCGACCTTGGTCACCGGGCGGGCCAGCGACCTGTCGGGAGCACCGGCGGGGCGCTTGGCCCGCTTCTGCACCAGGTCGAAGGAGTAGAGGCTGGCCAGCAGCTCGGGGGTCTGCGACAGCGCGTGCAGGGCGTCGTCCTCGCGGGCGAAGCCGGCGTCGCGGTCGCCGTCCTTGGCGGCCGCGATCAGCTCGACGGCCTTGGCGGCCGCCGGGCTGGCGCCGCCGGTGCGGGCCAGGGCGACCTGCTCGGCACGGCGTACTGCGGTGTCCCACGCCTCGCCGCGGTCGACCTCGGGCCGCTCGACGGTGACCTTGCCGGTCAGCACGTCACCGGCCCACAGCAGCGACTGCTCCAGGAAGTCCGCGCCGGAGAAGGCCGCGTCGGCCAGGCCGAGCTCGAAGGCCTGCTGGCCGCCGACGGTCTTGCCGTTGTTGAGCGGGTTCTCGACGATCAGCGTGACCGCGGTGTCGGCGCCGACGAGGTTCGGCACGAGGAACGCGCCGCCCCAGCCGGGGACGAGGCCGAGCATGACCTCGGGCAGGCCGAGGGCGGGCGCGGAGTCCACGACGGTGCGGTAGGTGCAGTGCAGCGCCACCTCGAGACCGCCACCCAGGGCCAGGCCGTTGACGAAGCCGAAGGAGGGCTTGGCGCCGTCGCCGAGCTTGCGGAAGACCGCGTGGCCGAGCTCGGCCACCACGCGCACGGCGTCGGGGCCGCCGCCGGCGATGGAGGTCAGGTCGGCGCCGGCGGCCAGGATGAACGGCTTGCCGGTGACGGCCAGCGCGGTCACCTCGTCGTCGGCCAGGGCCGCGTCGATGGCGGTGTTGAGGCTGATCAGGCCCCGGGGCCCGAAGGTGTTGGGCTTGGTGTGGTCCTCGCCGTTGTCGAGGGTGATCAGGCCGACGACACCGGCGCCGCCGGGGAGGGCGACCTTGCGGAGCTTGGCCTCGGTGACGCGCTCGGCGTCGGAGGAGATGGCCTGGGCCCTCTCGAGGAGGGTGCTGATGTCGCTCACTTCGTGTTCTCCTGCTTCGCGTCGGCACCGTTCCAGTGCGGGTTCTCCCAGATGACCGTGCCGCCCATGCCGATGCCGATGCACATGGTGGTCAGGCCGTAGCGGACCTCCGGGCGCTCCTCGAACTGGCGCGCCAGCTGGGTCATCAGCCGCACCCCGGAGGAGGCCAGCGGGTGGCCCATGGCGATGGCGCCGCCGTAGGGGTTGACCCGGGCGTCGTCGTCGGCGATGCCGAAGTGCTCGAGGAAGGCCAGCACCTGCACGGCGAAGGCCTCGTTGACCTCGAAGGCCTCGATGTCGTCGATGGTGAGGCCGGCCTGCTTCAGGGCCTTCTCGGTGGCCGGGATCGGGCCGGCACCCATGACCTCGGGCTCGACGCCGACGAAGGAGTACGACACCAGGCGCATCCTGATCGGCAGCCCGAGCTCCTTGGCGGTCTCCTCCTCGGCCAGGAGGGCGGCGGTCGCGCCGTCGTTGATGCCCGCGGCGTTGCCGGCGGTCACCTTGCCGGCGGCCCGGAACGGGGTCTTGAGGCCGGCCAGGCTCTCCATCGTCGTCTGCGGACGCATCGGCTCGTCGGTCGTGGCCAGACCCCAGCCCTGCTCCGCGGAGCGGGTGGCGACCGGCACCAGGTCGGGCTGGATCGCGCCGGCCTCGTAGGCGGCCGCGGTCTTCTGCTGCGAGCGCACGGCGTAGGCGTCGACGCGCTCCTTGGTGATCGTGGGGTAGCGGTCGTGGAGGTTCTCCGCGGTCTTGCCCATCACGAGCGCGTCGGGGTTGACCACGCGCTCGGAGAGGATGCGCGGGTTCGGGTCCACGCCCTCGCCCATCGGGTGGCGGCCCATGTGCTCGACGCCGCCGGCGATGGCCACGTCGTAGGAGCCGAAGGCGATGCCGCCCGCGGTCGTGGTGACCGCGGTCATCGCGCCGGCGCACATGCGGTCGATCGCGTAGCCGGGCACCGACTGGGGCAGCCCGGAGAGCAGGGCGGCGGTGCGGCCGATGGTCAGGCCCTGGTCGCCGATCTGGGTGGTGGCGGCGATCGCGACCTCGTCGACCCGCTCGGGCGGGAGGCCGGGGTTGCGGCGCATGAGCTCGCGGATGCACTTGATGACGAGGTCGTCGGCGCGGGTCTCGGCGTACTGGCCCTTGGCCTTGCCGAAGGGGGTGCGCACGCCGTCGACGAAGACGACCTCTCGCAGCTGTCGGGGCACGGGGTCTCCTGGAGGTGGGTGCTCTGGACGAGCCGATGTTACCTGTCGGTACTACCGGCGGGTAATGATTGGGTGGACGGGTCGGTGCGCCCGGGGGAGCGGCGGGAATATCGTGGGCGGCTCCGGGCTTGCCCACACCGAGCGATCCTTCGGGCACGAGCCCGGCGACCGGACCCCGAGACCTGAGGAGAGTGGACCCGCCGTGGCCGACAACCGCCTGGTGCACATCGTCGACGACGTGCCCGAGCTCGACGGCCCGCAGCGACCCGAGTCGCTGACCATGGTGGTGGTCCTCGACGGCTTCCTCGACGCCGGCAGCGCGGCCGCGCGTGCCGCCCAGCACCTGGTCGACCTCGACGACACCGGCCCCGGCGCCGGGCGGGTCGTGGCCACCTTCGAGGTCGACGAGCTGCACGACTACCGCGCGCGCCGGCCGGCGGTCTCGTTCGTGGTCGACCGCTACCAGGACTACGACGCGCCCCGGCTGGTCGTGCGGCTGCTCCACGACACCGGCGGCACGCCGTACCTGCTGCTGCAGGGGCCCGAGCCCGACATCCGCTGGGAGGCCTTCGCCCGCGCCGTGCGCGAGGTCGTGGAGCGGTTCGGCGTCACCCGCACCGTCTCGATGGGCTCGGTGCCGATGGCCGTGCCGCACACCCGCCCGATCGCCCTCACCCACCACGCCAACGACCCCGAGCTCCTCATCGGCGTCTCGCCGTGGCGCGGTGAGCTGCGCGTGCCCAGCAGCGCCCAGGCGCTCCTGGAGATCCGGATGGGGGAGTGGGAGCACCCGATGCAGGGCTTCGTGGCCCACATCCCGCACTACCTGGCCCAGCTGTCCTACCCCCAGGCCTCGACCGCCCTGCTGGAGCAGGTCGAGCTCGCCGGGCGGTTGACGGTCGACCTGTCCGGCCTGCGGGCCGAGGCGGAGGACCGGGAGGCCGAGATCGCGACGTACCTCGCCGAGCACGAGGACGTCGCCGACGTCGTGGCCGCCCTGGAGAGGCAGTACGACGCCTTCGAGCGGGCCGAGGAGAGCGGTGCCTCGCTGCTGGCGCCCGACGAGCCCCTGCCGACCGGCGAGGAGATCGGTCAGCAGTTCGAGCAGTTCCTGGCCGGCCTCGACGAGCCCGGTGACCCCGACGACCGGAACGGTGGTGCCTGAGTGCCGCGCGACGTGGGCGAGCTGCTCTCGCTCCTGGACCTCGAGACGATCGACGACAACCTCTTCCGCGGTGCCCAGCAGGCCTCGGTGCTGCCCCGCGTCTTCGGCGGGCAGGTCGCAGCGCAGGCCCTGGTGGCGGCCTCGCGGACGACCGACCCGGCCTACGTGGTGCACTCGCTGCACTCCTACTTCCTCCAGCCCGGCGACACCGGCGCCCCGATCGTCTACGACGTGGAGGAGCTGCGCAGCGGTCGCTCCTTCGCCACCCGCCGGGTGCTGGCCCGCCAGCACGGCCGACCGATCTTCGTGATGACGACCGACTTCCAGAAGCCGGAGGAGGGGCTGGAGCACCAGGACGCCTTCCCCGACGACGTCCCTGCGCCCGAGGACTGCTTCGACCCGCAGGCCGGTCGCGGCGACGAGCTCTCGGAGTGGGCAGCCATCTCGATGCGGTACGTCGGCTCCTCGGCCGACCTGCTGCCCGAGGACCCGCAGCGGCCGGGTCGTCAGCGGTTCTGGCTGAAGATCGACGGCGACCTGCCCGACGACCCGCTGGTGCACGCGGCCGCGTTCGCCTACGCCTCGGACATGACCCTGGCCGGCGCGGCGCTCGCCCCGCACGGCTACCGGCTCGGCGGACCGGACATCATGATCGCCTCGCTCGACCACGCCGTGTGGTTCCACGAGGCGTTCCGTGCCGACCGGTGGTGGCTCTACGACCAGCACGCCCCCCGGGCCACCGGGGGACGGGCGCTGATCAACTCACGGGTCTTCACCGAGGACGGCCGGCTCGTGGGCTCGACGGCCCAGGAGGCCCTGCTGCGGCGTACCCGCCCCTCGCGGGCCGCCGGCGAGGGCTCGTGATGGAGGTCCCCGAGCCGACGCCGCTGCGCGGGCCCGACCAGGGCGCGGTCGACGAGCTCCTCGAGCTGCTCGACCTCGAGACCATCGACCAGGACCTCTACCGCGGCAGCAACGTGCACACGCCGCGCGGGCGGGTCTTCGGCGGCCAGGTCGCCGCGCAGGCGCTGTGCGCGGGCATCCGGACCGTCCCGCAGGAGTTCGGCGTGCACTCGCTGCACTCCTACTTCCTGCTCCCCGGGAACCCGAGCATCCCGATCGTCTACGACGTCGAGCGGATCCGGGACGGTCGCTCGTTCCTGACCCGTCGCGTGGCCGCGCGCCAGCACGGCCGGCCGATCTACTTCCTGACCGCGAACTTCCAGCGCGAGGAGGAGGGCTTCAGCCACCAGGACGCGATGCCCTCGGTGATCCGCCCCGAGGAGGGCCTGGACCTCGTCGAGCTGATGACCGTCCGCGGCAACAGCGACGCCGAGGCGCTCGGGCGTGAGTGGGCGGCGCTGGACGTGCGCTGGGTGGGCAGCTCCAAGCACGGTCTCGAGCCCGACCCGGTGCACCCCTCGCGGGCGCGGATGTGGGCCAAGGTCAACGGCGACCTGGGGGAGGATCCCGTCGCCCACGTCGCAGCCTTCACCTTCGCCTCCGACGTCTCGCTGCTGGGGGCGACCCTGGCCGCCCACCCGGTGGCCCCGCACAAGACCCAGATGGCCTCGCTGGACCACACCATCTGGTTCCACCGCCCCTTTCGCGCCGACCGCTGGTGGCTCTACGACCAGTGGTCGCCCTCGGCCCAGTCCGCGCGCGGCCTGGCCATCGGCCGGGTCTTCACCGAGGACGGCACCCTGGTCGCCACGGTGGCCCAGGAGGGCCTGATTCGACCCCGCGATTAGCACAACAAAGATGTAATTCGTGACAGACACGCCGCAGGTCGTTACTTTTGTGACGAAAGTGGCGGCTGTGCCCTCCTGAGGTGGGTGTGACCGGGTCCGCCCCTGTCGACAGGAGGGCCCGTGGCGCGGCTGCGGACGCTGGGTGCAGGAGCGCTGCTGGGCGCCGTGGTGCTCGTCGGGGTGCCGGCCGGTGCCTGGGCGCAGCCGGTCACCGACTACGACATGCCCTTCCCGTGCGGCCAGGAGTGGAAGGGGACCACCCGCTCCAGCCACAGCCCCAGCCCCCGGTCGATCGACTGGAACCGCGCCGACGACGACGGCGACCCGGTCGTGGCCTCGGCCCCGGGTGTGGTGAGGACGGCGGACGCGACCTCGGCCCGCGGGTACGGGCACCACGTGGTGGTCGACCACGGTGACGGCGAGAGCACGGTCTACGCCCACCTCGACGAGGTCCACGTGGTCGTGGGTCAGCGCGTCGACCAGGCCGCGCAGCTCGGCACGGTCGGGTCCACGGGCAACTCCACCGGCCCGCACCTGCACTACGAGCAGCGCCTCGACGGCCAGGACGTCGAGGCGTGGTTCGACGGGGCCGCCTTCGTCTACGGCTCCACCCAGCGCTCGGCCAACTGCGTCGACGTGCCACTGGCGGCGAACATGATCGGCAAGCCGGCCGCCGAGCTCGTGGTCTACCGGCGGGCGACCCGCTCGCAGTTCCTCGTCCAGCGGGCCGGGAAGGCGCCCAAGCGGATGCGCCTGGGCACGGCCACCGACGAGCCGGTGCTCGGCGACTGGGACGGCAACGGCAAGGCCAACCTGGGGGTCTGGACACCGGAGACCGGGGTCTTCACCCTCCGCGTCGGCAAGCAGTCGACCGCCCGGGTCGCGCTCGGCACCGCCTCCGACCAGCCCGTGGCTGGGGACTGGGACGGCGACGGCCGGTGGGAGGTCGGGGTCCGCAGCCCGGCCAGCGGCACCTGGCGGTTGCGCGGCGCCGACGGCTCCCTGCGCACGGTGACGCTCGGCGGCGCCGGCGACATCCCGGTCACCGGCGACTGGGACGGCGACGGGCGCACCGACCTGGGGGTCTTCGACCAGTCCACGGCGACGTTCACGCTGCGCCGCGAGGACGGGGACGGTCTCGTGTGGACCGCCCAGGTCCAGTTCGGCGACCCCGGTGACCTCCCGGTGGCTGGTGACTGGGACGGCAACGCCACCACCGAGGTGGGCGTGTGGAAGCCCGCCACGGCCACCTTCTCCGAGCGTCGCGCCGCCTCGGCCACCGCGGCCCGCGAGAGCACAGCTGCCCGGAGGTTCGGCCGGCCCCGCTGAGGTTCGAGCGGGGAGGGTCGAGCGGTGAGGCTCAGTGCGCGGCCGCGCGCCCCACGAGGTGCGGGGCCGACGAGCGAGGGTCGGTCAGCGAGAACAGGTAGCCGTCGTCGTACCGCTCGGAGCCGAAGGCGACCTTGCCGGGCAGCAGGATCGGCTTCTTGAACGCGACGTCGACGGTGACCGCCTCGGGCAGCCGATTCTCCAGGGCCGCCACGCACCGGGCCAGGCTCCACATGCCGTGCGCGATCTGCCGGGGGAAGCCCAGTGCCTTCGCGGTGACGGGGTAGAGGTGGATCGGGTTGTGGTCGCCGGAGACCGCGGCGTAGCGACGACCCAGGTCGGCGGGGAGCTTCCAGACCACGCCGTTGGACGGCGTGGTCGGGATCTCGAGGCCGGCCGGGGCGTCGGAGTCCCCCGTACCGCGCCGCAGGTAGGAGCTGGTGCTCTCCCACACCGGGGTGCCGTCGCCGTCGGTGATCGCGGTGGTGAAGTCGAAGACCCTCCCCTTGGCGTGGGGACGCGAGGGGGAGACGCTCGCCGAGACCTGCAGGGTGTCGCCGATGCTGATCTGCCGGTAGCGGGTGACGGAGTTCTCCAGGTGCACGGTGCCGATCGCCGGGGCCGGGAAGGCCGGGTCGGTCATGATCGCCATGTGCAGGCCGAAGGCCAGCATGTGCGGGTAGGTCAGCGGCACGGTGTCCTTGTGCGGGAAGCCGCAGACCTCGGCGTACGCGTGGACGTGCTCGCCGTCCACCGTCACCGGGGGGCGGTCGTAGGAGAGCCCGCCGAAGCCGTCCGCCGACGCCTTGCGTACGCCGGGCAGCGAGCCGACCACCGGGATGCTCGGCAGCGCCGCGCGCAGCAGCGCGCCGAGACCGGCAGAGCCGTCGTGGGACGTGGTGGCGGACGACGCGGTGGTCACCTCAGGCCCCCAGCATCATCTGGCCGCAGACCCGCACCACGTTGCCGTTGACGGCGGTCGAGCCGGGCGAGGCGAACCAGGCGATGGTCTCGGCGACGTCGACGGGCAGACCACCCTGCGACATCGCGTTGAGGCGCTGGCCGACCTCGCGGGTGGCCAGCGGGACCGCCGCGGTCATCGCGGTGATGATGAAGCCGGGCGCGACGGCGTTGATCGTGATGCCGTCCTTCAGCTCGTCCTTGAGGGAGTCCACGAACCCGATGACGCCGGCCTTCGAGGCGGCGTAGTTGGTCTGGCCGACGTTGCCGGCGATGCCGGCGATGCTCGCGACGCCGACGATCGAGCCGCCCTTGTTGACGACCTTCTGCGCGAGCAGCTCGCGGGTGATCTTCTCCGGCGCGGTGAGGTTCACCGCGATCACGGACTCCCAGCGGTCCTCGCCCATGTTGGCGAGCTTCTTGTCGCGGGTGATGCCGGCGTTGTGGACGACCACGTCGACGCCACCGTGCTTGGTGGAGAGGTGGTGGGCGATGCGCTGCGGGGCGTCCTTCGCGGTGATGTCGAGGGTCAGCCAGTCGCCGTCGAGCTCCTTCATCAGCGCCTGCAGCTCGTTGGCGGCCTGCGGCACGTCGACACCGACGACGGTCGCGCCGTCACGGTGCAGGACGCGGGCGATCTGCTCGCCGATGCCGCGGCTGGCGCCGGTCACCAGGGCGACCTTGCCGGCCAACGGCTGCTGCCAGTCGGCGACCGCAGCGGCCTTCGTCGTACCGGTGGCACCGATGCGCACGACCTGGCCGGAGACGTAGGCGGACTTGGGGGAGAGCAGGAAGGCCAGCGTGCTGGTGGCCGCGGCCTCGGCGCCCTCGGCGACGTAGACCAGCTGCGAGGTGCCGCCACGGCCGATCTCCTTGCCGAGGCTGCGGGTGAAGCCCTCGAGCGCGCGCTGGGCGACGCGCTCGGAGCCGCTGCACTGCTCCGGCGGGGTGCCGATGACCACGACGCGCGGGCACGAGGCCAGGCTGCGCATCAGCGGGGTGAAGAACTGCTGGAGGGCGACGAGCTGGTCGGCAGAGCTCAGGCCGGTGGCGTCGAAGACCAGGCCCTTGTACTTCTGGCCGTCCTCGGTCACCGCGGTGCTGGCGATGCCGACGGTGTCGAGCAGGCCGGGCAGCGACTCGGCCAGGCGGCCGGTGCCGCCCACGACCACGGTGCCGTCCACGAGCGGGTCGCCGGCGGTGTAGCGCTCGAGCGGCGTGGGGGCGGGGAGCCCGAGGTTCTTGACGAGGATCTTGCCCAGCGGGGACTGGGTGAAGCTCTGGTACTTGTCGCTCATGTGCGCGCGGTTCCTCCGTCGTGTCGACTTCTCAGCCCATCGGGTGCGGCCAGGGGCCAGCGGTGGCCATGGTGGCCAGCAGCATGTAACTAGACGTGTAACTCAGTGTCCACATTTCGTGACGTGCCACTCACAGCCTTCTCCCCGGGCGGCTTGGGCGCAAGGATGGGGGCATGCAGACCCAGACTCGTCGTGTCGCCATCATCGGCGGCAACCGGATCCCCTTCGCCCGCTCCAACACCCACTACGCCACGGCCTCCAACCAGGAGATGCTGACCGCGGCCATCGACGGGCTCGTCGACCGTTTCGGCCTGGCCGGTGAGGCGGTGGGCGAGGTCGTCGCCGGTGCCGTGCTCAAGCACTCCCGCGACTTCAACCTGACCCGCGAGGCGGTGCTGGGCTCCAAGCTGGCGCCCGAGACCCCCGCGACCGACATCCAGCAGGCCTGCGGCACCGGCCTGCAGGCGGCGATCCAGGTCGCCAACAAGATCGCGCTGGGCCAGATCGAGGTCGGCATCGCCGGTGGCAGCGACACCACCTCCGACGCCCCGGTCGCCATCAGCGAGAAGCTGCGCAAGAAGCTGCTCAAGGTCAACGCCGCCCGCGACACCAAGGGCAAGATCGCCGCGCTCGGCGCCATCCGCCCCGGCGACATCGGCCTGGCCATCCCCCAGAACGGCGAGCCGCGCACCGGCCTGTCGATGGGGGAGCACGCCGCCCTCACCGCCCTGGAGTGGCAGATCAGCCGGGAGGCCCAGGACGAGCTCGCCGCCGCCTCGCACCAGAAGCTCGGGGCGGCGTACGACGCCGGCTTCCTCGACGACCAGATCACCCCGTTCCGCGGGCTGGAGCGCGACTCCAACCTGCGCCCGGACTCCTCGGTCGAGAAGCTCGCCAAGCTCAAGCCGGTGTTCGGCAAGGGCGAGGCGGCCACCATGACGGCCGCCAACTCCACCCCGCTGACCGACGGCGCCTCCGTGGTGCTGCTCGCCTCGGAGGAGTGGGCCGAGGAGCGCGGCCTGCCCGTGCTGGCCTACCTCACCGAGTACGAGACGGCCGCGGTCGACTACGTCCACGGCGGCGAGGGCCTGCTCATGGCTCCGGCGTACGCCATGGCCCGGATGCTGACCCGCGCCGGCCTGTCGCTGCAGGACTTCGACTACTACGAGATCCACGAGGCCTTCGCCTCGCAGGTGCTCTCCACCCTGGCCGCCTGGGAGGACCCGGTGTTCTGCAAGGAGCGCCTGGGCCTGGACGCGCCGCTGGGCTCCATCGACCGCAGCAAGCTCAACGTCAACGGCTCCTCGCTCGCCGCGGGCCACCCGTTCGCCGCGACCGGCGGCCGGATCATCCCGGTGCTGGCCAAGCTGCTGGCGCAGAAGGGCTCCGGCAAGGGCGTCATCTCCGTGTGCGCCGCCGGCGGCCAGGGCGTCACCGCCATCATCGAGCGCCCCTGACCCACCCCGTCACCGCGGCCCCGTCTCCTCGGCCCCGTCTCCTCGGCCCCGTCTCCTGCGTGGAGGCGGGGCCGTGTGACGTCATACGGACGGGACGTCCGCTGGTGCGGGACGTATGACGTCCCAAGGACGGAGCAGGGTCAGGCGCGGCCGCCGCCGCGGGCGAGCGCGAGCGCGGAGACGACGAGGTAGTCGCGGACCTGGTCGTGGGAGATCTCGCCGACGGTGGGGACGCCGGGGGCGGCCTCCTTGACCAGGATGCCGACGCGGGCGAGCTGGAGGGCGCCGAGGCCGCTGGCGTAGAGCGTGTTCGCGAGCAGGGTGGGGTCGGAGACGGTGAAGTCGCCGGCCCGGACGCCGTCCTCGAGGGCGCCGGACAGGATGGACAGGCACCCGGAGATGCCGCGCCCGAGCCGGAAGAGCGCGCTCTCGGAGATCTCGTCGAGCAGCTCGGGGCCCGAGCGGCGCATCAGCGCCTGGGCGCAGTCCACGAACGCGGGGTGGGCCAGGGCGTAGTCGACGAAGGCGCCGACGATGCGGGCCAGCCGCTCGTCGGCGGGGCCGCCGGCCGCGGAGGCGGTCTCCAGCGCGCCGCGCATCTCCTCGAGGTAGCCGACCAGCGTGAGGGCGAAGAGCTCCTCCTTGCCGCTGAAGTGGCGGTAGACGATGGCCCGGTTGATGCCGACGGCCTTGGCGATGTCCTCGATCTGGGCGTCGCGGACGCCGCGCTCGTCGAAGAGTGCGCGGGTCGCCTGCAGGATCTCCGCCTCCCGGGCGCGGCGACGGGCCGCGGCGGCGGAGCGTCGGCCGTCGGTCTCGGGGGCGCGCGAGCTCATGCCTTGCACGATACGCGCGTGCAACTCGGAGTTGCACGCCTGTGACAGGAACGTCACGTCCCCTTGTTCCGACCTCTTCGCACCGAGCCGGCGTATCAATGCGCCGGTTCGGCGAGCAGGACGGGTCGAGCCGGCGTATTGATACGCCGGCTCGGCGTCAGGAGGAGAGGTGGGCGCGGACGGTGGCGAGGGTGTCGGCGTCGGTGGGGGACTTGTCCTCGCGGTAGCGGACGACGCGTGCGAACCGGAGGGCCACACCGCCGGGGTAGCGGGTCGAGCGCTGGACGCCGTCGAAGGCGATCTCGACGACCTGCTCGGGACGCACGTGGACGACGTGGCCCTCGCGGTGGGTCTCGAGGGAGAGGAAGCGCTCGGTCTGCCAGGCCAGGACCTCGTCGGTCATCCCCTTGAAGGTCTTGCCGAGCATCACCAGCCCGTCCCCGTCCGCGTCGCGGGCGCCGAGGTGGATGTTCGACAGCAGCCCGGAGCGACGCCCCGAGCCCCACTCCACGGCGAGCACCACGAGGTCGAGGGTGTGCACCGGCTTCACCTTCACCCACGCCGCACCCCGCCTGCCCGCGTCGTACGCCGCCGACGGGCTCTTGACCACCACGCCCTCGTGCCCGGCGCTGATCTGGGCCGCCAGGAACGACTCGGCCTCCTTCACCGAGGACGTCTCGAGTCGCTGCACCCGGTGCGCCGTCGGCACCAGCCGCTCCAGCGCGGCTGCCCGGACCTGGCCGGGGGAGTCCATGAGGTCCTCGCCGTCGAGGTGCAGCAGGTCGAAGAAGAACGGGCTGATCACCGCTCCGCTCGCCTGGGCGGTGCGTGACGAGGTCTCCTGGAAGGGCCGCGGGCGCCCGTCCGGACCGACCGCCAGGGCCTCCCCGTCGAGCACGAACCGCTCGGCCGGCAGCGACCGAGCCACGTCCACGACCTCGGGCAGGCGCGCGGTGATGTCGTCGAGGCTGCGCGTCACCACCAGGACGTCGTCCCCGTCGCGGTGCACCTGCACCCGGATGCCGTCGAGCTTGGCGTCCACGACGACACTCCCGCCCTCGCCGGCGGCCTTCGCGACGGCGGCGGCGACGTCGGTGGCCGAGGACGCGAGCATCGGCAGCACCGGCCGACCCACCTCGAGACGGAACCTCGCCAGCCCCGCCTCGCCCTCGGCCAGCGTCGTCTCGGCGATCGCCACGGTCGAGCCGGCCAGCATCGCCGCGCGACGTACGACGGTGAGCGGGACGCCCCCGGCCTGCGCCAGTGCCTCCTGGACGACCGCGTCGAGCGCCCCCTGGCGCACCTCGCCCGTGACCAGGCCACGCAGCCACTCCTGCTCGGTCGCCGTGGCGCGCCCGAACAGCTCGACGACGCCGGCGGCCCGCGCAGCGGACGACCCGGCCCCCGCCAGCACCGACAGCGCCTCGAACGCCTCGTGGACCTCGACGACCGAGAGCGTGGGGCCCTCCGCCGGGTCCGGCAGGGCCGAGAGCGAGCGCCAGCCCACCCCGGTGCGGCGCTGCCGCAGCCGCCCGCCGAGGTAGGACACCACGAGACCGACCTCCTCGGGCGGGGTGCGGGAGAGCAGGCCCGCGAGGGCCGTGACCTTCGCCTTGCGTGAGCGGGTCGCGGCGACCTCGGCGGAGGTGGAGACCAGGTCGTGGAGCAGCACGGGCCCAGCCAAGCACCGGCCACCGACGGTGCCCACACCCGCGGAGACGGGGCCTGTGAATCTGTGCACAGCCCCCCTGAGAGCGTGACTTAGCGGGCGCGTCCTCGTTGCCAGGACAGTGCGATCCAGGTCCTCACCAGGACCTCCGGCCGCCGCCACGACCCGACTCACCCCAAGGGCCTCACGTGTCTCTCACCCGCAAGATCGCGCTGGCCGGCCTCGCCGCTGCCATGGTCGCGACCCCGACGCTCTCCCAGGCGGCCCAGTCCAGCGCCGCCCCGACCGGCAAGGTCCTCGACCTGCTGACCTCGGACCGGGCGAGCATGCTGCTCCCGCTCGGCGGGGAGCTCCACCAGGACCTGGCCTTCGACAGCCGCGTCACCGACGCCGTCCTCGCGCCCACCGCGGCCCAGCGTCGTGCGGCCGGTGCCCTGCGCGGGGCGAAGGTCACCTGGAACCGCACCGGCACCCCGCGCAGCATCACGGTGCCCGGTGGGTTCCTCTCGGGCCCGAGCAGCCAGGAGCCGGTCGACCTGGCCCGCGGCTGGCTCGCCGACCACGCCGCGGCGTTCGGCCTGTCCGCCCGTGACATCGACTCGCTCGAGGTCGTGCGCGACCACGAGCTGCCGAAGATCCACGCCCGGGTCGTGAGCTTCGTCCAGACCTTCGGTGGCATCACCTCCGGCTTCGGCGCGATCCTCACGGTGGTGATCGACAAGCAGGGCCGGGTCGTCAGCTACGCCGGCGACCCCGTCCGCGCGACCCGCCTGCAGGGCTCCTTCGACCTCTCGGCCGGCCAGGCCCTGCAGCGCACGATCCGCAGCCTCGGCCCCGACCTGAAGAGCTGGACGGCCGTGCCGACCGGTGACACCCAGGGCGGCTACGAGGTCTTCAAGGCCGGCGGCCTGGTCTCCACCCAGTGGGTCCGCCGGATCGCCTTCCCGACCGCCGCCGGTGGCCGCGCCGCGTTCGCGACCCTGGTCGTGAAGAGCATGGACGAGGCGTACGCCGTCATCGTCGACGCGCAGACCGGCAAGCCGCTGCTGCGCAAGAGCCTGGTCCAGCACTCCGAGGGCACGGTCTACGAGAACTACCCGGGCGCCAAGAAGGGCGGCAAGCCGGTCGTCAAGAGCTTCGACGCCACCAAGGCCAGCCCCGGCGGCTGGGTCGACCCGACCGGCGCCGCGGGCATCCCCGGGCCGACCACGCTGGGGAACAACGCGAACGCGGCGATCGCCTGGACCGTCCCGCTGGTCGCGGCCGACCAGTACAACCGGCCGATCAGCCCGACGTCGGAGTTCAACTACGAGTTCCCCGACAGCTGGGGCTCCAGCAACGGCGCGACCGGCTCGTTCGTCGCCGACGCCAACGCGGCGGCCACCAACCTCTTCTACCACCACAACCGGATCCACGACACGTACTACGAGTTCGGCTTCACCGAGACCGGCGGCAACTTCCAGCTGATCAACGACCCGTCCTCCGGGGCGCTGCCGCTGGGTGGGGACCCGATCATGGGCGGCGCCCAGTCCGGTGCCCTCAACCTCACCGCGGCGGTGCTGCCCCTGGGTCGCAACAACGCCAACATGCTGACCCTGCCCGACGGCATCCCCGGCTTCACCAACATGTACCTGTGGGAGTTCGTGGACGACGTCTTCGAGGCCCCGGCCCGCGACGGCGACTTCGACGCCTCGATCATCGAGCACGAGTACGCGCACGGACTGACCAACCGCTACGTCGGAGGCGGGGGTCTGGGCTCGCTCGGCTCGGAGCAGTCCGGTGCCATGGGCGAGGGCTGGGGCGACTTCTTCGCGATGAACGACCTGTTCCGTCGCAACCTGACCCGGACGGCGGTCACCGCGCCGTACGTCGGTGACCCCGACCGGGGGATCCGCAACTGGAACTACGCCAAGAGCCCGGCCACCTACGGCGACTACGGCTACGACCTGTCCGGCCCGGAGGTGCACTCCGACGGGGAGATCTGGACCGCGACGCTGTGGACACTGCGCACCCGCATCCTCCGAAGCGTGGGTGGCAACCACCGCAAGGCCTCCGACATCGCCCAGCACCTCGTGATGGACGCGATGCCGATCAGCCCGCCCTCGCCGAGCATGCTGGACATGCGTGACGCGATCCTCACCGCCGGTGAGCTGCGGTACGGCAAGAAGTACACCGACCTCATCTGGGCCGCGTTCGCCGAGCGGGGCTTCGGTGCCTCGGCCTCCACCGTGGATGGCGCCGACACCGACCCGGTGCCCGGCTTCGACGTGCTGGACAAGAAGCAGAACGGCAGGCTCACGCTCGAGGTCGTCAACGCCTCCGCCGGTGGCCCCGTCAAGGGCGTGCGCGTCCTCGGCGGCCTGTTCGAGGGGCGCGCCACCCCCATCACGACGACCAACGCCAAGGGCCTGGCCTCCGCGCCGATGGCCGGCGGTTCCCACACCCTGACCCTGCAGGCCCCGGGCTTCGGCATCCAGCGCCTGAAGGTGACGGTGCCGAAGGGCCGCTCCGTCAGTCGCACGGTGAAGCTCCGCCCCAACCTGCTCTCGGAGTCCTCGGGCGCCAAGGTCGTGAGCACCTCCAGCCAGAGCGACGCGCTCCCGGCCACCAACGCCTTCGACGACACCGAGGCCACCGCCTGGCGCACCGAGGAGGTCGACACCGTCTACAACGAGGGCAAGCCCGCCACCACGGTGGTGGAGCTGGCCAAGAGGTCGGTGATCGACACCGTCAACGTCAGCGTCGTCAAGCCGGTCGGCATGCCGCGCTTCGCCGCCGCGAAGCAGGTGAGCGTGCAGACGTCCATGGACGGCAAGAAGTGGAAGACCGCCCAGGTCGCGACGTTCTCCTTCAAGGACCCGCGGCCGACCGTCGCGGACATGATGATGAAGACCTTCAAGCTGAAGAAGAAGACGAAGGCGAACTTCGTCCGGGTCGTCCCGAACAAGGTCTTCGGCGACACCGCGGCGTACGGCAACACCGCGATCGTCGCCGAGGTGCAGGCCTTCGGGAAGGCCACGGGCATCAAGCCCAAGCAGCCCAAGCCCGACAAGCCCGTCACCACCCAGGGCTCGGTCGCGGTCGGCAACATCGCCCAGGGCTCCCTGCTGGGCCTGGACCCCTACCGTCCGGGCGCCACCGAGCTGACCTGGACCGGATCGTGCGGTGCCGTCCCGGTGGGCAACGGCATCGACGCGTGGTTCACGAAGCTGCCCGAGGGCGCCGGTGACGGCCTGCACGCGGTCACCTACGAGGGCAGCGTCCCGATCGGCGAGTTCCTGACCTACGCCTACGACAAGGACTGCCAGCCGCTCACCGGCGGGTTCGCGCTGTTCGGTGAGACGGCCCCGATCCCGGCCGGTGCGGCCTACGTCGGCTTCCTGCTGCTGTACGGCGGTGGCGCGTCGTTCGACGTGACGATCTCCGAGCCGCGCTGACCCGTCGGGCCCAGCGTCACCAGCCGGGTGGCAGGGAGGTGAAGTCGGCCTCCCTGCCCTCGGCGAACGCGGCCAGCGCCTCGGTGTTCGCCGGGCCACCCATCAGCGCGGCGAAGGCCGCGTTCTCCCGCTCCCGGGCCGCGTCGATCCCCGCGCGCAGCGGCTCGATGATGGTGCGCTTGACGGCGACCAGGCTGGAGATCGGCTTGGTGGCGAGCAGCCCCGCGTGGCGTCGCGCCGTCGGCAGCAGGTCGTCGGGCTCGCAGACGCCGCGCACCAGCCCCATCTCCCGTGCCTCCTCGGCGCCGAACCACTCCGCGGACATCAGCAGCCACGACGCGGCCTGCCGTCCGAGCAGGAGCGGCAACAGGTAGGACGAGGCGGCCTCGGGTGCCACGCCCAGGCTCGTGAACGGGCACTTCAGCCTCGCGGTCGTGGACATGAACGCCACGTCGGCGAAACCCAGGATCGTGCAGCCGATGCCCAGGCCCACCCCGTTGACGGCGATGACGAGCGGCTTGGGGAAGTCCACGAGGGCGTCGACGAGGTTGGTGAAGCCGCCCTCGCCCTGGTCGAAGTCGGGGTCCGCCGCGATCCGGGCCATCTCGAGCAGGTCGGTGCCCGCGCTGAACCCGCGACCGTTGCCGGTGAGCAGCACCACCGCGACCCCGGGATCCTCGGCGGCCTCGCGCAGGGCACGCGCCGTGGCGTCGTACAACGCGATGTTGAAGGCGTTGAGCGCCTCGGGCCGGTCGAGGGTCAGCGTGCGCACCCGGTTGTCGTCATCGATCTGCAGGACCATGCGCCGAACACTAGGCGCAGGACTAGAACGTGTTCCACCATGTCCGGGTGACCCAGACCACCGTGTCCACCTACTGCCGCCTCTGCGAGCCCCTGTGCGGGATGGTCGCCACCGTCGAGGACGGGCGGCTGGTGTCGCTCAGAGCCGACGACGAGCACCCGCTCAGCCGGGGCTACGCCTGTCCCAAGGGGCTGGCCTTCCCCGAGGTCCAGCACGACCCCGATCGGGTGCTGCACCCGCTGCGGCGGGTGCCCGGCGGGGCGCCCGGTGACTTCGAGCAGGTCTCCTGGGAGGAGGCGCTCGACGACATCGCCGCACGCCTGCGGACCCTGGTCGACACCCACGGCGGCGGCTCTGTCGGACAGTTCTTCGGCAACCCGGTCGGCTTCAACATCACCGGCACCCTGTGGGCGGGCGCGCTGATGAGCGCGCTCGGCACCGGCCACCAGTACTCCGTGGGCAGCCAGGACATCAACAGCCGGTACGTCGCCAGCAAGCTGCTCTACGGGTCGATCTCGCAGGTGCCGTTCCCCGACCTGCGGGGTACCGACCTGCTGCTGGTGCTCGGCGCCAACCCGCTGGTCTCGCGGGCCAGCGGGGTGCGTGCTCCGCGCGTGAAGGAGCACCTGTCGGCCATCGTGGCCGGCGGCGGCCGCGTGGTCGTGGTCGACCCGCGGCGCAGCGAGACCGCCAGGGCGTTCGAGCACGTCTCGATCGAGCCCGACGGCGACGCGTATCTCCTGGCCTCGCTGATCCAGGTGCTCGACGAGGAGGGTCTGGTCGACGGGGAGGCCGTCGCCCGACAGGCGGTGGGAGCCGAGACGCTGCTCGCGGCCGTGGCTCCCTTCACCCCTGAGGCCACGGCCACACGGACAGGGATCGAGCCGGGCGTCGTCCGAGCGCTCGCCCGCGACCTGGCCGCCGCGCCCCGCGCCGCCGTCTACGGCCGCACCGGCACCTGCCTGGGGCAGCACGCCACGCTGGTGAGCGTCCTGATCGACGCGCTCGCGCTGGTGACCGGCAACCTCGACCGCGAGGGCGGGGTGCTGCTCGGCCAGGCCGTGGTGCCGTTCGAGGAGACCGCCGAGAGAGCCGGCCGGCTGACCTACGACGCGCAGCGCAGCCGGATCGGCGGGTTCCCCGACGTGATGGGCACCTGGCCGGCGGCGATCATGGCCGACGAGATCACCACGCCAGGCGAGGGGCAGCTGCGGGCGCTCTTCGTGCTGGCCGGCAACCCGGTGCTGAGCAGCGTCGACGGACCCGGCCTCGCGGCGGCGCTGGAGCAGCTGGACCTGATGGTCGCGCTCGACCTCTACGTCAACGAGACCAACCGGCACGCCGACTACGTCCTGCCCGCGACGACCTGGCTGGAGCGCGAGGACGTGCCGTTCGCGATCGTGGCGTCCAGCCCCTGGCCGCACGTCCAGCACACGCCGGCCGTGCTCGAGCCGGCCGGCGAGGCGCGCCAGGAGTGGGAGGTCTTCGACGAGATCGCCCGGCGCGCGGGCATCTCGCTGTTCCTCCCGGCGTGGGCCGCCAC